>NZ_LZKK01000164.1 GCF_001672815.1 Mycobacterium sp. E796 | reverse complement strand
TCACCGTACGCCAGCATTGGCGTCTGTGACATCGAGACCGCGTGCCCTGGTGACCGCGCCGCTGCGGGGGCCGGGGTTCGACAAGCTCCGGCAGCTGGCCGACGTGGTGTACGACCCCTGGATCGAGCAGACCCCGCTGCGGGTCTACAGCCCCGAGCAACTGGCCGAGCGGATCGCGGCCGAGTCCGCCGATATCGTTGTGGTGGAAGGCGACTCGGTGCGCGGCCCGGTGTTCGAGCAGGGCCTGATCGCAATAGCGTCCACCCGGGGCGACCCGAACAACGTGGACATCGACGGGGCCACCGCGGCCGGCATCCCGGTGCTGAACACCCCGGCCCGCAACGCCGACGCGGTCGCCGAGATGGCGGTGGCGCTGCTGCTGGCCGCGACCCGGCACCTCCTGACGGCCGACGCGGATGTACGGGGCGGCAACATCTTTCGCGACGGCAGCATTCCGTATCAGCGGTTCCGCGGCTGGGAGATCGCCGGGCGCACCGCCGGGCTGGTGGGCCTCGGCGCTGTCGGCCGGGCCACCCGGTGGCGGCTGGCCGGGCTGGGCATGCGGGTGATCGCGCACGACCCGTACAACGACGAGGCCCGTCACGGCCTGGACGAACTGCTCGCCGAGGCCGACGTGGTGTCCCTGCACGCGCCCGTCACCGAGGACACCGCCGGCATGATCGGCGCGCAGCAGTTCGCGGCCATGCGCGACGGCGTCGTCTTCCTCAACACCGCCCGGGCGCAGCTGCACGACACCGACGCGCTCGTCGACGCGCTGCGCGGCGGCAAGGTGGCCGCAGCGGGCCTGGACCACTTCGTCGGCGAATGGCTGCCGGCCGATCACCCGTTGACTTCCATGCCCAATGTCGTGCTGACGCCCCACATCGGGGGCGCCACGTGGAACACTGAGGCCCGGCAGGCGCTGATGGTGGCCGACGACCTGGAAGCCCTGCTGAGCGGCGAGACGCCCACCCATATCGTCAACCCGGAGGTGCTGGGCCCATGAAATCCGTCACCAACGCCGAGGACGCCGTTCTGGACGCGGCCAAGGACATGCTGCGCCGCGGCCTGGTCGAGGGCACCGCCGGCAACATCTCGGCGCGCCGCTCCGACGGCAACATCGTCATCACCCCGTCGTCGGTCGACTACCGCGACATGCAGCTGGACGACCTGGTGCTGATCGACCCGCAGGGCGAGGTGCGGCACGCCGCCGAGGGCCGGTTCCCGTCGTCGGAGGCGAAGCTGCACCTGGCGTGCTACCAGGCCTTCGACGACATCGGCAGCGTGATCCACAGCCACCCGGTGTGGGCGACCATGTTCGCCATTGCCCACCAACGGATTCCGGCGTGCATCGACGAGTTCGCCGTCTACTGCGGCGGGGAAGTCCGCTGCGCCGACTACGCCGCGTCCGGCACGCCCGAGGTCGGCACCAACGCGGTCAAGGCGCTCGAGGGCCGGGGTGCCGCGCTGATCGCCAACCACGGCCTGGTGGCGGTGGGGCCGCGGCCCGACAAGGCCCTGCACATCACCGCCCTGGTCGAGCGGACCGCCCAAATCGTCTGGGGGGCAAGGGCTCTCGGTGGCCCCGTGCCCATCCCCGACGAGGTGAACCGCAACTTCGCCGGCGTGTACGGCTACCTGCGCGCCAACGCCTAGATGCGCCCGATCCGGTTCGGTCACGCGACCGTGACGCGCGTGCTGGAACTGCAATTCGACCTGGGCGCCCACTGTTTCCCGCAGACGCCGCCGTCAGGATGGCGGGACAACGCCGACCTGCTGGTGCCCGACTTCTTCGACCCCGCGACGGACAAGTGGCACATCGCGGTCCAGAGCTGGGTCATCGAGGTCGACGGGCTGACCGTCGTGGTGGACACCGGCGTCGGCAACGATCGCGAGCGCCCGCACATGCCACCGCTGGACCACCTCAACACCGGGTTCCTGGCGGCGCTGGCGGCCGCGGCCGTGGACCGCGATGCCGTCGACGTCGTGGTCAACACGCACATTCACTCCGATCACGTCGGGTGGAACACGATGCTCGAGGACGGCGCCTGGGTGCCGACGTTCCCCAACGCCCGATACCTGGTGCCGGCCGCCGACTACTGCCACTTCTCCCCCGACGGGCCGGCGGGCGGGCAGCCCGGTGATCGGCTGGTGTTCGCGGACAGCGTCGCGCCCATCGCCGAGGCGGGTCAGCTCGTCCTGTGGTCGGACGACTGCCAGATCAGCCCGTCGCTGCGACTGCGGCCCGCCGCCGGGCACACGCCGGGCTCCTCGGTGCTGTGGCTCGACGCTGGCCGGCCCGCCGTCTTCGTCGGCGACCTCACCCACAGCCCACTGCAACTGCGCCGGCCCGCCGACGCCTGCGCCTTCGACGTCGACGCGCCGGCGGCCGCGGTGACCCGCCGCCGGATCTTCACCGAGGCCGTCGGCGCGAAGGCCGCGGTGATACCCGCGCACTACCCGGGCCACGGGGGCGCCACCATCCGCGCGGTGGCCGACCGATTCGACGTCGAGGACTGGCTCGACATCGATACGGTGTGAGCCATGGCGTACCGCGTAGTCCAATGGTCGACCGGCAACATCGGCACTCGCGCCCTCGGCGTCCTGCTGGACCGCGACGACTTCGAGGTGGTGGGCGTCCACGCCTTCGGCTCGGACAAGGTGGGCCGCGACGCCGGCGAGCTGGCGGGCCAGGCCCCGGTCGGTGTCGCCGCGACCGACGACGTCGACGCGTTGATCGCGCTGAAACCGGATTGCGTGAACTACATGCCCCGTGCCATCGACTACGACCTGGTGGAAAGGATGCTGCGCGCCGGCATCAACGTCGTCACCACGGGTGATTTCGTGACCGGCACCCATCACCCGACCGAGCTCCCCGTGCTGCAGCAGGCGGCGCGACAGGGCGGTGCGACCTTCTTGGGAACGGGGTTCGAGCCGGGCTTCATCAACGTCGTCGCCGGATTCCTCACCGGCGCCTGCCGAACGGTCCGCAGCGTCAAGCTCGTCGAAACGCTGGACTGCACAACCTATCCCGTCCAGGACGTGTGGAAGGTGCTCGGATTCGGGAAAACGCCCCGGGAGCCGGTGACGCACCTGGACCCCGGGACGCAACGATATGGCCTGGGCTACTTCGAGACATTGGACATGATCGCCACCATGCTGGGCACCGAGCTCGACTCCAAGGACGCATTCGTCGAGCCCGCGGTGCTGACCCGGGATCTGAACCTGGGCTGGGTGGACTACGCCGCCGGCACCGCCGGGGGCCAGCGCCGCACCTATCGCGGCTTTCGCGGCGGCCGTCCGGTGGTCGAGCTGGCCATCTGCTGGACCATGAGCGACGACGCGCTCGACCCGAAATGGACCGACCCCAAGGGTTTCAGCGTGGTGATCGAGGGCCAACCACGCGTCGACGCGACGATCCGATTCGGCGAGCCCGGCCAAGACGTGATGACCGTGTTGATGGACAGCACCGCCGTTGCGGCGGTCAACGCCATACCGTTCCTGTGCGAGGCGCCGCCGGGCGTCATCACCCCGATCGACCTGCCCATCATGGGATCACCTGGGGCACTAGCGGTTTGAACCGCGCCACGCGCGGGGTGAGGTGCCGTGCGTGCGGCGGAAGAGCCTGCTGAAATAGCCCGGGTCGCCGATCCCGACGCGGCCGGCGACCTCCGCGATCGGCAGATCGGTTTCGGTGAGCAACGTCCGGGCCTCGGCCATCCGGCGCTCGATGATCCACTCCTGCACGGTGCGCCCGGTGCGGCGCCGCACCACGGTGGTCAGGTGTCCCGGCGTGATGCCGAGTTCGCCCGCCACGTCGCGCAGCGACAACGGCTCGGCGTGGCGACGGTCGATCACCTCGAACACCTCGGCCAGCAGTGGCTCGCCGCTGCGCCGCAGGTCGCCGACCACGTCGACCACCAGCCGGGAGAGGTCGATCAGCAGCAGCGTGAGATGCGCCAGCGCCGCCTGCTGGTAACCCTCTTGGCGCGCGGTCAATTCGGTCTCGATCGACGCGATGGCACCCTGCCACGCCGGCCGCCGGTGCGCGGGCACCTCCAGCCGCAGCAGTCCCCCGGATCGGCCGTGCAGGAACGGGAACAGCAGCGGATGCGCCCGCCACGCCGGCCACGGCGATCGCCCGTCCTCGCCCAGCGCCGCGGGATCGAAGAAGACCCCGACCCCGACATCGATACGACCCACAACCTGGGCGGGGTCGATGACCTCACCCGCCGCCAGCACATACACGCAGCCCGGACCAGGGCTGTACCAGAGCGCCGGAAAGTCGTGAATGTGTCGGCCCTGCTCCGGCAGGTCTTCGCGACTGGCCCGCAGCACCGAAACCGGAGGGGTGTCCGGATCGGTCCGATATGCGTAGATAGGCACGCCCCTGCGATGCCGGACCATCCGAGCTGGCTGGGTCATGGTGCGAAAATAGTCCTAGTTTTGTCGAAGATCGGCCAATTATGAAGCCAACTAGCGCTTCATCATGAACTCTATGACGAAACATCATCCACATGACTACCTGCCCGCCGCGGGCCACGACGCGCTGCTGCCCTGCTACGACCTGTTCGCCCGCCTGCTCGGCATGCCGAAGGTCTACGACGCGCTGATCGCGCAGGCCGAACTCGCCGACGGCCAGCGGGTGCTGGAAATCGGCTGCGGCACCGGCAATCTCACCGCCCGCGTCAAACGTGCCCACCCCGCCGTCGACGTCACGGGATCCGACCCCGATCCCCGCGCACTCGAGCGGGCGCGGCGCAAGGGCGTTGGGCTCAAAGACATCCGCTTCGAACAGGGCTACGCCGAGCGACTGCCTTACGCCGACGGCGAATTCGACCGGGTGCTGTCCTCGATGATGCTGCACCACATCAACGAAGACGCGAAATCCGCCGCCGCGGGGGAAATCTTCCGCGTGCTGCGTCCGGGCGGCCGGCTACACCTGGTCGACATCGGCGGCGACATTACCGCCGAGCACGGCCTGTTGACGCGGCTCATCAGGCGCAACCCCCACGCGGCCGGCAACCTCGGCGACGCGATTCCCCGACTGCTGAACGCGGCCGGATTCGACTGCGCCGAGGTTGCGTCGACGCCGCACCGCGTCCTCGGGCGGTTGAACTACTACCGCGCCACGCGCCCCTGATCAACCCGAAGGCCGCGGAACAACCTCATGCGGTGGACATTTATTCGATAGAACAGGCCCGGCCACCTGCGGTACACGTGCCAAATGACCTGAACCGCAGCGGGAAACACGATCAGCGGCCGGTTGCGTTCCACGCCGCGCAGTATTGCGCGGGCGGCGGCCGGGGCGCTCATCTGAGGCATCAGGTAGTGAGTGCGTCGACTCAACGTCGCCACCCGCTCGCGCGGCATGTTGACCACGACCATGTTGTCGTAGATTCTCGTCTTCATGTCGCCAGGGCATGCGGCGCTGACCTTTACGCCGAGGTCCGCTCCCTCCGCCCGCAGCGAAAGCGAAAGCCCCACGATCCCATGCTTGCTCGTGCAGTAGGGGGCGTTGCCCGGCTGGGGAACCAGCCCACTCAGCGACGAAATGTTGACGATGTGCCCGTGACCCTGGCGAGTCATGACCTGATACGCGTGCACCGTCCCGTACACCACGCCGAGTAGGTCGACGTCGAGCACGTGACGCCACTGCTGCATCGAGAGGTCGCGCGAATCGCCGCCGATCGCGATGCCGGCATTGTTGATCATGTAGTCGACACGTCCGTATTCAGCCACCGTGCTCTCGATCAGCGCTGCCACCGCGGCCGGGTCCGCTACATCGACGCACACGCCGCGCGCCGGCACGCCGATCTGTTTCAGGTGCGCCGCCACCAGACATGCGGCCTCGTCGTCGATATCGGCGACCACGACCTTGGCGCCCCGGCTGCCGAGCTCCTCGCACAACGCCTCACCCAAACCCATGCCCCCGCCGGTGACAATCGCCACCGCGTCCTTAAACCGCTGCATGCTCTTCTCCGACCCGCCACTTCGGACATGTTTACATTTGGTATAAGATTACATCAGATGTAATAAATCGGAAGGGCCTATGACAACCGACGAGATCGGCCTGCGGGAACGCAAGCGACAACAGACCAGGCGCGAGCTGATCCGCGCCGCCATGCGGCTGTTCGAGGAGAAAGGCTACGAGGAGACGACGGTCGCCGAGATCACCTCCGCCGCAGGGGTTTCCACGAAGACATTCTTCAACTACTTCGCGAGCAAGGACGAGGTCCTGTTCCCTCACCTCTCCCGCAGGATCGAAGCCGCGGTGGAACTGATCGAACGACAAGGACCCGACAACCCGATGCCCGAGGTCCTCGTGGCAGCCATGCAGCACATGCTGGCCGATGCCCTCACCGAGGAAGTCGACGGGGGCCTGGCCGCGGTTCGGCTGCCGATGATAATGGCGGTTCCGGCGGTCCAAGCGGCCACGCTGCACCGCTACTTCATGGCCGAAACTCAGCTCGCCGAGGCGCTGCAGCGCGCGTATTCCGACACGCTCGATCCGGCGGCCGCCGCCGCCGTCATCGGCTCGGTCATGGGGGCGGCGATCGCCGCTGCGCTTGTGTGCCTACAAGAAGGCGCCGAAGGCCAACAGCTGCGCGCCGCGGTCGAACGCGCCGTCGATATCGCGATTCACGGAGTGCGCTACATCGTGCCTAGCGCTGGTCGAACGCGACCTTGACGGCGCCGCTGTCGGCCTGGTTGGCGATCGCCAGGAAGGCCTCGCGCCACTGCTCGAGGCCGAAGGTGTGGGTCAGCATGGGACGCAGGTCCACCCGGCCGGCGGCGGCCAAATCCAGGTAGTGGGCGATGGCGTGGCGGCGCTCGCCGTCGACCTCCTCGACCCCGAAGGCGTTCGACCCCACGAGGGCGATCTCCTTGAAATACAAGGGACTCCACTCCCACCGCCCGGGCGCGTGCACGCCGGCCTTCACCAGGGTGCCGCGGGCGCGCAGCACCCGCACCCCGACCTCGAACGTCTCGGGCTTGCCGACGGTGTCGTAGACGACGTCGAGCGCCCCCGGATAGGCCATCGGCAGGCCCAGCAGCGGCTGGCGCAACCGGCCGCCGCCCCACGCGACCAGTTCCTCGATGACCGCCAGGCGCGGCTCGTGGTCCACCACCAGCGCCGCGCCGAACCGGCGGGCCAATTCCTTCTGGGCCTCGAACCGCGCCACCACCGCGACGGCCACGTCGGGGTAGAGCGCCCGCAGGATCGTGACCGCGCACAACCCCAGCGAGCCGGCCCCGTACACCAGCGCCCGGCCCGAGGGCGGCGGCGGATGACGGGTGATCGCGTGCAGGGACACCGAGAACGGGTCGGCGAACACCGCGAGCTCGTCGGGCACGGAATCGGGAACTGCAAAGAGCATGCTGTCGTGGGCGGGCATCAGGTCGGCGTAGCCACCGGTCACGTCGGCCGACACCCCGGTGTGGATGCCGGGCTTGATGTCGCCGTCGGTGAAGCTCCAGCACAGGCTGTAGTCACCGCTTTCGCAAGCGGGACAGGGCGGTTCGATGCCGCGCGGGCCGCAGGACAGCCACGGGTTGAGCACCACCCGCTGGCCCACCTCCAGCCCCCGGGCCTTGGGCCCCATCGCCACCACGTCGGCGACCACCTCGTGGCCCATGACTTGCGGAAAAGAACAGAAGGCGGACATGGCGTTGTCCGCGTCGGCCTCGCCGAAGTCCATCAGGATCTGCTTGGAGTCCGACCCGCAGATTCCGGTCAGCCGCGGCCGGGTGAGCACCCAATCCTCGTGCGGCAGTTGCGGATCCGCGACTTCCCGCAGTGCGACCGGGCTGTGGGTCAGTGCGTCGTCGGGTCCCGGCGACGGCTCCGGCGGCACGCCGTACACCAGCGCCCTCATCGCGGAGCCATTCCTGCGACACCGGCGATGAACGCGTCGACGTCGGCGTTCTTCGCGTCCACTACCGCTTTCATGTCCGGAACGTAATGCTCGAACGTCTCGCCGGCCAGTGCCTCGATGATGCCCTCGGCCACCTCGTCGGCGGGCACCTTCGGCCCCTGGTAGAGCGGCTCCTCGCTGCCCGGGTGATCCCAGATCTCGGTGTCGACGGGCCCCGGCTCGATCAGCTTCACCGCAATCCCACTACCGTGCAGGTCGACGGCCATCGCCTCGCTCCAACCGCACAGCGCGAATTTGCTTGCACAATAAGCGGTTTCGTGGATGATGCCGAGCCGGCCGCCGACGCTGGAGACGTTGACGATCAGGCCGGACCCGCGCGCCAGCATCCGCGGCAGCAGGGCCAGCGTGAGGCGCATCGGGGCGAAGAAGTTGATCCGCATGACGTCCTCGACCTCCCCGGGATCCAGGGCCGCGACCGGGCGCCGCTTCGGGATCGCGGCGTTGTTGATCAGCACGTCGACGCCGCCGAGCCCGTCCCACGCCCGCAGCGCCAGCTCCCGCAGCGCGGAACTGTCCGCCAGGTCGGCCACCCACATCGCCGATTCCGGCGAGGTCCGCCGGCAGTCCGCCAGCACCTCGGCCAGGCGATCCCGGCGGCGGGCGATCAGTCCCACCACCGCCCCTCGCCCCGCCAATCGCCGGGCCAGGGCCGCGCCCAGTCCGGACGAGGCACCCGTGATCAGCACCCGCTTTCCCGCCGCCTCGAAGGGTGCTGCGTTCGCCATTCGTCAAGGTTGCCGCGAATTGCGGGAAGCGTACAGTGGGAGAAGCTTGTTATATCGGCTAAATATTAGATTAACTACGTCCGAATAGGGGCAGACCATGACTTCCACCAGGTATGAAGGCGACACCTGGGACCTGGCATCCAGCGTCGGGGTGACCGCGACGATGGTCGCGGCGGCCCGCGCCGTGGCGAGCCGTGCCGATCGTCCGCTGATCGACGACCCGTTCGCCGAGCCGCTGGTCCGGGCCGTCGGTGTCGACCTGCTCACCCGGCTGGCGACCGGCGAGGTGGATCCGGGCGACCTGAACGACGTGCACGACGGCGCGAACGGGTCGACCGGGGCGATGTCCCGGATGGCCGACAACATGGCCGTGCGCACTAAGTTCTTCGACGAGTTCTTCCTGAATGCGACCCAGGCCGGCGTCAAGCAGGTCGTGATCCTGGCCTCGGGGCTGGACTCGCGCGCGTACCGGTTGGACTGGCCGGCCGGGACCGTGGTCTACGAGGTCGACCAGCCGCAGGTCATCGAGTTCAAGTCGCGAACGCTGGCCGAGCTGGGCGCCGCCCCGACCGCTTACCGGCGGGTGGTGGCCGTCGACCTGCGCGACGACTGGCCCGCCGCGCTGCGCGCCGCCGGATTCGACCCGACGCGGCCGACCGCGTGGAGCGCCGAGGGCCTGCTCGGCTACCTGCCCCCGGAGGCGCAGGACCGCCTGCTGGACACGATCACCGAACTCAGCGCTCCGGGCAGCCGGCTGGCGACGGAAAGCGCGCCCAGCCCAGAGCCCGGCGACGAGGAGAAGCTGAAGGAGCGCATGCAGCGGATCTCCGAGCGCTGGCGTGCGCACGGCTTCGAGCTGGACATGGCGGGGCTGGTCTACTTCGGGGAGCGCAACGAGGCGGCTCCCTACCTGAGGGACCGTGGTTGGGCGCTGGAAGGCATCAGCATCCGAGAGCTGTTCGCGGCCAATGACCTTCCGCCCCTGGAGGGAGACGACACCCGCATGGGCGACGTGCTCTACGTGAGCGGCACCCATGAGTGAGGGCCGCACCGAGGGTGACAGCTGGGGACCGGCGTCCAGCGTGGGCGCGACGGCCACCATGGTCGCGGCCTCCCGCGCGGTGGCGTCACAGGGACCCGATGCGCTGCTCGACGACCCGTTCGCCGATCCCCTGGTCCGCGCCGTGGGGCTGGACCCGTTCATCCGCATCATCGACGGCGAGATCGATTTCGAGGACGACGCGCTGTTCAACCGGAAGACCCGGCGCGAGCAGATCACGGTGCGCACCAGGTTCTTCGACGACTTCTTCACCGGCGCCACCGCCGACGGTGTGCGGCAGGCGGTGATCCTGGCCTCCGGCCTCGACACCAGGGCCTACCGATTGCCGTGGCCGGACGGCACGGTGGTCTACGAGATCGACCAGCCCCAGGTCATCGCGTTCAAGACCGGCACGCTGGCCAACCTCGGCGCCACCCCCACCGCAGAGCACCGCACGATCGCCGTCGACCTGCGCGACGACTGGCCGGCCGCGTTGGCCCGAGGCGGATTTGACGTCACCCAACCGACCGCGTGGAGCGCCGAGGGCCTGCTGCCCTACCTGCCGCCCGACGCACAGGACCGGCTGTTCGACCACATCACGGCGCTCAGCGCGCCGGGCAGCCGGCTGGCCACCGAACACGTCTCGGACCCAAACGCGTTCACCGACGAGCGGTTGCAGCGCATCTCCGAGCGCTGGCAGCGCTTCGGTTTCAACCTCAACGCGGCCGACCTTTTCTACCGGGGCGAGCGCAACGTCGTCGTCGACTACCTCAAGACCCACGGCTGGCAGGTGACGGCCTACCCGGCCCGGGAGTTGTACGCCAGCAACGGCTTTGAGTTTCCCGAGGACGCGATGGCGGCCGCCTTCGGCGACTTGAGTTACGTGGCCGCGACCTTCAAGTAGGGTTTCGCCTATGCCACGCGCTCATGACGACAACTGGGATCTGGCCTCCAGCGTTGGCGTCACCGCGACGATGGTCGCGGCGGCCCGCGCCATGGCGACGAGGGACCCCCGCGGCCTGATCAACGACCCGTTCGCCGAGCCATTGGTGCGCGCGGTCGGGGTGGATCTGTTCACCAAGATGCTGGACGGCGAACTCGACCTTGACGCGTTCGAGAACGCGTCGCCGGCGCGCATGCAGGCGATGGCCGACGGAATGGCGGTGCGCACCAAGTATTTCGACGATTACTTCATCGACGCGGTCGGCGCCGTCGTGTCGTGCCCGGCCTCCCGCAGCGCGGCCGGCCAGTCTTGCCGCAGATCGACCGCGACGGT
>NZ_LZKK01000163.1 GCF_001672815.1 Mycobacterium sp. E796 | reverse complement strand
TGCCGCGCAGTTGTTCGGTGATGCGGGCGAAGAACGCCTCCATGTCCTGGGCTTGGCGCGCCTGCATGGCGACGAACTCGTCCTTGCGGGCGGCAAGTGCGGGGTCGATCTCGAGCCGGTCGAGCTCGCCGCGGGACGCGGCCGCCCGCATCTTGGACGCCAGGAACATCAGGTCGGTGTCCACCGCGAAGGGATACAGGGCGTGGAATCTGCTTTCGTCGCCGCCGGTGAAGCCGCGCTTGATCATGTTGGCGATGCGCAGATGACCGAGCTTGCCGCTGGCGAAGTTGGGCCACACCACGTCCACCACCGGGTTGAGTTCTGTTTCGGTGGGTTCTCGGCCGAAGGTTTGGAAGAGGCAGATCTTCCACAGCGCCATGCCATCCCGGGCGCCGCGCTTGTCCTTGGGCAGGATCGAGATGGTGCCGGTGGTGCCGCTGGAGGTGATGACCTCAAGCGGGGTCTGCGCGTCGAGTCGGTCGATCCAGTCGTCGATCCCGGCGCAGCCCGCGGTGTCCACGCCGGACAGGTCGTAGCTGGTCAGCTTGTCCAGCCACTTGGTCATCAGGTCGAAGCGCTTCTTGTCGACGAGCGCGGCCGGGTAGGACTTGAAGGCCGTGTGCGAAAAGAACAGCGGCACAACGTCATTGAATTCATTAAGCGCCGTGATGCCGAGCCGGTCGGCCAGTTTGCGCAGCATCTCGATGGAGTCGTAGTGCTCCCGGAAGCGGACGCCCATCGCCTGGCGTTGCAACTCTTCCAGCTCGGGGCGCCCAATGCTGTGCATTCGTGTGTAGGACTGGCCGAAGAACCCGATCGGGTCGTTCATGAATTTGTCGACCGCTTGGGCGGTGATTCCGGTGGCTGTCACCCGATCACGTTAACGCGATGATGCAGTTATAAGCAAGATTGCAGATTACTGCAAAAACTAGCTCGATGCCAGCTGCGGCTGGCCGGCGGGGGCGGCCTCCCGCGGCTCGGCCGCTGCATGCCCGTTCCGGATGGCGAGACCCCCGACGGCGGCGCCGACGAAGAACAGTCCCGCGCTGACGACCATGAGCCGGGCGAAGCTGGCGTCGGTGAGCCTGTTGGCGGTGATCACTCCCACGCAGGCCACCGCGATCAGCGCGGAGGTACGCCCCGTGGCGTTCTGGATCGCGGCGGCGATTCCGCTGTGCGCGGACTTGACGGCGGACAAATTGACCACGGTCAGGGGGGTGACTGCGAGGACCATGCCGACGGCAAGCACGATCCGGCCCGGCAGGACGTCGGTGAGGGCGTGCAATCCGTGCGCGGTCGGGCGAATTAGCAGCAGCCCGACCCCGGCCAGCGCGGGACCCGCCATCAGGAAGATGCGCGGTCCGATCCAGGCGGCCATGCCGCCGACGCCGCGGGCGAACAGTAACGACATGATCGGGCTGGGCAGCGTGATCAGGCCCGAGGCGGTGGCCGAATAGCCCGCGACCTCCTGCAGGTACAGCGCGATCGCCAACGAGCCCATCGTGATGCCGCCGTAGACGAACGCGGTGACCAGGTTGGCCCCGGCGAAGTTGCGGGCGGCGAACAGGCTCAGCGGCACCATCGGGTGGGGCGTGCGGCGCTGCCACGCCACGAACGCGAGCAGTGCGGCGATGCCCACCGCCAGCGCCGCCCTGACGAGTGCGTCGGCCCAGCCCCGCCGGCCCTGTTCGATCAGCGCGTACACCGTGGCGGCCAGCCCGACCGCCGACAGCGCGGCGCCGACGATGTCGAGGGGCGCGCGTCCGGACGGTCCGGGAATCCCGCGCAGCCAGTATGTCAACGCAAAGCCGACGGCCACGGGAACCGCCGACAAGACGTAGATCCAGCGCCAGCCCAGAAAGTCCACGGCCAGCCCGCCGAGCAGCGGTCCGACCGCGAAGGCGGTTCCGGTCCAGGCCGTCCACGATCCGATCGCGGCGGGCCGGTCGGCCGGCTCGAACGTCGAGTTGACCAGGGCCAGCGAGCCGGGCACCAAAAACGCGCCGCCCAGCCCCTGGACGAGGCGCCCGGCGATCAGCATCGACGGGGTGCCCGCGGTCGCCGCCATCACCGAGCCCGCTCCGAAGGCCGCCAGCGCCAAACGCATCACCCGGATCCGCCCGAACAGGTCGGAGATGGCACCGCCGGGCAGGACCATGGCCGCCACGGCCAGCAGGTAGCCGTCCACCACCCACTGTTGGGTGCACATGCCCCCTCCGACGTCGCGTCCCATGGCCGGCAGGGCCAGGTTCACGACGGTGCCGTCGAGGAACACGACCGCCGAGACCATGATCGCCACCGTCATGACCCGCGCCGTCGGGGCGACATCAGGGAACTTCACGAAACCGGTCCTGCTCTTCTCGGTGAGGTTGTCGGATGCCTGTTTGTAGGCATCCGGGTTACACCAAGTCGGACGAACGAACGAGCCAAACGGTTCAGGTGTGTGCCGCAACGCGTTTCACGAGCCCCGGCGCCACGGCCCGGTGCAGCGGGCCGACCGCGGCCCACACCGCTCGGGCGGCGAGGCGGTTGTAATGCACGCCGGTGATGAGCATCACCCGGCCGTCCCGGCGTCGCAGCGTCAACCGGCCGCGGATGAGCGGCCCGCCCGACGTCAGCACGATCTCCTCGCGATCCGAACGCGTGATCGGCCAGCCGATGATGTGGTCCGGCGAAGAGTACGGACCCAGGCGAAGCCTCAGCACGTGGCGGTGGATCCACAGCACGAGGTTCCCGCCCGCTCCCGGCCTGCGCCCCACCGCGTCGCGGAGCGTCTGTTCGGCGGTGCGCGAATCGCCTTGCGGGATGGGGGCCTCGAACACGTCGGCATAGTCGGCCTCGGTCCAACCGAGCGCCGTTGCCGCGATGCGTTTCAGCACCCTGCGCACCACGATTCGGTGTGCGCCGGTTCCGATGACCAGCGCGCGATAGGCCTTGCCGTGGATGCCGGGGAAGGCCGCCCAGGTCGCGGAGCGGACCCGGGTGCCGGGCGCCACGTCGTCCAACTCGAACACCCACCGGTAGATCGCGAACGGGTGGCGGCCCTTGAGCGCGAACAGCTCCGGGCGCCGCGCCTCGTCCAAAACGAAGCCCGTCGGCACGGTCGACGGGTCGAGCGGGTCGCGGCACATCACCCGCAGCAGCGCCGACCACGTGTCGGCGCGATTCGCGGGCACGGTTATGGCATGCTCATCGATATAGGGTAATCGTTCCATATAGAAGGAATGTACTAGATCATGGCGCCTCCGCGGAAGCACGAAACCGATGTGATCCTGGACGCAGCCCGGGCGCTGGTGCTCGAAGGGGGACCGCGGGCGGCGAGCGTCGCGGCGATCTCCGAGGCGAGCGGCGCGCCCGCCGGCACCCTGTATCACCGGTTCGGCAATCGCGACGGCATCCTGACAGCGGCGTGGCTGCGGGCGCTCGGACGTTTCCAGGCGCGGGCGCTGGGCGCCGAGGGCGAGACGGCCATCGACACGGCGGTGGCGATGGCCGTGGCCGCCGTCGGCTTCGCCCGCGAGCTCCCCGAGGACGCCCGCCTGTTGTTGACGATCCGGCCCACCGACCTGCTCGACGACGAGCCCGACGCGGCGTTCCGGGAGACGCTCGCCGCGATGAATGCGCCCCTGACCGAACGGCTTTCGGCCCTGGCGAAGCAACTGTACGGAAGGCGCGACCGGCGGTCGGTGGACGCCGTCGCGCGCGCGGTGGCCGACCTGCCGTATGCCGTCGTGCGCCGCCACGCGCACGACGAGCCGATGCCGCCCTGGCTCGAGGCCGACGTCGCGGCGTCGGCCCGCGCGGTGCTAGCGAGTTTTGCCGAACGCGCGTAGCGACTGCACCTGCGCGGGGTCCAGCGACGGGTGGACGGTCTTGCGGGCGGCGTCGAGGTCGGCGGCCGTGACGTCGGAGGCGTCGAGGGAGCGTCGCATGGCGGTCAGCGCGGCCTCCCGCAGCAGCGCGACGCAGTCGGCGGCGCTGTAGCCGTCGAGCGATGCGGCCACCGCGTCGAGGTCGACGTCGTCGCTCAGCGGGATGGATTTGCCTGCGGTGCGTAAGATTTCGCCGCGGGCGGCGGCATCGGGCGGTTCGACGAACACCAACCGCTCCAGCCGGCCCGGGCGCAGCAGCGCCGGATCGATCAGGTCGGGCCGGTTGGTGGCGCCCAGCACGACGACGTCGCGCAGCGGGTCGATGCCGTCGAGCTCGGTCAGCAGCGCGGCCACCACCCGGTCGGTGACGCCGGAGTCGAAGCTCTGCCCGCGCCGCGGCGCCAGCGCGTCCACCTCGTCGAGGAACACCAGTGACGGCGCGGAATCGCGGGCCCGCCGAAACAGTTCGCGCACCGCCTTTTCCGAGCTGCCCACCCACTTGTCCATCAGCTCGGAGCCCTTGACCGCGTGCACGGACAGCTGTCCCGTGCTGGCCAGGGCGCGGACGATGAACGTCTTGCCGCAGCCGGGCGGGCCGTACAGCAGCACGCCACGCGGGGGATCGACCCCGAGCCGGGCGAAGGTGTCGGGATGCTGCAGCGGCCACAACACCGCTTCGGTCAGGGCTTGGCGGGCCTCGGCCATGTCGCCGACGTCGTCGAGCGTGACGTTCCCGACGGTCAATTCCTCAGTGGCCGAGCGGGACAGCGGCCGGATGACGGTCAGCGCCCCGACGAGGTCGTCCTGATTCAGCTTCGGTGGTTGCCCGTCGGCGCTGGCCCGCGACGCCGCCCGCAGCGCGGCCTCACGCACCAGCGCGGCGAGGTCCGCGACGACGAAACCCGGTGTCCGCCCGGCGATCTCG
>NZ_LZKK01000162.1 GCF_001672815.1 Mycobacterium sp. E796 | reverse complement strand
ACTACGTCATGCGGACCAACGCGGTCGGCACGGTCAACGTCAACGAGGCGTTTTACCAGATCGCCGGTGAGGGCGCGGTGATCGTCAACGTGGCGTCCATGTCGGCCTACATGCTCCCCGCGGAAATCGTTCCGGCACACCAATTTCCGCTGGCCTCAGAAGACCCCGAGGCCTTCATGGGCGCCATGCTGGCGGCCTGCGACATCGCGCCCTCACCGGCGATCTGGTAAAACGCCTCGTTGACGTTGACCGTGCCGACCGCGTTGGTCCGCATGACGTAGTCGGCGGCGCCCATGCTCGGACTGACCCCGGCGGCGTGGATGACCGAGGCGAGCGTCCCGAGCTTGGTTGCGGTGTCGAGCAGCGCACCGACCGCACCCCGATCGGTGACGTCGCAGTCGACGGCCGTGGGAGTGATCCCGAGGTCTTTCAGGGTCGCGGCCGCGGCATTCAGGCGGTCCTGCCGCACGTCGCAGAGGACCACCGCGTGGTCGCGGCCAATGATCTTGGCCGTGGCCAGACCCATGCCGCCGGCGCCGCCCGTGATTACCGACACTCGATTCATAGGTGGACCGTATTGCACAGCGTCTTGGCGGCGCGGGCCGGGTTGGCGCGCGTTAGCCCGGGATTGTGGGGCCGTCCACCTGGTGATGGGGGTGGCCGGTGTGGCGGATCGCCCGGCCGACGAATGGCGCCCGGAACGTGTCGATCAGGTGGCTGCGGTTGATGATCAGCCCGACGACCGCCACCGCGGTATAGACACCGCAGAGCAGCAACCGCTCCTGTGTCGAGACCAACGGGAACTGGACGAAGAACAACACCAGCAGCGCGCACGCCGCGAGCCGCCCGAAACGCAGCCCCAATATCAACGCCACCCCCATCAGCGTCTGGGTGGCCGTCAGCAGCACTTCCTCGACCTGGCGGGAGTCGAGCGCCAGCGAGGGGCCGCCGCCGCCGAGCAGGTGGGCCACCGGCAACGATCCGATCAGCAGCGTCCACTGGTTGACCTTGGAGGAGATGAGCGTGGCGATCGCCGCAGTGCCCTTGCCGCGGGAGGCGAAGATGACCGCGATGATGAACTCGGGCGCCTCCGAGGCCAGCGGCGCGAGCCACTGCACCAGCAGGAACCGGTCGATGCCGAGCTCGGTGCCGGCCGCGACGAGGTTGTCGGCGAACGGCTTGGCGCACAGCAGGATCACGGCGCCCGACGTGACGAACAGACCGATGACGGCGACGCGCCGAACGCGATCGGGCAGCTCCCCGAGCGCGGCCGCGGTACCGATGAGATCGGGCTCCTCCACGTCGCCGTGGCCGATCTTGTAGAGGTAAAAGCCGAACCAGGCCAGCAGCACCAGCCCCAGGGACAGGTGGATCTGCCGCGTCGCGGGCATGACGAATGCGGCGATGCCGGCGATCAGCAGGAAGCCGAGTTCGACGCGATTGGCGGGCTCCAGCGCCACCGCGGCGGACTTGCGTGCGGATTTGCCCGCGGCCGCCTTTCGCGCCACGACGATGCTGACCAGCACCACGACCGGCCAGCCCAGCCCCATCAGGAGCCGGTTGGACCCGGTCATGTTGGCGGCGGCGTACTGGGTGTAATCCGGATCGTGGCCGGACACGTAGGCGTAGTAGAGGTCGACGGCGTATTCGGGCAGCACCGCCACCAGCGCCAGCACCGCGATCGCCAGGCCGCCGGAGACGTCGATCTGCGCGGTCTCGGCGGCCCACGCGAGCAGGAAGCTGGCGGCGACCACCGCGGACCCGTAGATCAGCAGCGCGGCTACGGGGTCCAGGTGCAGGCCGATGATTCGGACGACCACCGCCGGGGCGATGAAGATCCCGGTGATCAGCGCCGAACGGGTCAGGGTGAACCGCCGCGCCCGCGATGCCGCCGCGACCGTGGCAGCGGGTGAGTCTGTGGCCGGCATCGTCATCCTTCAGCTCGAAGAGGGGTGCCGATCAGTGGTGGGTGCTTGGCTCGCGTGCCCCGGTGAACTGCTCCCAAACGTACCCGCGAAACGATGGACCAGCAACGCGACCGGATCGGCAAAGCAGCCGTACAGCGCATTCCGTCTTCGCTGGCCACGCGGTTCGAGTCGGAAAGTTCGGGCCGGCTGATCTGAAACTTTGGCAAACCTTTCGGGCGTTGTGGTGCCGTTTTGACTTGCCCACGCCGCGGGTGGGCGCGTCTCGGGCCACGGATGTGTCGACGGTGCACAGATAGCTCGATTAACTCCGGGGAAGTGCATTCCGCCGGACAACCGTGGAACATCAACATCCACTACGACGCGTTGCTGGAGTCCACGGTTCCCGGCGGGCCCATCGCCGCGGCCGCGGCCTGGGCGAAGAGTTCGACGGCCTGCTTGCGCGTCAGTGAACTCATCAGCTGCTCGGCGGCGCGCATGACGTCGCCGACGAACCGGGTTGGGCCGTTCGCGAGGTTGTCGAACGCCTCCGCGATCACGTCGTCCACGGCGACGGCGCCCGGTGGGGTCTCGTCGGGCGAGCTGATCTGGCCGCGGCTGTGCTCGAGCCGGCGCAGCGCGGGCGTGTCGGTCTTGCCGAGGATCAGGCCCACCACGTCGACGCCTTTGTCGTGCAGCTCGGCCCACAACGCCTCGGCGAAGACCATGTCGAACGCCTTGGACGCGCCGTAGGCCACCATGTTCGGCCCGCCGGCCAGCCCGGCGCCGGACCCGAAGATGACGATGCCGCCGCTGCCCCGCTCGACCATGGCGGGAGCGAAGTGGTGACACAACTGCATCGGCACCGTGCAGTTGCGTTGCACCATCGCCTCGGCGGCCTCGATCGGATTGGCAAGGAACGGTTCGTAATTCGGGTCGGCACCGGCGCAGTACACGAGGAAGCCGATCTCCAGATCGCTGGTGGCCGCCGCGATCGCCGACGCCGCGCTCGGCCCCGCGAGGTCGATCGCGAGGGTGCGTGTTTCGACCGATGACTTGGAATTGATCTCCGCAGCAACGTGATCCAATGCCGATTGGCGGCGGGCCAGCAGCACGACGTTGACGCCGCGCTCAGCGATCCCCGCGGCGAACGCGGCGCCCAGACCGTCGGACGCCCCGGCGACCAGCGCCCACGGCCCGTACTTGGTTGCGAATGTCACCTAAGGGCTCCCCACTGTAGCCACCCGCACCACGGTGAACCGTCGCCGCGCGATGCGCCATCCGTCGGCGGTGCGGACGATGTCGTCGTCGTAAAAGCCGATGCCGTTGGCGCCGGATTGGTTGTCGGCGAACATGATCAGCGCATCGACATAGGTACGCGCCGTGGCCTTGTCGCCGTCGATAGTGATGACCTGGTTGGTCAACCGGTGCAGCGTGTGCCCCGCCAAGGCGTGCGTCTTCTCCATGAAGTCCGTGACGGCGTCGACGCCGTTCCATGCGCCGATCTCGCCGTAGTCGAGTTGGCAGTCCTCGGTGAACACCGTTCGAAACAGCGGCCAGTCGCGTCGGTCGATGCCCGTCGCGTAACGAACGAGCAGATCCGAAATCTCCTGCCGGTCGCCGTTTTCGGTCATCGGATGTCTCCATCCGGGTGAACCACGATGCGTGGTGGGCCGGCAGACTTGCGGGCCGCGCAGATCGCGGTACTCAGTGTGCGCAGCAACAACTCGCCCTGCCCCGGTGCCGGGTCCGCCGTTTCGCGTACCTGCAGCCGGCCGTCCCTCAACACCACGGCGCGCAACGCATCAGCCTCGCGTTTATTTTCTCGAATAATCGATATAGAGTTTCGAATGATCGGTGTAACCATATGAACCCCGGCGTAAAGGAGTCAAGACATTCGCGGATCGCCGTCGGCGCCGACCGCCCGCGTGCTCGACGTGGTCGAGTTCCTGGCCCGGTCCCCGGATGCGCCGCTGCGCTTCTCCGATGTCGTGCGCGAGTTAAATCTCACCCAGGCGACGGCCCACGCGATCCTCAAGACGCTGTGCGACCGGGGCTGGGTCAGCCGTGACCCCGTCACGAAGACGTTTTCCCTGGGCCCCGCGCTGGCCGTGGTGGCGGCGCGGACCGACACCGCGCGTCCCCTGGCGCACGCCGCCCGTTCCGCGGCGCTGCGACTCTCCCGCGAAGTCGGCTACGCCGGTTCTGTGGTCGAGCGATTCGGTGACTCGTTGGTGGTGACCGCCTTCGAGGGCGACCCCGCGACGCAGCCCGCGGGCATCCCGGGCGATCGGATTCCCTACGCCCCGCCGTTCGGCGTCGCCCTCGCGGCGTGGGACGGCGAGGAGGAGCAACGGGCATGGATCCGTCGCGGCGCAGGTGACAACATCGATCGCGTTCAGCGCCTCGAACGCGTCCTGGAGCACACGCGGGAGCGGGGCTTCGACGTCGACTGGACGACGCCCGCGCTGGCGCAGGCCGTCCAGGCGGTCGGGACGCTGGATCAGCACGAGATGCCGACTCCCGTGCGGCACATCCTGGACCAGCTGCTGGTCGAGTTCACCACCATCGGCTTCCTCTCCGATGACAACCCCGGTCGCCGCAAGCAACCCGTGGTCACCATCGCCGCACCGGTTTTCGACCATCGTCGGCAAGCCGCCCTGATGTTGGCCGTGCATCCGTTGTGCCCGCTCAGTGCGAGGCAGATCCGGCACATCGGTGAAAAGCTGACGGCCGAGACGGCGGCGATCACTCAATCGCAACAGCACGCGGTGGATCGCGCCGGCTGAGTTAGCCGTCCGCTTATGGAGGGTCATCGCCAAAACACCTGCGGCACAGCAGCCCTCGTCGGCATCCGGTCTGATGGGCGCTATGCCTCGCGGCCGGGAACTCCCGCGTCGAATGCGTTGAGCGTCACGGCAACCATGGAGAAGCAGCCCACCAGAAACACGATCTCGGCGGCCCCTTGCTCGCCGAACCGCGCGACGGCACGTCGATAGGTAGTCTCGGGCAGCACACCGCCGCGGTTGAGCGCGGCCGCCATGTCGTACGCGGCACGTTCGTCTCCGGTCAGGTCGGCGGGGCGCTCACCGGCGGCGATGGTGGCGATCTTGTCGTCGGACAGGCCCGCGCGGCGTGCGAAGTACTCATGCCCGTAGATCTCGTACCGCGCCCCGAACTTCGCGGCGGTGACCAGGATGACCAGTTGATGGACGCTGCCGGGTAGCAGGGCATGCTCCCAGAGCGATCTATTGAGAGCCCAAGCCGGCGAGCCGAATTGGGGAAAATGCAGCCAACCGTTGAACGGCCCGACCAGCGCGCCGTCGCCGCGGTATGCAATGAGTTCGCCGAAGCCGCTGTCGATTACGGCGCGCATGTCGGCGTACAGGGCCTGCTGTGCGGCGGTCAAACCGGTCGGTGGCAACAGCGGAAGTCGCACCGGCCCCTCCTCACGTGATCGCGGTTGTTTTAACCCAGCCAATCCCCCGAACGCCGACGCGTCCACGACGGGCTTTCGACCAGTGCTAAGTCACGCTTCCTACCGCAGGTAGAGCCACTTAAGCTCGTCTCATGGAACTACGGCAGCTGGGCTACTTCGTGGCGGTTGCCGAGGAACTGCACTTCGGTCGGGCCGCCAGGCGGAAACACATCTCGGGACCGGCTCTCTCGCAACAGATCATCGCCCTCGAGCGCGAGTTGGGCGCCGAACTGTTCGCGCGAGACCGGCGCAGCGTGCGGCTGACGGAAGCCGGACGCACCCTGCTGCCGGACGCGCGGAGGATATTGTCCCTGGCCGACGACGCCAAGCGTCGACTGCAGCTGGCGGCGGCCGAAAGCACGCCGGTGCGGCTCGGTTACGTCAGCTGGCTGCCCGACGACATCACCAGCTTGTTCGGGCCTGAGGTGGCGCTGCGAGTCGATGAGTGGGTGCTGCCGTCGCACGCGCAGGCCGACCGTGTGGCGGAGGGCACGCTCGATATCGCGCTGGCGTGGGTGACCGCCGAGCAGCTCAAGCAGCGCGGGCTGACGGCCCACCTGCTGCGGGCCGAACCCCTGCAGGCCGTGGTTCCCGGCGTCGGCTCACCGGAACCGATTGCCGCGCAACGGGTCAAGGTCCTCCTCGACGCCGACGAGTCGGCATGGTCGTCCTGGAATCGGTTCGCCGAGGAATTCGCGGCCCACACTGGTGCGCGGATTGTCAGGATTGACGACGGCGGCGTCACCGGCGACGCCTTCTATGCCCATGTCCGCAGGATCGGCGCCCCCGTGCTCGCTTCACCGAAGCGACACACCGCGGTCATTCCACCCAGCCTGGGCCAGCGGCCCGTCACCGCGCCGACACCCCTGTGGACGTGGTCGTTAGTGCACCGCCAAGACGATGATCGGGCCGGTGTGCGTGGGCTGGTGGACGCGCTGCTGACGACCGCGCGCGGGCGCGGTTGGCTCACCCCGCCCGCCGACCGGTGGTGGGCTCCAGCCGACGACCCGCACCGCGACGCCCTCGCCGCGGGCGCCGAACTGCGGTAGGAACTCCCGTCGAGCACTGGTAGGAGATCGGTCCTGGACTTCCGTGTCGTTGCGGCGCTTCAGTGGAGTCAACGACGGGAGGACGAAACCCCATGGCACATAACTACGTTGTCGACGAGCTCGCCGCCTTCGTCGTCGGCGCCCAACAAGAGGACCTGAGCGGGTCACCCCGGGCCTTGCTGAAACGCAACGTGCTGGACAGCGTCGCCTGCGCCGTCGGCTCGCTGGACGGTGAGCTGATCACCACGATCCGCGAACACACCGACCAGTTCAGCGGCGTTCCTACCGCGACGCTCGTCGGTGGCGGCCGGGCCTCGGTCGATCAGGCGGCGTTCTTCAACGCGGTCCTGGTGCGCTACCCGGATCTGCTCGACACCTATCTGACGGTGGGCGGACTGTGCCATCCGGCCGACAACTTCGGTGCGATCCTGGCGGTGGCCGAGCACGTCAACGCCACCGGGGCGGATTTCCTGCTGGCGCTCGCGGTCGCCTACGAGATCCAATGCCGGTTCAGCGCCCAGGTTCCCGTGATGGCGCGCGGGCTCAATCACGCACTGCAACTGGCGATGTCGGTCGCGGCGGGATCGGCCAAACTGTTGGGGCTCGACGCCGAGCAAACCGCGAACGCGATTGCCGCCGCCACCGCCGACAACGTGTCACTCGCGGCCGTGCACGCCGAACCGGTCTCGAACTGGAAGGGCATCTCGCCCGCGATCACGGGCATGCGCGCGGTGTACACGACGATGTTGGCCGCCCGTGGCGTCACCGGGCCCAAATCGCTGTTCGAAGGCCCGCACGGCCTGGTGCAGCTCTTCGATCAGCCGATTGACTTCCACACCGCCGACCGCGCACTTGCCTGCGTCGAGCAGACCTACTTGAAGCAGTACTGCTCACTTATCCACGGCCAGGCCATCATTGACGCGGTCTTGGCGATCCGCGGCGATAACGACCTGTGCGGCGAGGACGTCGCGCGGGTGAGGCTCGAGGTCTTCCAGGGCGCCTACGACTTCGCCGGCGGGGGAGCGTACGGCGCCAAGGACCACCCGCTGACCAAGGAGCAGGCCGACTACAACCTGAAATACCTGAGCGCGGTTGCGCTGCTCGACGGGGGCGTCGGTCCCGGACAGATCGAGTCGGAACGCCTGTTGCGCGGCGACGTTCAGGACCTGCTGGCCCGGGTCGACGTCAAGCCCGCGCCCGACCTGACCGCGGACTACCCGCAACGCACCGCGGCCCGCGTGCACGTGCTCACGCGCGACGGGCGGGAATTCAGCCGCGAACAGAGCGATTACGAGGGATCGCCCACCCGGCCGATGTCCTGGGAGCGTGTCGTCGACAAGTTCGGTTGGCTCGCCGAGCCGTTTTGCGACGAGGCGCTGCGCGACGACATCGTCGCCGCCGTCGATCGCCTGGACGAGATCGCCGTCGGCGAGCTCGCCGCCCTCCTCGGTGCGGTCAGCCCGAGCGCCCGACGTCGCCGCAGCAGGGCGCGCTTCTGACGCTCCCTGCGCGCGTCCCCTTGCGTGGTTCGCTGCGGGCGTTCAATGATCGGCCATGCGCAAAGATCGCGGCATCAACCGGTGGGAACTGGTCACCTGCGCGCTTGCAGGGCACGTGACGTACGCGCCGGACGAGAAGGGGCTGGCTGAGCGGCTCAGCGGCACCACCGGACTAGGCGAAGTCTGGCGTTGCCTGCGCTGCGGTGAATTCACCGTCGGCGAACCACACGGCCGCGGCCACGCCGACGACGCCCCGATGATCCTGCGCGGCAAGGCGTTACGCCAGGCCATCATCATCCGCGCGCTCGCGGTCGAACGGCTGTTTCGGGCCGTGGTGATCGCGCTGGCCGCGTATGCCGTCTGGAAATTCCGCGGCGCGCGCGGGGCCATCCAGGCCACCCTGGACCGTGACCTGCCGATCTTCCGCGCGGCCGGGTTCAAAGTCGATCAGATGACGATCGTGCACGAGCTGGAAAAGGCGCTGGCCGCCAAGCCGTCCACCTTGGCGCTCCTGACGTTGATGCTGGTCGGCTACGCGCTGATCGAGGTCATCGAGGGCGTCGGCCTCTGGTTGCTGAAGCGCTGGGGCGAGTACTTCGCGGTGGTAGCCACCTCGGTCTTCCTGCCCCTGGAAATCCATGACCTCGCCAAGGGCATCACGATGACCCGCCTGGTCACCTTCACGATCAACGTGGCCGCCGTGATCTATCTGCTGGTATCGAAGCGGCTGTTCGGACTGCGGGGCGGTCGCAAAGCCTACGACGAGGAGCGCCGCGGCGAGCAGCTGCTCGACGTCGAGCGCGCCGCCACCGCGACCTGAATGGGCACCTACGCGATCACCGGATCGGCGTCCGGGATGGGCCGGGAGGCCGCGCAGCGGCTCCGGGCCGACGGGCACACCGTGATCGGAGTCGACGTGAAGGACGCCGAGGTGGTCGCCGACTTGTCGACGCCGCACGGCCGTGAGGCGGCCGCCGACGGGATCCTGGCGGCCTGCGGCGGCCAGCTCGAGGGCGCCGTGCTGGCCGCCGGCCTGGGCCCGAGCCGCGGCCGGGATCGGGCCCGCCTCATCGCCCAGGTCAACTACCTCGGCGTGGTGGAACTGCTCGTTGCATTGCGCCCCACGCTGGCCTCGGCCGACCGCGCCAAGGTCGTCGTCGTCTCCAGTAACTCCACGACGACAGTGCCCGCGGTGCCGGGCCGAACGGTGCGGGCGTTGCTCGCGCACGATGCCGACCGGGCGGTGCGATCCGTGCGGCCGTTCGGGCCGGCCGCGCCCACGATGATGTATGCGGCCTCGAAGATCGCGGTGGCACGTTGGGTCCGACGCCACGCGGTGCGGCCGGAGTGGGCCGGCTCGGGGGTGCGCCTGAATGCCCTGGCGCCGGGCGCCATCATGACGCCGATGCTGCAAGAGCAGCTGGCGGACCCCAGGCAGGCCAAAGCGGTCCGATCGTTCCCGGTACCGGTCGGCGGTTTCGGAGACGCCGGGCAGTTGGCCGACTGGATGCGTTTCATGCTATCCGATTCGGCCGACTTCCTTTGCGGCAGCATCGTTTTCGTTGACGGCGGGACCGACGCGTACTTCCGCGCCGACGACTGGCCCAAGGCCCTGCCGGCGCGCCGGCTGTTCGGTTATCTGCGGCGGTTCAGGACCAGCATGTGACGAGCCCGTTGCGTCACCGCAAATGTGCCTTACGCCACAACACCGCTTTTCGCGACGTTTACCGCGGCGCGGCGCGCCCGTAAAACCACTGGGGTGCAATTCAATGAGTCGGCGAACTGGCCGAATGGACAAGGGACGAGGACGGCAACTGTGCCAACACTGCAGCACTGGATGAGTCAGGGCCCGACCAGCATCGACGTAGTCACCCCGATCAAGGCGCGGGCGTGCGACGCCCTACAGGCGGTGCTGAGAAGCAGGCCGCGCCAAGGGGGTTCACCCGCGCGGATCATGCCGAAGGGGGTCGAGCGCTGCTGAGGGCCGGCGCGCTGAACTAGCTGCCCGCGCGATCCCGTTCGCGTCGGCGCGCCCGCGAAGCCCGCAAATTCGCGGCGTTTCCACACGTCTTCACGTCGTGCCACACCCCGCTGTTGTTCTTCGAGCGGTCGTAAAACGTCGACGCGCAGCCGGGGCTGTGGCATTGCTTGAGCCGCCGCCACGTGTCGTCGCGCTGGCTGAGCAGAATCTCTCCCCACAGGGCCGACGCCAGCCATCGCCAGCCGGTTCCGGCGGGCTCGAGCCGTACCTCGCCGGTCTCCGACAGCGTCAACGAGGCCGAGGCCGCGCCCGTCGCGCGTCCGGTTAGCGGCTCCCCCGCGACCAGCCGCGCGATCGTGTCGCGCAGGGCGCGAAGCTTCGCCACGTCCGAGTCGCCGAGCGGCGGCGGCTGCACGGCCAGCCCGCGCGCGGTCGCCCATGTCCGGACGGCGCCGGCCGCCCAGTCGCCCGCAACGGCCGCGTCGGCAAGCAGGTCCGGGCCGTATTCTCCGATCCCCACCGTGTTGAGGAAGTCCTGGACCAGGCCCAGGCCCCCGGGCGCCGGAGTGAGCTGGTAGCGCTGTGATGCACGCCATTCAGTAGACATACTCAAAAAATACTTGCCTATGTCGCTATCGTCAACTATGGTGACAGAGGCAAAACGCTTTCAACTACGTCAAGGAGTACGCATCATGGTTAACATCAATGGGTCGACGGTCGTGGTAACCGGCGGGCAGCGCGGGCTTGGCAAGGCCATCGTCGAGGAGTTCCTGCAGCGGGGCGCGGCGAAGGTGTATGCCACGGCGAGGGCGCCCAAACCCAGCGAGGACCCGCGGGTCGTCGCCCTCGAGCTGGACGTCACCAAGCCGGATTCCGTTGCGGCGCTGGCTGCCACGGCGTCCGACGCCGACATCGTCATCAACAACGCCGGAATCATCGGTGCGTCGAAGTTGCTCGGCAGCGACATCGACGAGGTGCGCGAGGTGTTCGAGACGAACTACTTCGGCGCCCTTCGGGTCGCCAAGGCGTTCGCCCCGATCCTGGCCGACAACGGCGGCGGAGCCCTGGTCAACACCCTTTCGATCCTGTCCTGGGTCGCGGGCTTCGGCGGCTACGGCGACTCCAAGGCGGCCCTGTGGGCGGCGACGAACTCGCTGCGCATCGAGCTGGAAAAGCAGGGCACCCTGGTCACCGGCGCACACCTGAGCTTCACCGACACCGACATGGCCGCCGGCTTCGACGCGCCGAAGAATGACCCTCGCGACGTCGCGCGGCAGATCGTCGACGGTATCGAGCGGGGCGACGCAGAGGTGCTGGCCGACGACGACACCCGTTACATGAAGTCCGCGCTGTCCGGACCGGTCGAGGCGCTCCGGGTCGGCTAACCGAGGCGGGCGTGTAAATGGCCTGTCCGAAGGCAGATCCCCGTCTTGTGACGGTGGGTCAAGCAGGCCGTGGGGGCCTCACCCAAAAATGGGCTTGCTGCACTTCGGACAGGCCACCGGGTTGCCCCGGCACCGATCACGATGCCAGCCCGACCGCGCGCGCCACGACGGCCGAAGGTCCCGAAGGCGGCCGGCCGAAAGTCACATCCGCCCCGCCCGGGCGGGCATGTTTGGATGGCGACATGGAACCGGAACGCATCGTGAGCGCCACCCGCGTGATCTCGGCGAGCGCCGAGCGGATTTTCGAACTGATCGCCGATCCCGCTCAGCAGCCGAGCTGGGACGGTAACAACAACCTCGCCTCGGCCGCCCCCGGCCAACGGGTCCGCCAGGTCGGCGCCGTGTTCAAGATGACGCTGACCAACGGCGCCGTGCGGGAGAACCACGTGGTGGAGTTCATCGAAGGCACGAAAATTGCCTGGCGCCCAGCAGAGCCCAAGAAGCTGCCGCCTGGCCACCTGTGGCGCTGGGAACTGCAGCCGATCAACGCGACCCTCACCAGCGTGACGCACACCTACGACTGGACGGAGCTGACCGACCGCACCCGGATCGAGAGGGCGAGCTCGATAACATCCGACATGCTGCGCGAGTCGATCGACCGGCTCGCCACGCTCGCCCAGGCAAGCGAGGGCTGACATGGCCCTCCCGCCGCCGGACGCCGACAGCGCCGCGATCGTCACCGGCGCTTCGTCGGGCATCGGCGAACAGTTCGCCGGGATACTCGCGCGGCGCGGCTATCAGGTGGTGCTGGTGGCCCGCAGCGTCGACCGTCTTGAGGCGCTGGCCGCGCGGTTGGGCGCGCAGGCGCACCCGCTGCCGGCCAACCTGTCCGATCGAAGCGAACGGGCTGCCCTGCCAGACCGCATCGCGGCCCTCGGTCTGATCCCGGACATCCTGGTCAACAACGCCGGCCTCTCGACGCTGGGCCTGGTGGCGAAATCCGTTCCTGAGCAAGAACTCAACCTCGTCGAGGTCGACGTCGCCGCGGTGGTGGACCTGTGCAGCCGGTTCCTGCCCGGAATGGTCGAGCGCCGTCGCGGCGCCGTGCTGAACGTGGCATCGGTTGCCGGGTTCGGTCCGCTGCCGGGCCAGGCGGCGTACGGCGCCGCCAAGGCGTTCGTGTTGTCCTACACCCACAGCCTGCGCGGTGAGTTGCGCGGCACCGGGGTCGGCGCGACGGCGCTGTGCCCGGGGCCGGTGGACACCGGATTCGGCGAGGCGGCCGGTTTCTCCAAGGAGGAGGCCGAATCGGCCCTGCCGCGGGTGATGTGGGTGCCCGCCGACAAGGTGGCCCAGGCCGGAATCGACGGGCTCGCGGCCGGCAAGGCCGTCGTCGTGCCGGGCCGCGTGAACCGGGTGGCGTCGGCCTTAATCCGGGTCGCGCCCCCCGAGCTGCTGCTGCCGGTCCTGAGGCGTGGCCACCCGGCCTTCAAACGAAGCTGAGAATCAGCCGTTCTTGCCGCGCACCCACTGGAACGTGCCGTAGTTCTTGACCCGTACGCTGGCGAATCCGTTGTCTTCCAAGATGTCGCCGATTTCGTCGTCGTCGAACACGTGCGCCCCCACGTTCGGCAGCTTTTGCCAAAACCTGGCGGCCTGCCCGACGGTGGGCACCATGATGGCCAGTCGGGCGCCCGGCCGCAACACCCGGGCCATCTCGGCCAGCGCCGCCGCCGGATTCGGAACCAGCTGCAGCACGGCCGTCGAAACCACCGCGTCAATGGTGTTGTCGCGCAGCGGAAGTCGTTGCGCATCGGCCTTGATGAAGCCGACCTGCGGCCCGGCTTCGTTGCGGACGGCGCGGGCCAGCATCGCCTCGGAGATGTCGATACCCAGGGCGAGCCCCTCGGGGCCGGCCGCACGCGCCAGCGACGCGGTGACGTTGCCCGGGCCCGAGCCGACGTCGAGCGCCACACCGCCCGGCGGGATGCTCAACCAGTCGATCGGCAGTTGCCACGCGCTGATCAGCCGGCGCGACAGGGCTTGTGCGTTGTCGTACAGCATCGACCCGATGGGTGACGCCCAGGCCGCCTGGATCGGGCCGGTGTTCTTCGGGACGGCGTCGTCCTCGGCCGATCCGGCGCCGAGCAGGTCCAGGTAGCCCCTGCTGACGTCCGGGTCCGCGGGCGGATCGGCGAGTAGATCCAGCGCGCGGCGCAGCGCGGGCGGCAGCGAGACGTGCACGTCGGTCACGCGTACTCCTTCGATCACTAATCAAAGCCCTGCAGCGGGAATCGAATTCGGGGCTCGCTGGCGAGCCTACGCCGAGCCCGGGGGCGCCTCGACCGCTCGCGATGTGGGTTTCGTTACCGCCGAACCGAGGTGCGCTCGCGCACCAGGGCACAGAGCTGCCACCGACCCGGCACGCCTCTGAGCTCGCCCGCGCCGCGGTCGGCGAACCTGTGCCGCGAGCCGGTGACGATGTCGCGCACGGTCGAGGACACCAGCACCTCGCTGGCTTCGGCGTGCGCTGCGACCCGCGCACCGATGTGGACCGCCATCCCGGCGACGTCCGACCCGCGCACCTCGACCTCGCCGGCGTGAATGCCCACCCGCACCTCGATGCCCAGCACCCGCACCGCGTCGACGATGTCGTCGGCGCAGGCGAGCGCGGCGCTGGGGCTGGAGAAGGTGGCGACGAACCCGTCGCCGGCGGTGTTGACCTCACGCCCACCGAACCGCTGCAATTCGTGCCGAATGATGGTGTCGTGGTTGTCCAGCAGGTCGCGCCAGCGGCCGTCGCCCAGCAGCGCGGCCCGCTCGGTCGAGCCGACGATGTCGGTGAACACGATGGTGGTCAGCAGGCGCTCGGCTTCCGAACCGCCCCGCATCCCGGTGATGAACTCCTCGATCTCGTCGAGCATCGTGGCGGTCTCGCCGACCCAGTACAGGGTGTCTTCACCCGGTAGCTCCACGAAGCGCGAACCGGCGATGTTGTCGGCCAGGTACCGGCCGTGCGCCACCGGGGTGAACTCGGAGTCGACGCGATGCAGGATCAGCGTCGGCGCGGTGATGCGCGGCAGCGCGTCGCGCACGTCGGCCTGGCGGATGGCCAGGATCATCGCGCGGGCCATGCTCGGCGATGCGGCGCGGTTGCCGGCGGCGTCCCACCAGGCCCGGAAGGCGTCGTCGCGCGCGACGCTGGGCGCGATCATGCCGAGCATGTCGAAGCCCTGCTCGACGGCGTCCGGGTCTATCGCGAGGGTGGTGTACGGGTCGAGGTCCTCGATCTCGGCGCCCATCGGATAGTCGGGGGCGTACAGGGTGCGAGCCGCGCCGTTGATGATCACCAGGCTGCTCACCCGTTCCGGGTACTCGGCCGCCAGCGTCAGCCCGGTCATCGAGGTGAAGCTCGGCGCCACGATCGCGGCCCGCTCGCATCCCACCGCGCTCATCACCGCGACGACGTCCTTCGCCCAGAACTGCGGCCCGATCTCGTCGATCGAGGGCACGCGGGACGAGAGCCCGATGCCGCGCTGGTCGAGCCGGATCACCCGGGCGAATGCCGCCAGCCGTCGATGGAAGCGGAACATCGACGGCTCGGCGTCGACCGAGTCGATCGGAATCGAGGGCCCCGGAAGCAGCAGCAGGTCGATCGGGCCGTCGCCGAACACCTGGTAGGCGATGTCCGTGTCGCCGCAACTGGCGTACCGGGTTCGTGGTGTCCCAGGAAACCCAGCCACGGTTTAAAGGCTAGTGCAGGGCTGTGACAAGTCCGAGACAAGCACGGGCCCCGCTAGCGGCCGATGATCGGGACCAGGTAGCGGGCGGCGTAGTCGCGCACGGCCGCCTGGTCCGAGGTGTCGAGGCGGTCGGTGGGGAACACGATGATGCCCAGGGCGACGCGCAGCAGGACGTCGGCGATGTCGGCCAGGTCGGCGTCGGGGATGTCGGCCCCGCAACGCCGCAGCGTGTGCGCGATCCCGTCGGCGAATTGGCGAATCGGGAAGACATGGGACCGGGAAAACAGGCCGAGCAACTCGGGCTCGCTTTCGACGATCCGCGAATAGAGGGGGGAGTCGCCGACGAGCCGCACCCCGAGCGCGAACGCCTCGATCACGGCCTCTTGCGGGGTGCAGCCCTCGGTCGCGCGGTGGAGCGTGCTGAAGAAGGTTTCGGCCTCGCGCCGCACCACGTGTTCGAACAGGTCGTCCTTGGTCGGAAAGCGCCGGTAGATGGTGCTGCGGCTGACCCCGGCGCGGGCCGCGACGTCTTCGATGTTGGCCCGGCGCACGCCGTAGGTCTCGAAGACCGTTCGCGCGGTGTCCAGGATGGTGCGGTCGACGTCGATCGCTTCGCCGAGAGTGCCGGCAAGGCTGCGGTTCTGCATGGATCACGACCCTCACGGCGATCTCGACGCGACGCTGTTACTCTGACACAAAGATACGTATTTGTTTCTCTGTTGCACACCCAGCGTGTCGGGCAGGAGGATTCGATGACGGCGCAACGGGCCGACCAGGGTTTCGACGCCGGTGTTCGCGAAGCCGTCCCCATGCCGGTCGACGACGCAGTCGACGGTTCGGCCCCCCGGCTCGGGCCCGAGTCGTTGACGTGGAAGTTCTACGGGGATCACCGCACCCAGTTCTTCGGGTTTCAGCGCACGGCCGGCGTGGAGAACTGCATCGAGCAGCTGGCCCAGGGCGTGCTCGATCACTCGGTGATCTTCAGCGACACGTTGGGCCGGGCCAAGCGGACGGCGCCGCCCCTGATGAAGACCGTCTACTCCGCCGACCCGCACGAGTGGGGCCGCAAGGTCCGCGACTTCCACAAGCCGATCAAGGGCACCATCAGCGACGGCTCGAGATATCACGCGCTCAATCCGGAACTGTTCTATTGGGCGCACGCCACGTTCGTCGATCAGGTCATCTACACGGCCGACACGTTCATCCGCCGGTTGTCCCGCGCGGAGAAGGAGCAGATCTTCAACGAGGGAAAGGTCTGGTACGGCCTCTACGGGGTGAGCGACCGCGGCCAGCCGCAGACATACGACGAGTTCGTCGCCTACTGGAACGAGATGCTCGAGCGGTTCGTCCCGCACAAGACCGTCCTGTACGGCACGGGATACATCCGCAAAGGGATCCCGGGCCCGCGCTGGATTCCCAAGCCGGTCTGGAAGGTGTTGTCCGCGCCGATCAACGCCTACACCCGACTGGTGCTCGTCGGCACCCTGCCGCAGCAGATGCGCGAGGTATGCCGGCTGCAGTGGGATGCCAAGAAGGAGAAGCGATTTCAGCGGTTCGCCGCCGCGGTGCGCGCACTCAATCCGCTGATCAACCGGCTGCCCGTGTCGTTCATCTACCTGCCGTGGGCGGCCGCGGCGTGGCGCCGCGCGGGCGTCGACCCGCGCAAGCTGCACAACCGGGCGGCTTAACGGATGCGCAGCAGCCGTTCGGCGTTGCCGTGGGCGATCTTCTCCCGGTCGCCCGCGGACAGCGTCGTCCGCTCGAATCCCTGCACCGCCTCCCGCGACGACTCGTAGGGATAGTCGACCGAGAACATCACGGCGTCGGCGCCGACCTCCAGCACCGCTCCCAGCATCACCGCCGGGGAGAACACCCCGCTGTTGGTGAAGACGATGTTGGTGCCGAGGTACGCCGACGGCGGGCGCTGCAACGGAGTCGTCGTCTCGATCGTCGCGTAGCGGGAGTCCAGCCGGCTGCGCTGAAACGGCAGGAACTCACCCATGTGCCCCAGGATCAGCGTCGCTCCTGGATGCCGGTCGAACACCCCGCCGAACACCAGCCGCAGCGCGTGCCCGCTGACCTCGGCGGCCCAGCTCCAGGTCGCCCCGTACAGTTCCGGGCGCCCGTCGATCACGCGCCAGCGATCCGCCGGCGGTGCGCCCGGGTGCAAATACATCGGCACCCCAAGGGATTCCACGGCGGACCACAACTCGTCGTATTCGGGCGCGTCCAGATACCGCCCGCCGGGCCCGCAGATGCAATCGTTGACCAGTGCACCGCACAACCCGTCCTCGGTGACGGCGCGCTCCAGCTCCGCCGCCGCGGCGGCCGGGTCCTGTAGCGGCAAGGCGGCGAAGCCGCGGAACCGATCGGGATGCTGGGCAATGATTTTGGCCAGGTGGTCGTTGGCGAACCGGGCGTTGGTGCGCGCCCGCTCGGCGTCGATGTCGACCTGCAGGCCCGGGGATGTCAGCGATAAGACCTGCATGTCGATGCCGGCCTCGTCCATCTCCGCCAGCCGGTAGTCGGTGAAGTCGGGCAGCCGGCGTTCGTACCGCTCGGCGAATTCGGGTTTCAGCAGCTGCATCAGTCGTTGATGGGCCGGCTGCAGGTCAGCCAGTTCGGTGACGAAAAACGCTTCCTCCAACGCGATGTAGCGCATCGGCCTCCCTCATCCGTGGTGGGGCATGACGTGCAGTATTGCGCGGTCTGCACGTCAATCCGCCCTGGGGTCTACCCATCGGTCCCCGAAAGCACGAAAGTGAGGGGGTAGACGAAACCGAAGGAGGGGAGCGGCCATGCAGATGACGGGCAACACGGTGCTGGTAACCGGAGGCGGCAGCGGAATCGGTCGCGGCCTTGCCGAGGCGTTTCACCGACTCGGCAATACGGTTGTCATCGCCGGCCGGCGCCGTGACCTGCTGCAGGACGTCGCGAAGGCCAACCCGGGCATTCGGACGTTGTCGCTGGATCAGGGCGATCCCGCCGACATCCGCCGGTTCGCCACCGAGCTGACCGACCACTACCGGGACGTCAACGTCGTCGTCAACAACGCCGGCGTCCAGCGCTTCGAGAACCTCACCACGACCGGCCCCAGCGTGGCCGAGCTGACGGTCGCCATCAACCTGCTGGGTCCGATCCGGCTGACGGCGGCGTTGCTGCCGTCGCTGCTGAAGAAGCCGCGGGCCGCGATCCTCAACGTCACCTCGGGCCTGGCCTTCGTCCCCAGCGCCGTGACGCCGACGTATTGCGCCACCAAAGCGGCGCTGCATTCCTACACCGAGTCGCTCCGCTTCCAGCTCCGTGGAACCGCGGTCCAGGTGATCGAGATAATCCCGCCGCACGTGCAGACGGAGCTGCAGCGCGGCCGGGGATTCGACACCAGCGACCCCAGGGCGATGCCCTTGGACGAGTACATCGCCGAGACGATAAAGCTGTTGCAGACGCAACCGGAGGCCGACGAGATCATCGTTGAGCGTGTCAGGCCGTTCCGCTGCGCCGAACGCGACGGCGTCTATCAGGACACCTTTGCCGCCCTGAACGAGGCGATGGTGGCGGCCGTCGCTCAATCGCGCAACGGCTGAAAACCGGCCGGTCACAAAGAGTTCGCCGCGGGATCGAGCAACGTTCAACGCCCGTATGCCCGGCGCGCTCCGGCACGGTTGTCGGGCGGGTCAGCGATGCGACAGGATCGACGGCATGGGCGACTTTTCGCTGTTGGACGTTCCCCGATCGGCTCCGGTCGCCGACCCCGAGGCGTACCTGCGCGCCGCCATGGCGTGGCACTTCGGCGAGGACACCGGTTCCCGCTTCTGGTTGCGAACCGCCCAGACGCTGGACTTCGACCCGTTGACCGACGTCAAAAGCTTTGCGGACTTGCGCCTGTTCCCCAACCTCGTCAACGAGTTGCGGGTCACGCCGGTCGAGGACCTCATTCCGCGCGGTTATGGATCGCCCACGCCGCTGCCCCAGATATTCGAGTCCGGTGGCACCACCGGCGCACCGAAACGCACTGTGCAGATGCCGGATTGGATCGCGCAGATCATCGAATGGCAAACCGAGGACTTCGCGGGCGGCGGCTTTGTCCGGGACCGGGGCTTCCTGTGCCTGATGCCGAGCGGGCCGCACGGGGTCGGCTACTTCTCCCGCTTGGTCTCCCAAGGGCTGGGCGCGGTCTTTCACGCGATCGACATCGACCCCCGCTGGGTGAAGAAGCTCGCGGCCCGCAACGCGGCCGACGAGGTGGCCGCCTACATCGACCACGTCGTCGAGCAGGCGGTGTTCGTCCTGCAAACCCAGAACGTCGCGAATCTGCACACCACCCCGCCGCTACTCGAGGCCATCGCCCGAGACGACCGGGTGGTCGACCTGGTCAACGACAAGGTCCGCTATTTGCTGCTCAGCGGTGCCCACGTGGATGCCGACACGCTCGACCTGCTGCGCGACATCTTCCCCGAAACGACCATCACCATGGCCTTCGGCAGCACCATGGTGCTCTCCCAAGCGGTCACCCGTACGACCGACGACGACTCGTTCGTCTTCGACCCGCGCACACCGTATGTCGTGTTCTGGGTCGTCGACCCCGAGACCGGAGAGCGAGTGCCGTACGGACAGCGAGGCCAGGTGGTGATGAACCACATCAGCAAGGGCATGTTCATCCCCAACAACCTGGAGCGGGACCTGGCCATCCGGATGCCGGGGCCGGCGGGCGAGCTCAGCGATTCCGTCAGCGAGGTGCGGCCCGTCACCACCTTCGAGGGCGAGGCCGTCATCGAAGGCGTGTACTGACCGTGGGAGGGCAAAGATCCGGCCTCACAACCGATTTGGCGCAAATCGACGCGCTTGGCCCCGGCGGCGAGTATCGCACCCGCAACCGCGAGGTCATCATGAGCACCGCCGGCGCCCCCGTTGCCGAGCTGAGCATCGTTCCGCCGCTGTATGTTTCGCGCACCATCGGCACGCAGCGGAAGGCCGCACCGCTGCCCGCCGGGCAACGCGAAGCGGCGCTGGCCGACGCGGCCGGTCTGTTTGCCACCGCGGTCATCGGCGGGCTGGACTTCGAGGAGTACGTGCGGCTGGTCAGTGGCATTTCCGGCCTGCCGATCGCGGTCGCCCGGGCCGGGGCACGGGGGGTGGCCGACGCCGTCGCCTCGGCCTTCGACGCGGTGCGGGCGGCTCGGCCCGCCGGCGCCGCGCTCGAGTGGCGCGAGGAGCGCATCCGCCGCGGCGGCGCGGTGTGGGCGCGGCGCGGGGAGGTGTTCGCGGTGCATGCGGCCGGGAACGGCCCGGGGGTGCACGCCCTCTGGCCCCAGGCGCTCGCGCTGGGATACCGGGTGGCGGTGCGCCCGTCGCGCCGTGAGCCGCTGACCGGCCACCGGCTGGTGAATGCCCTGCGCCAGGCGGGATTTCGTCCCGAAGACGCGGCCTACCTGCCCACCGACCACGGCGGCGCCGACGAGATCATCCGCTCGGCCGACCTGGCCATGGTGTACGGCGGCCAGGACGTGGTGGACAAGTACGCCGACGATCCCGCCGTGCTGGTGAACGGTCCCGGTCGTACGAAGATCCTCATCGCGGCGGACCGGGATTGGCGCGACCGCCTCGACCTCATCGTCGACTCGATCGCCAACCTGGGCGGGATGGCCTGCGTCAATGCCACCGCGGTGCTTTACGAGGGCGACCCCGCCCCGTTGGCGCACGCGATCGCCGAGCGGCTGGCCGCCATCGAGCCGCTGCCCAGCGAGGACGAGCGCGCGATCCTGCCGACCCAGCCACTGGAAAAGGCGCGGGCGCTTGCGGCCTATCTGGCCGCCAAGGCCGCCGGAACGACGCCGCTGCTGAGCGCCGATCGGGTGGTCGCCCCGATCGGCGAGGGCTGCGCGGCGCTGCGCCCGGCGGTGCACCTGCTGGAGGAACCCGGCTCCGGCCAGCTCAGCGACAAGCTCAACACCGAGTTGCCGTTTCCGTGCGTGTGGGTGGCGCCGTGGTCGCGCGCCGCGGGCGTCGCGCCGCTGCGGCATTCATTGGTCGTCACCGCCATCACCGACGACGAGCGGCTCGTCGACGAGCTGCTCGCCGAACCGACGGTCGCCAACGTCTACGCCGGGCACCACCCGACCTTCTACGCGGCCCCCGAAATCCCGCACGACGGGTTTCTGGCCGATTTCCTGATGCGCAACAAGGGATTTGTCAGGGACTAATCCCGGTCCGCTCAGCTGCCGAAGCCCCCGCCGTTCGGCGACGCGACGACCGTCGTCGGCGCCGCGGGACCCGCCGGGGCGGCTGGCCCCTCGCCGAGGCGGCTCAGCGCGAAGGCGACGCCCTTGTCGATCATCGCCCCGTCATCGGCGTAGGCATCGTGAGCGGCGAAGTTCATGCCGTCGGAGCACACCGGGTCCTCGGGGGCGCACACCTTGATGGTTTTGCCCTGATACAGCGGACCGATCGAGACCGGGGGCTGGTTGAGGAAGTTCATCGCCCGGACGTTCGGCGTTCCGAACAGCACCACCGAGGAGACGTGGTTGGCCACGTCGGGACCCAGCGGCTTCGGTACGGTCGCGGGATCCACCCCGTCCGGCACGGAGGACGAGGTGACGAACCCCATCACCGCCGCGCCCTGGGAAAAGCCGCCGAGCACCATCTTGGTGTTGGGGCAGTCGTGCGCCATCGAAACCACGTGCGCGCCTGCGTCCTTGATGCCGTCGAGACCCGTCGCCCACTCCTGGCTGGCGGGATAGTTGACCGGATAGATGTCGAAGGACCTTGCGCCGACTCGCGAGCGGAGGGTGTCGGCGAACGCCTGGCCGGTCGCGCCAAGGCCGGGCGGCTCACCGGTGCCGCGGGCGAACACCACCTGCACGTCGGGACATTGGGCGGAGGCGATGGGGAGGGCGCCGGAGAGGACCGAGGCGCTCACGCCGGCCGCCGCGACGACTGCTGGACCAAGGAAACGAGGGAGGTGACGTGCGATCATGCCGCAATTGTGCCCAACTGAATGCCTGCTTAAACAGTGATCTTCCGGCGAATTATTTCAGATCCGTAAAACCTCCGGCGGACGCGCGACGGCGCGCCGGCGAGCGATTCGCGACAGTCACCGATTGCCGGGCCGGGGCGCGGGCCGATACCCCGGTGTGGTCTGCTTGCTGTAGTCCGAGTCGAGGCAAACGGTCAAGCCAGCGCCGCACCTCGCGCGCAATTCGGAGTGAATGCGGCAGTGAACGTGAACGTGATACCTCAGCCCCTTGTAAAGCCCCTTGTGAAGGCCGTCGAAGCGGCCCTGGCACGAGCCACCGATCGATTGGCAAATCCGGCGCGGGTCTCCGATCCCGACCGGCTGCGCGGCGCGGTTTCCGGCAAGACGGTCTTGGTGACCGGCGCGTCGTATGGAATCGGCGAAGCGACGGCCCGCAAGATGGCCGCCGCGGGAGCCACGGTCCTGATCGTCGCGCGGTCCGCGGAAAGGCTCGAGGACATCGCGGCGGCCATCAACGCCGGCGGCGGCCGGGCGGTCGCCTACCCGACCGACCTCACCGACGAGTCCGCGGTCAGCGAGCTGACCAAGCGGGTCACCGAGGAGCACGGCGCGGTGGACATCGTGGTGAGCAACGCGGGCAAGTCGTTGCGTCGCAGCCTGCATGATCAGTACGACCGCCCCCACGACTTCCAGCGCACCATCGGCATTAACTACCTCGGACCGATCTGGCTGCTGCTGGGCCTGCTGCCGGCCATGCGCGAGCGCGGCGGCGGGCACATCGTGAACGTGTCGAGCGTCGGGGTGCGCGTCGTGCCCGGCCCGCAGTGGGGCGCCTACCAGGCCTCCAAGGGCGCATTCGACCGGTGGCTGCGCAGCGTCGCCCCGGAATTGCACGTCGACGGCGTGGACGTCACGGCGGTCTACTTCGCGCTGGTCCGTACCCGGATGATCGCACCCACACCGATCCTGGGCCGGCTTCCCGGCCTGTCCCCGGATGAGGCCGCCGACGCGATCGCCAAGGCGGTGATCGAGCGGCCCCGCACCAACGAACCCCCGTGGGTGTGGCCGGCCGAGCTGGCCTCGGTGCTGCTGGCCGGGCCCGCCGATCGCGCGGCCCGGCTGTGGCACCGGCGCTTCTTCGCCAACACCGATGACCAAAAGGCCGGACGATGACCGACGGCGTGGTCGCCACCGCGCTCCGCGCGCTGCTGCGCTCCCGACTGCTCAGCCCGCCTTCGCCGGCTGCGACGGTGCGACTGATTCGCGAGGCGCGCCGCAGCGGCACGAATCCCTACACGCTGCTGGCGGTCACGGCGGCTCGGTGGCCCGACCGCGCCGCGATCATCGACGACGACGGCGCGCTCACCTACCGCGAGCTGCGCTCGGAAACGGAATCCCTTGCCCATGAGTTGTCCGGCGCCGGAGCCGGCCCCGGTCGAGCCGTCGGGCTGATGTGCCGCAACGGGCAGGGCTTCGTCAAGGGCTTCTTCGCCGCCGCGCTCGTCGGCGCCGACGTCGTGCTCGTCAACACGGATTTCCGCACCGACGCGCTGGCCGCCGCGCTGAGCGGGCACAAGATCACCACCATGGTCGCCGACGACGAGTTCGCGGAACGGGTGCGCGCCGCGGATCAGTCGGTCGCCGTCGTCGACCCGGCGGCGATCGGTGCGCGCGACGAAGGCTGGCGGCCTTCGAGACCCGACGTGGCCGCACCCGGCCGGATCATCCTGCTGACGTCGGGTACGACCGGCACGCCCAAGGGTGTGCCACGCACGCCGCAGCTGCGTTCGGCGGTGGGCGTGTGGGTGACGATCCTGGATCGCACCGGGTTGCGGACCGGCTCGCGGATCTCGGTGGCGATGCCGATGTTTCACGGGTTGGGGCTCGGCATGCTGATGCTGACCGTGGCCCTCGGCGGGACGGTCCTGACGAATCGACACTTCGACGCCGAGGCCGCGCTCGCGCAGGCGTCGCTGCATCGCGCCGACGCCTTCACCGCGGTGCCGGTCGTGCTGGCGCGCATCCTGGACCTGCCGGAGCGGGTGCGGGCGCGAAACCCGTTGCCCTACCTGCGTGTGGTGCTGTCCAGTGGGGACCGGCTGGATCCCAACCTCGGGCAGCGGTTCATGGACGCCTACGGCGACATTCTCTACAACGGCTACGGCTCAACAGAAGTCGGCATCGGCGCGCTGGCCACGCCGGCCGACCTGCGAGAGGCCCCCGAGACCGTCGGAAAACCCGTCGCCGGATGCCCGGTGCGCATCTTCGACAAAAACGACCGACCCGTCGGCTCGCGCGTCACCGGCCGCATCTTCGTCGGCGGCGAGCTGGCGAGCGAGGGATACACGGACGGCGGCGCCAAGGCTGTCGTCGGGACCATGACCAGCACCGGCGACATGGGCTATCTCGACAACTCCGGCCGGCTCTACATCGTCGGCCGCGAGGACGACATGATCATCTCCGGGGGAGAGAACGTTTACCCGCGCGCGGTCGAGAACGCGCTCGCCGAGCACCCCGACATCGCCGACAATGCGGTCATCGGCGTTCCCGACGAACAGTTCGGTCATCGGCTGGCCGCCTTCGTGGTCCCGCACCCCGGGCGCAGCCTCGATCCGGAGGGGTTGCGGGATTACTTGAAGGGCAGGGTTTCCCGCTTCGAGCAGCCGCGCGACATCAACGTCGTCGAGAGCATCCCCCGCAACCCCGCGGGCAAGGTGGTGCGCAAGGAGCTGTCGACCTAGGCGCGGTCTGCCGACCCGTACCCGACCCGCGAATTTGATAGCGCACGCGATATCGGATTTCGACGTCGTCTATTTCTTGTCCTTGGGCTCCAGCGCGGCAACCCGGTTGGCCAGCCAGTTGGGTGCCAGCACCGACACGGCGGTGGCACCCGCCGTCGAACCGATCACGCCGGACCAGGCGACCGGCCCCAGGGGTGTGCAGCCGAAGAACTGGCTGACGCCCGGGGTTTGCACGATGGCGACCAGCACGCCCGCGCTGCCCAGGGCGGTGGCCAGGACCAGCGGGCTGTGGCGACGGGTCAACAGGGTCTGCGCGAGCTGGGTGCTCACCAGCGCCGTGAGACCCATCGTCGACGTGCGCCGTTCGGTGCCCGGAGTCCAACGCCCGATGGCCCAGGCGGCCGTCGCGCCGGCAGCGGTGACGGCGCCGCGGGTGACGATCTGGCGCATGAGCGGCGCGTCGAGCGACGGCGCGGGTTCGGAGAGCGCCGCCAGCTGGAAGGCCCGCTGCATTTCCTCGGCGTCGCGGTCGGAGCCGTCCCCATCGTCTTCTGGTTGGGGGTACTGCGGCGTGACGGCCACCGCCAGCGCGGGAAACATGTCGGTGAGCAGGTTCACCAACAGCAGTTGACGCGTGCCGACCGGCGCCCGGCCGGTCCCCAGGGCGGTCCCGATGATGGTGAAGAGCACCTCGCCCACGTTGCCGCCGACCAGGATGCTGACGGCGTCGCGCACCCCGCCCCACATGCCGCGGCCTTCGACCAGGGCGTCGAGCAGGACGCCGAGGTCGTTGTCGGTCAAGACGATGTCGGCGGCGCCGCGGGCGGCCGACGACCCGCGTCCGCTGACGCCGATGCCGACGTCGGCCATCCGGATCGCGGCGGCGTCGTTGGCCCCGTCGCCGACCATCGCGACCGCCTGCCCGCTGTGCTGCAACGCCGCGACGATCTGCACCTTCTGCTCGGGGCTGACGCGGGCGAACACCTGCACGTCGGCGGCGAGTCTGGCGCGGGCGTCCTCGTCGAGCGCGGCCAGTTCGGCCCCGGTGGCCTCACGCGCATCCGACGGCAGCCCAAGCTGACGCGCGATGGCCCGGGCGGTGATGGGATGGTCGCCGGTGATCAGCACGACCCGGCGTCCGGCCTGCACCAGCGCCTCGATCAGTGGCCGCGCCGACGGGCGCGCGGTGTCCGCCAATCCGACAAAGCCGACCAGTTCCAGGTCGTGCGCCGCGGCGTCGACGGCGTCGGCGTCGGTGTGCTCGTCGGCGGTCTCGCGGTCCCAGTTGCGCCGGGCCACCGCCAACACGCGCAGCCCTTCCCCGGCGAGACCCAACACCAACGACTCGGCATGGTCTTGGTCCCCGTTGCCTTCGGCGAACCGGCATCGCGGCAGGATCTCCTCGGGGGCGCCCTTGACCATCAGCATCGGCTCCGCCGTCGCTGCAGTGGAGGTGACGATGGAGGCGGAGTAGCCGCGACTGGACTCGAACGGCACCTCGGCGAGCACGGTCCACTCCGAATCCGCTTGACCATCAAGGGAATTGGCGGCCGTCAGGATGGCCTCGTCGGTGGCGTGCGCGTGCCCCTGCCCGTTGTGCGGCTGGGTGCACGCGCGCGCGGCGGTGCGCAGCACCTCAGCCGCACGCGGCTCGGTCGGATCCGGGAACGGGCCGTCGGCGCTGGTTTCCTGAGGCACCACCCGGACGAGGCGCAGGCGGTTCTCGGTGAGGGTGCCGGTCTTGTCGAAGCACACCGTCTGGACGCGGCCCAGGGCTTCTACGGCGCGTGGCGTGCGGACCAGCACGCCACGCCGCGACAACCGCTGGGCCGCGGCGAGCTGGGACAGGGTGGCCACCAGCGGGAGGCCCTCCGGGACGGCGGCCACCGCGATCGCGACGCCGTCGGCGACCGCTTGGCGCAGCGAACCCTGGTGCGCCAGGGCCAGACCGGTCACCGCCGCGCCGCCGGCAAGCGTCAGCGGAAGCACCTTGCTGGTCAATTCCCGCAACCGCGCCTGCACCCCGGCGGCCGACTCGACATCGGCGATCGCCGACATCGCCCGTTGCGCCGCGGTGCCCGCGCCGGTGGCCACCACGATCGCGCGGGCGCGGCCGGCGACGATGGTGCTGCCCTCGAAAAGCATGCTGGCCCGGTCGGAGTCCGCGACGGCGACGGGATCGACTTGCTTGTCCACCGGCAGCGACTCACCGGTGAGGAAGGACTCGTCGACCTCGAGGTCCTCGGCCACCAATAGGCGTGCGTCGGCGGGCACCACCTCCGGGGCGGCCAGGTCGATGATGTCGCCCGGGCGCAGCGACTTGGCGCTCACGGTCACGGTTCGTTCGGTGGAACGGGCCGTCTCGAGCCGGCGGCGCGCCGTTGCCACGGTCGGGAGGACGACGCGCCGCGCGTGCCGGTCCTGCTCGGCGAACAGCTCGGCGACCGCGGCCTCCGCCCGCAGCCGTTGCACCCCGCCCGCGATCGCGTTGGCCGTCATCACGCCCGCGACCAACAGCGCGTCGACGTTGCTGCCGACGATCGCCGAGGCCGCCGCGCCGACCGCCAGGATCGGCGTGAGCGGATCGGCGAGTTCAGCCCGCGTCGCGGACAGCAGCCGCCCCATCTGGGTGGCCGGGCCCCGCAGCGGTGCGACAAGCGGGTTGTAGGAGAGGTCGTCGAGTACCTGCCTCCAGGGCGCCTCCCCGGGCTCCACGGCCAGCGGCCGCGTGCGGCTGGCCAGCCGCGAGTAGACGATTTCGGGGTCCAGGGCGTGCCACGCGGTCAGCGGCTGCGGCGTGGGGTCCGGCAACCGGAGCGCCCGGGTGGCCGAGAAGACGCCCGAGACCAGCGCGGCCGCGGCGGCGGCGTTGACGGGGTTGAGCCAACGCTGCAGGGCCAACGGGTTGGCCGTCCCGGGCTCGCCGGTGACCAGCAACAACCCGGCCAGCGTGCTGCCGCCCTTGGCCAGGCGCACCGACGATTCGGTGGCCTCCCGGGCCACCGGCAGCGTCGAGAGGATCCGCACCGCCGCGGCGAGGTCGGTGCCGGTGATGATGTCGGCGGTCCACGGCGTCGCGGCCTGCGGGTCGTCGAGCGCCACGCCGACGTCGGCGATGGCCAGGGCCGCCAGGGTATCGGTGGACGCGAAGTCCCGGTGCACGGCGGTGATCAGCAGCACCGGTCCGCGGTCCGTCCGCAGATCGCGGACCAACTGCAGCAGCGGCGTGCCCGCCGGATGGCTCACGGCGACGCTGGCCGTCAGGTCCTCGGTGCCGGCGACGTGGCGCAACACCACCCGCGCCCCGGTCCGGTGGGCCGTCTGCAGCAGCGGGATCGCGAACGGGTCGACCTCCCATCCCACGTCGACGCCGCCGACGCGTTCACCGTCAACGATGAGGTCGGCGTGTTCAAGGCCCTGGGCGGGCGTCGCCGACGGCTCCTGCGCCCGAAGCCACCGCAGGCGCGCCCCGGTGGCGGGCAACTCGTCGGGGTCGGGGTCGGGCGCCTCTTCGCCGTGCAGCAGCGCGTCGGCGACTTCGTAGACCCGGTCCTCGTCCCAGCCGGGCACGTCTCCTCTGGCCTGCAGCACCGCGCGGTTGTCGCCGCGCAGCGCCGCGCCGTCGATGACGACCACCTTGACCCGATCCAGCCGGCGCAGCGCGCCGGGGTCGAGGATCAGTTGCCCGGCGTTGGCGAGGCCGCGCCCCAGCACGGCGGCGAAGGTCTGACGGCCCACGTGCGCGGCCCGCGGCACGCCGGCCAGCAGCGCCCCGGCCGCGTCTTCGGTGCCGCCGCCGGCCAGCAGCGCGCCGGCCGCGGCGATCAGCGAGGCGTTCGCGGCCTGATCGACGTACTCCTCGACCGGGCCGGCCATGGAACCCTTGGCGGTGTCGATGGCGGCGTCGATCGCCCCGCCGACCATCACGTGGGAGACCTCGCCGGCGGCCGCCGCGGCCCAGTTGTGGCGCGGGGTCTGCGAGCCGGGTCCGGCTGACGAGATGACGGGCACCACCGGGGCCTGGGGTCGATCCGGCGAGGCCAGCTGGGGCTCCCGCTCCCGCCAGCGGTGACGGTGGGCCGACGCCTCCGAGATCTGCAGGCCGCGTTGCGCCAGGTCCAGCATCGGCGTGCCCACCGCCTGGGTCAGTCCGTTGGCCAGGGCCGTCGAGGCGCTCAGCGCGATGTCGGTGCCGACGCGACCCAGCCGCGACTCCAGGACGGCAACCACCCGCGGCTGGTGATTGAGCACGGCGGCCGCGGCGCGCGCGCTGCGCGGCGCGACGGGCAGGCGGCCCAGCCAGCCGGTCACCGCGGCGCCGATGGCCGCGACATCCATCGCCGCCGCGGTGAACGGGACCAGAATTGCCAACGGGTTGCCCGGGTCGGCGAACGGCGCGGTGCGGCTTATCGCCTTGGGTCCGGTGAAAGCCAGGTCGGCGGCGACGCTGCATACCGTGTCCCGGACTTCGTCCAGGACAGCGTCGGCGTTGGCGTCGCCGTCGAGTTCGACCACGAGCCGTCCCAGCGCGCCCTCGACGTGGGCCGTGGCGACGCCCGGAATCCTGCGAACCGGTTCCTCCACCACCGCCGCGTGTTCGTGCCAGCTGGGGAAGGGCAGCAGTGGATCCAGGTCCAGATGCACTCGGCGCCCGCTGTGCCAGCGCACCGGCGGGGCGACACCGTTGGGGGAGGAGCCGTTAGACGCGGCGCCGAGGCCGATCGCCCGGCCGGTCGTGTGGGCCATCGACGAAACCACCGGGCTAGCCAATTCCATCACCGGGCTGGCGAACATCTGCACCGCGCCCGCGGCGCCGGCCGCAGTGGAGACGCCGGCTCGTACCACCTGCGCAGCTCCGCCGGTCACGCCAGCAACGACGCTGGCTACACCCGGAATCCTCATTCCGTCACCCTTCAAACCCGTCTACCCGCGCCTAATGATCCTGGCGTGTCATCGGCCTGTCCACATGTGGCTCGGATGGACGGCCGTGCGATTACACCAGCGAGTGGGGCGCGTCGGACTCGCTCGGTTGCCAGGGTTGCAATTGCTTCCTGGCAAAAGGTTACCGGGTTGGCGGCGGGCCAAACATGGGAGAACACGCAGAGGTGGAGAAATCTCGCGGAGACGTCGCCGGAACGACGCGGTTGCGGTGTCGCGCCGAACTGGTTGGCGGAGAAGGTGTTTCGGGAACGGCCGGCGTACCAGCCGGCCAGAAAACACAAATGCGCGGTAGCCGTCGGACGGCTACTCGCGCATTCGGCTTGGGTAAAGGTCTACAAGATCCGGTGATTCGCCCTGCCGACCTGGTACCCGGCCGGGAAGGACTTCTCGATGACCTGCAACTGATGGTTCACCCGGGACTCCAGCTCGAGAACCACACAACTATCGCCGAGAGATTTCGACTCGAGAACTATGTACCGCTGACCACAATCGGTGATCGGGTCGCCCGAGTGCAATTTCTCGACCGGCACCGACTCCGGGGTTCCTGCTTCCTCCATCCCAACACGGTAGGTCAATTCCGCGGGGGAGGGAATAGACCTCTAGCCGGTGTCGGGCGAGCGTTGCTTGAAGAACACGCTGACGCGAGAGATCAGCCCGTCGTCGCTCCGCTCGAAAAGAATGCATTCGGGCCACGTCGCGCTTGCGCCGTCGATCTCGAACGCCTCGGTCAACTCGACGTAGGAAAGGCGATCGTTCACGTGTGAGACCCGCTGCACCTCCAGCCGGTGACCCTTGAGGGTCGTACACACCTTGCGCAGGTAGGCGACGTAGTGCTGCTTGCCCTCGACAACATCACAGAACGGGCCCTCCCGGGTCAGTCCGTCGTCGGCGATGGTGGCGGCGAGGCCGTCCCAATCGTGGGCGGCGAGGCACTCCAGGTAGCGCTCCACGACGCCGGCCCGGACCTCAGTCACATTCGGTGACCTCACGAAAACACAGTAAGGCACCGCGGCAACCTGGGAAACGGCGAGAATAGTGCGATGACTGCACCCAGGCCACCGGAGGCCGAAGCGCCGACGTGCTACCGGCACCCCGGTCGCCAGACCTATCTGCGCTGCAACCGCTGCGAGCGCTACATCTGCCCGGACTGCATGCGCGCGGCCGCGGTCGGTCACCAGTGCGTGGAATGCGTGCAGGCGGGTGCCCGAAGCATTCGTCAGCCCCGCACACAATTCGGTGGGCGGGAACGGACGGCCACGCCGGTGATCACTTACGCGCTGATCGCAATCAACGTGGGAGTGTTCGCGCTGCAGATGTCGGTGCGGGGCTTGCAAAGTCAGCTCGTGCTGTGGCCACCCGCCGTCGCCGACGGCCAGCTGTACCGGCTGGTCACCTCGGCGTTCGTGCACTACGGCGCCGCTCATCTGCTGCTGAACATGTGGGCCCTGTACGTCGTGGGCCCGCCGCTCGAAATGCTGCTCGGCCGGTTGCGGTTCGGCGCGCTGTACACACTGAGCCTGCTGGGCGGGTCGGTGCTGGTCTACCTGATCACGCTGAACACGGCGACGGCGGGCGCGTCGGGCGCGGTGTTCGGCCTTTTCGGCGCCACGTTCGTGGTGGCGAAGCGGCTCAACCTCGACATGCGCTGGGTCGTCGCGGTCATCGTGATCAATTTGCTCTACACGTTCGTCGCTCCGGCCGTCAGTTCCGAACGGATCAGCTGGCAGGGCCACGTGGGCGGGCTGGTGACCGGCGGATTGGTTGCCGCGGCTTACGTTTACGCGCCGATGAAACGCCGCAACCTGATCCAGGCCTCGGTGACCGTCCTGGTGTCGGTTCTGTTCGCGGCGTTGGTCTGGTGGCGCACGGGAGTTCTCGCGGCGGAGTTGTACCTGTGAGCTGGTGGACGGCGCACGCCGAAACCGAGCTGTCCGAAGAAGTGCCCGCGCCGCCCGAGGACGTCCGCGATTTCTACGTGGATCTGGACAACATCAAACTCGTGCATCCGCTGATCGTGTCGGTGCAGGCGACGTCGCGCGACGAAACGCCGGAAGGCTACCTGCAGAGCTACCGGGTGGTGGACCGGATTCCATTGGGGCCGTTCACCATGCGGATCACCTACCGGGCGCGGCTGCACGTCCGCACGGACGGTGAGGTGACGACCGAGGCCGATCAGTCGCCGGGAGTCCGCCTGCGCGGAAGGGTGAGCTTCGCGCCGATCGACGGCGGAACCCGCGTCACCGAGCGGATCCGGATCGCCGCGCCCCGGCCGCTCGCCGCGATGACGACGCGGGAGGCCGTCAAGGCGCATGCCGAGATGCTGGCCGGCATCCGGCGCCACTTCGAAACCGGTTGAGCCGGGCGAACTTCAGGCGCCGGCGAAATCGATGATCCCGCGAATGTTGCGCCCCTCGCGCAGGTCCGCGAACGCCTCGTTGATCTGGTCGAGCCCGTAGTGGCGGGTGACCAGTTCGTCCAGTTTCAACGCGCCCGCCTGATACAACGACAGCAGCAGCGGCACGCTGGTTCGCGGGTTCATCCCGCCGTAGAGGGCTCCCCGGAGTTGTTTCGCCGACAGCGTCATCTCCTGCAGGACCAGGGGCGTGGGGGGCTCGGTGTACGGGGTGATGCCGGTGAGCACGCAGACCCCGCCCTTGCGGAGCAGCGCCATCGCCAACGGGATCAGGTCCACGTGCACAACGCCGGGGCAGACGACGACGCGGTCGGCCATCAGGCCGGCGGTGATCTCTCTGACCAAGGGGATTGCGTCCGCCGCGGAGGCGGCGGTGTGCGTGGCGCCGAAGATCTTGGCCGAATCCCGCTTGGATTCAACGGGATCCACCGCGACCACATATTTTGCGCCGACCGCGCGAGCGCCCTGCAGGGCGTTCATCCCGACGCCGCCGGCGCCGATGACGACGACGGTGTCGCCCGGCTCGGTGCCCGCCGAGACCGTCGCGGAGCCCCAGCCGGTGCTGACACCGCAGGAGACCAGTGAGGCGGCGTGAAAGGGGATCGCGTCGTCGATCTTGATGACGGACCTCTCGGACAGCACCGCGTATTCCGCGAAAGTACCCAATTGCCCGTACGCCAAAAGGTTTTCGTCGCCGAGGTGGCGGCGGCATGTTCCGTCGGTGGGCATCTCCCGCACGAACAGGCTCGCGCCGATATCGCAGATGTAGCTTTGACCGTTGACGCAGAACCGGCAGCTGCCGCATGCGGGGATGAACGACAGCGCCACGCGGTCCCCGGGTTGCACCGATGTCACGCCCGGCCCGACCTCCGCGACGACGCCGGCGCCCTCGTGGCCACCCAGCAGCGGGAACCAGTCCGGCGCGGGCTGACCGCTCGCGGCCAGCACCTCGGGAGTGGGCACCACGTCGCCGGTGAACACATGGTCATCGGAATGGCAGATGCCGGCCACGGCCATCCGCACCAGGACCTCGCCGCTGCGTGGCGGGTCGAGAACGATCTCGCGGACCTCCCAGTCCTCGCCGACGCCGCGCAGCACGGCGGCACGACACTTCATGGCAAACCTCCTGCTTCGGTCAGTCGCTTGACGGCCAGTTCCCGAAGCTCGCCGGCCTTGATCTTGGCGTTGCCCGTCACCGCCACTTCGTCCTCGCGGAAGAACAGCACCTGGCGCGGCACCTTGTAACTCGCCAATCGTTGCCGCATGCGCGCCAAAAGCTCTGCGGTGTCGATGGTTACGCCGTCGTGCGGCACGACGCAGGCGACGACGATCTCGCCGAGCGTGTGATGCGGAACGCCGACGGTCTGGGCCACCTTGACGCCCGGCTGCGTCATGAGGGCCTCGTCGACTTCGCGGGGGGAGACGTTCGCGCCGCCGGTCTTGATGATGTCGGTCAGCCGGCCCTGCCAGTAGAGCCGCCCCTCGTCGTCGAGGTAGCCGCCGTCGCCGGTCGGGAAGAAGCCCTCGGAATCGAGCGTCTCGTCGAGCGGGGTGCCGAGATAGCCGAGCATGAGTGTCGGCCCCTTGACGCAGATCTCGCCGGCCTGGCCGCGCGGGACGGTGCCGCCGGTAAGCGGATCGGCGATCTTCAACGTCACACCGGGCAGCGCCACCCCGAAGCTGTCCGCGTGGACCTCGGGTGGGGTGTTGGCGGGATAACCCGTTGTGATCGTGAATGTTTCGGTGTTGCCGTAGGCGTGGCCCGGCTCGTGCCACTCGCCCGACACCGTCGGATGGTGGGCGATGGGGGTCTTGAAATCCGCGAATCGCACGCTGCTCAGGTCCACCGTGCTCCAGTTGGGTGCGCCCTCCAACTGGGCCCACTGGTGGGGCCACGCGAACGGGAAGTTCACCCGCTCGGCCTGCATGAGCTCGAGCGCCTCCGCGGCGTCGAACGTCGATTGCAGGACCAGTGCCCCGCCGCTGGCCAGCGTGGACCCGAGCACCATCGTGAAATTGCCGGACCAGAAGAAGCCGTTGGCGGTCCAGCCGCGAACGCGGTCGTCCGGGCTGAACCCGTACATGCGCCGGAACCGCCACAGCTGGATGCACACCCCGCGGTGCGCGCCGAGGATGCCCTTCGGCTTGCTGGTCGAGCCGGACGAGAAGAACAGCACGGCGGAATCGCTGGGATACACCGCCGCGGCAGTCGCCTCGACCAACTCGCGCGGCTCCTCGTGGCCGGAGGACAGGAACTCGGGCCACGATTGGATGCCCGGCGCCGGGTCACCGACGAGCGCGAGTTTGCGCAAGTAGGGGTACGTCGCCGGGTCCAGCTCGGCCAGCACGGCCGCGAAGTCCTTCGTCAGCACCGTGCGTTCGAACAACAGCACCGCGATGGCGGAGGCCCGGATCAGATAGTCCAGTTCGGGCGGCGTCGAAAACGTGCTCAACGGGACGGCGATGCCCCCGGCCAAGGAGGTGCCGAACACTGCGGCAAGCCATTCCGGGCGGTTCGTCATCAACACCCCGACGCGGGTGCCCTTGCCCACGCCGCACGCGCGCAACGCGCGCGCCACCTCGATCGCGCGGTCCCAGAGTTCGGCGTACGTCCACCGGGTGACGCTGTCGGCGGTGCGCCACACCAACGCCTCGCGCGGGCCGTACGTCCGCGTCACGTCGTGCAGGAAGCCCGGCAGCGTGAGCGACCCGAGCCCGGGCTCATCCGACAGCGGTGGCCCGGAAACGATCGAAAGAACCTGTGCCGCTTGCGGATCCGTCTCGTCGGCCATGGCTACAACGGGAGTTCCACCTCGGCCGTGCAGCCGACCAGCATTTCCCCGTTCTGGTTGGTCAGCCGCAGCTTCACCTGGACCAGCGGCACACCCCAGGCCGACTCCGTTTGCTTGTCGACGATCTCGGCATCGAAATATGTCACGTCGCCCTCGAAGGCCGGCGTGCGGAAGTCGGCCTTGGAGTGACGCACCAGGCCGTCGTGGCCGGCCCAGTACGCGAGATAGTCGGTGCACCACGCGCCCATCGTGGCGCCGTAGCCGTAGGCGCGCGCCATGCCGACCTCGCTGGCCCGCTCGGCGTCAATGTGTCCACGCGACGGACCGACGTAAAGCCCGTCGCGCTTGCGCGGATCGATCTTCGCGTCTTCTTCGTCGAAGGCAAAGTCCTTGCCCCAACCGGGATCCTGATAGACCCAGGGATCCTCGATGCCGGCCGGCGCCACCCACTCGAAGGTGCCCCAGATGTTGAACAGGAACGCCCGGTATTCGGTGGTGAAGCTGGCGATGCTGTGCGGGCCGATCACCCGACGCGGCAGCGTGTCGCCGACCTTGACCTCGTCGAAGCGGGGCGAAACACCCAGTCGGTTGGACTCGAGCCACTCGCGGCGCAGCCGCTCGACCGCCTCGAGTTCGATTTGCGTCCAGCGTTTGATCTCGCCGAGCTGGTTTTCGAACATGCCACGCTTGGTGGCTTCCTCGTACAGATAGCGGATCGCGGTGGAACGCTCGCGCGCCACCAGGGCGCCGTGCTGGTTCTTGTGGACGGTGTCGCCGCGGGAGAACATCGTGGGGCCGGCGAATTTCGTCTCGGTCACCTTGTAGTCGTGAAACCGGCGTTCCTGAAACAGCTTGTCCCCGGGGCGAACCGGGCAGCCGTAGAACCACCACTCCTCTCCGCCGAAGATCAAGTGGCTGTTCGGGATGTGGCCCACGCACGCCGGCGCCGCGCCGTGCCCGTAGTCCAGGGCTACCGCGATGGACTGCGGCGCGACGATGCCTCCGAACTTCGACTCGCGCGCGAACTGCTCGTCCCAGTGCACCGGGTTGGGGTAGTCCATCGCCATCACCCAGCGCCGAATGTCCGAGGAGCTGCACGGGTCCCACAGCTGCCCGCCACCGACGGGCTTGCCCACCCGATGATCGACGTCGGTCAAGTCGAGTTGAGCGGTGGTGTTCTCCGTCATTCAGAGCTCCCCGTCAGCGGTTGACATCGACGACGATCCGGCCGCGCACCTTGCCATCCATGAGTTCGCCGGCCGAGGCGATGGCTTCGCCCAGGGCGATCTCCCGGGCGATCGCATCGAGCGCGCCGGCGTCCAGGTCGCGGGCCAGGCGTTCCCAGGCGGTCAGCCGCCGCTGCTTGGGCGCCATCACGCTGTCGATGCCGAGCAGCGAGACACCGCGCAGGATGAACGGCGCCACGGTCGCCGGGAAGTCCATGCCGCCGGCCAGGCCGCACGCGGCGACCGCGCCGCCGTACCGGGTCTGCGCGCAGGCGTTGGCCAGGGTGTGGCTGCCGACGGTGTCGACGACGCCCGCCCAACGCTCCTTCTGCAGCGGCTTGCCCGCCTCGCTCAATTCGGCGCGGTCCAACACCGTCACGGCGCCGAGTTGCTGGAGGAACTGTCCCTCCGACGACTTGCCTGTCGCGGCGGCCACTTTGAACCCGGCCGCGGTCAACAGCGCGATCGCGATCGTGCCCACGCCACCGGTCGCGCCGGTCACCAGGACCTCGCCCTGATCGGGGGAGACCCCGTGTTGCAGCAGGGCATCGACGCAAAGACCGGCGGTGTAGCCGGCGGTGCCGATCGCCATCGCCTCGCGGGTGGTGAAGGCGGCCGGCAGGGGCACCAGCCAGTCACCGTTGAGGCGGGCCCGCTGAGCCAGCCCGCCCCAATGCGTCTCGCCGACGCCCCAACCGTTGAGCACCACGCGGTCGCCCTTGCTCCAGTCTGCGTGGCTGCTCTCGCTCACCACGCCGGCGAGGTCGATACCGGGCACCATCGGAAACTTGCGCACGACGGGCGATTTGCCCGTGATGGCCAGGCCGTCCTTATAGTTCAGCGTGGAGTACTCGACGTCGACGCTGACGTCACCGTCGGGCAGCTGGGCCTCGTCCAGCTCGGTGACCCCGACGGTCTGTCCCGCGTCACCCTTGTCGATCAAGACTGCTGAAAACATCTGTGCTTCATCCCTTCTGGGGCGCGTAGCCCAGGGTGCTCTTGACCTCGAGGTATTCGTGGAACCCGAACTCGCTCCACTCGCGGCCGTTGCCGCTGTGCTTGTAGCCGCCGAACGCCGAGTTCATGTCGAAGGCGTGGTTGATCGTCACCCAGCCGGCGCGGATCTTGCGGGCCACCTCCCGGGCCTTGTCGAGGTCGGCCCCGGAGACATAGCCGGCCAGGCCGTAGTCGGTGTCGTTGGCGATCTGCACGGCCTCGTCGAGGTCGTCGTAGCCGAGGATGCACAGCACCGGACCGAAGATCTCCTCGCGCGCGATCGTCATGTCGTTGGTGACGTTGGCGAAGACCGTCGGCTTGACGTAGTAACCCTTGTCCAGCCCGTCCGGCCGGCCCGGGCCGCCGGCCACGACGGTCGCGCCCTCGTCGATGCCCTTCTGGATCAGGCCCTGGACCTTTTCGAATTGCGCCTGTGAGGCCACCGGTCCGATCGCCCTCTTGTCCTCGGGATTACCGACTTTCACCTGCTCGGCGACCTCGCGCGCGATCTCGATGGCCTCGGCCATCCGCGAATTCGGGACCAGCATGCGCGACGGGGCATTACAGCTCTGCCCGGTATTCGGCATCATGTTGGTCACGCCGGCGCGGACGCTGTCGGCGAAGCCCGCGTCGTCGAGGACGATGTTGGGGCTCTTGCCGCCGAGCTCCTGCGTCACCCGCTTCACCGTCGTCGCGGCGTTCCTGGCCACCTCGACGCCGGCGCGCGTGGACCCGGTGAACGACACCATGTCGATGTCGGGGTGGCTGGCCAGCGCGACGCCGACGCCCGGGCCGTCGCCGTTGACCAGGTTGTAGACCCCGGCCGGGACGCCCGCGGCATCGAGGATCTCGGTGAAGATGTAGGCGGAGAAGGGCGCCACCTCGGACGGTTTGAGGATCATCGTGCAGCCGGTCGCCAAGGCCGGGTAGACCTTGACCGCGATCTGGTTGAGCGGCCAGTTCCACGGCGTGATCAGCCCGCACACACCGATCGGCTCCTTGGCGATCAGCGTCGCCCCGTGCTGTTCGGAGAACTGGAAGTTCTTCAGCACGTCGATCGCCGTCACCAGGTGGCCGAGCCCGAGCTGGACCTGCGGGCCGGCCGCCAGCGACGGCGGCGCGCCCATCTCCTCGGTGACCGCGTCGGCCAGATCGCCCGCCCGCTTGCCGTATTCGGCGAGGATCGCCTCCAGCAGTTCGAGGCGCTGTTCCCGGGTGCTTTGCGACCAGCCGTCGAAAGCGCGCCGGGCGGCGTTGACCGCCACGTCGACGTCGGCGGCCGAGCCGAGCGAGATCTTTCCCGCGACCTGTTCGGTGGCCGGGTTCTCGACGTCGAACGTGTTGGGCCGCACCGGGTCGACCCAGCGGCCGTCGATGTAGAACTTCAAGTACTCGCGCATGACTACTCCTTACTACCTACTGGGTGCCTTCTGCGTACCAGGTGCGGAATTCGTCGTACTTGGGCATCTCCTCGGAATTGGCCTTCGGGTCGATGCAGACGTGGACCACGGCCGCCTTGCCGCTAGCGTAGGCCCGCTCGATCGCCGGGCCGATGTCGTCCTCCTTTTCGACGTACTCGCCGTGGCAGCCGAAGCCCTCGGCGACCTTGTCCAGGCGGACGTCTTTGCTCCAGTGCACGCCGGGCTGGGGTGACGGCTGGGGGAAGGTGCGCTTGTAGACGCCCACCTCGAGGCCCCATTGGTGGTCGACGCCCACCACGCACACCAGCGGAAGCTGTTGCCGCGCGGCGGTTTCCAACTCGGCGATGTGGAACAGGAACGCCGAATCGCTGGTCAGCAGCATCACCGGGCGCTTGCCGCCCTCCGCGACCGACGCCCCGATCGCGTACGGCAGGCCGGTGCCCAGGTGGCCGAAGTTCTGGTTCCAGATGACGTCGCGCGGCTTGGCCTGCGAGTAGGTCCACTGAAAGATGACGGTCGCGCCGCCGTCGCGGACCAGGATGCCGTCCTTGGGGAACGCTCGGGTGGCCTCCACGACGAACCGCGCCGGGTGTATCGGCGTGCGGCCCGTGGGCGCGTTCTCCGCGAGCTGCGCCAGCTCCGCCGCGTCCTCGGAGATCCAGCGGGAGAGGTCGGTCTTGGAAGCGGCCGACGCCTTTCTCGGCTCGTCACGGAGCGCGTCCACCAGCTGGGGCACCACACCGCGAAGGTCGCCGACCAGGGGGATGTCGATGGGCCGGTTGACGCCGATGGCGACCGGATCCTGTTCGACCAGAATCCATTTCCGTTTCGCGTCGTTGGGTGCCCAGTGGCGGGTCCGGCCGTAGTGGCTCGGTTCGCCGAGCTCCGTGCCGAGCGCGACGCACAGATCGGACTTCACCACCGCCTCGACGGCCGCCGGCGAGAATCCGTAGGCGAAGGTGCGGTCCTGCAGACCGTCGATGAACGACGTGCCGCCCGAGGTCTGGATCACCGGGCAGGCCATGAGGTCGGCCAGCTCCCGGACCGCCGCACCGGTGCGCGAGGTGTGGACCCCGTGTCCGACCAACAGGATCGGGCTTTCGGCCGCCCGGATCAACTTCGCCGCTTCGGCGACCTCGCGCTCACCCGCCGTCTGGTTGACGAGCCGATACCTGTTGGGTGGCAGCGGATCCGACACATCGAGCTCTTCGAGGATGACGTGCGACGGGTACTCGATGTAGGCGGGCCCGGGTGTTCCCGACATGGCCCGGCGGATCGCCTCGTGAATGATCTCGTCGGTCTGATCGGCGTACTCGATCGAGGCGCTGTACTTGACCGACGGCGCGAAGAGCGGTTCCTGCCGGACGAACTGGATGCGGCCGCGCCGGACCCGGCGCTCGGTGATGCGGGCGCGCTGGCCGCCGATGAAGATCACCGGCGAGTTCTCGACCTTCGCGCACTGGATGGCCCCGGCGATGTTGGCCATGCCGGGGCCGAGCGTGCCGATGCACAGGCCGGGATTGCCCGTCATCCGCGACGCCGCCTCTGCCATGAAGCCCGCGCTCAGCTCGTGATGCGGCGCGACCACGGACCACCCGCGAGCGTCGGCCTCGGCGAACATGTGCACGAAGTTCGGGTCCGGGATGCCGAACAGTGTGTTGACGCCCTCGACCTCGAAGAGGTCGAGGATGCGCTTGTAGACGGGCACAGCCATGTTTAAAACTCCGTTCCCTCGCGAGCAGACGCAAAATCGCCCTCTGGCAGACTGTTTCGTGCGATTCTGTGTCTGCTCGTGCCAATTTCGGCGAGCACTTCGTCGGTGTCGGCGCCGAGCTCCGGCGCAGGCCCCGCGATGCGGCCCGGGGTCCGCGAGAACCAGGTGGGCACTCCGGGGAATCGCACCGGCCCGTGCGGGGTGTCCACGGTCTGGAACATGCCGACGGCGTTGAGGTGCGGATCGTCGAACAAGGCGCTGGGCGTGTTCAGTGGCGCGGCCGGTATTTCGAGCTCGCGGAACAGCGCCAGCCACTCCTGGGTCGAGCGCTGTTTCATGGTCTCGGCCACCAACCCGTACACGGTGTCGATGTGGCGCGCGCGCTCTTCCAGCGTCGAATACACCTCGCTGGCCCAGGGCGGCCGTACGGCGTTGACGAATGCGTTCCAGTGCTTGTCGTTGTAGATCAGCGCGGCGATGTAGCCGTCGCTGGTGCGGTAGGGACGGCGGTTGGGCGCCACCGTGCGCGGGTAGACGGCCGGGCCCAGGGGAGGGTCGAACAGGGCGCCGTTGGCGTGTTCGACGAGCATGAACGACGCCATGGTTTCGAACATGGCGACCTCGACCTCCTGCCCCTCGCCGGTGCGCTCGCGGTGGAACAGCGCCATGGTCGTCGCGTACAGCGCGGTCAGCCCGGCGACCTTGTCGGCCATGATGGTGCCGACGTAGTCGGCCTCGCCGGTGAGCTGCTGCTGCACCGCGGGCAGGCCGCATTCGGCCTGGATGGTGTCGTCGTAGGCCGGCCGGTCCCGTTCGGGCCCGCGCCGCCCGTACCCGTAGCAGTTGGTGTAGACGATCGCCGGGTTGATCGCGGCGACGTCGTCGTAGGCGAAGCCGAGCTTGGCGATCGCCTTGGCGCGCATCGAGTGGATGAACACGTCCGCGGACTCGACGAGGCCGCGCAGCGCCCGCGTTCCCTCGTCGGTGCGCAGGTCCAGCACGACGCTGCGCTTGCCGCGGTTCACGTTGACGAACACCCCGCTCATGCCCGGCGCGGGACCGACCGAAATGTAGCGGGTGTTATCGCCTTGGGGCGGTTCGACTTTGATCACGTCGGCGCCCATGTCGGCCATGATCTGGGTGCAGTACGGTCCCATCACCATCGCGGTGAGGTCGATCACCCGCACGCCGGCCAGTGGTCCCGCGCCCGCCCGGCTAGCCATGAAGCACGCCTCGATCACTGGAACGGCGCGCGAGGTCGAAGCTGTACCGGATGTGCTGGCCGTGACCGTCGGGCACTACCGGAAAGATCAGCGGCGCCTCGACGTTTCGGATCGCGTCGAGATGCGCGCCGACATCCTCGACCGTCCACGCCGGCCGGTGCACACCGGGACTTTCGGCGATCACCGCCCGCGCCACCCGACCCGCCAGCGCGATGAACATCTCCCCGGTCACCGAACAGCTTTCGTGGGCGAGCCAGGCCACCACGGGCGCGACGAGCTCGGGGCCCATCGGCGGGTACGACGAGGTGTCGATGCCATCGGCCATCCTCGTCACCGCGGCCGGGACGATCACGTTGCACCTCACGCCCTCGGCCGCACCTTCGAGGGCGGCGACGTTCGACAGCCCGAGCACGCCGGCCTTCGCCGTCGCGTAGTTGGCCACGCCGTGGTTTCCGTACAGGCCACCGATCGAGGACGTCAGCACGATGCGCCCGTAGCCGGCCTCGCACATCACCGGAAACGCCGGCCGCACAACGTTGAACGCACCCCGCAGGTGCACGTCGAGCACGGCGTCGAAATCCTCGTAGCTCATCTCCTTCAGCGAGCCGCGACGGACGTTGCCGGCGTTGTGGATCAGGATGTCGAGGCGACCGTAGTGTTCGAGCGCGCTCTGAATGATTTCGGCGGCGCCCTCTCGGGTCGCGACTGACGCGGTGGACGCGACGGCCTCGCCGCCGCCGGCCTTGATCGCCTCGACCGCCTCCTCGGCGGGCGTGGCGTCGGCCCCGTCGCCGGCCAGGCTGCCGCCGTGGTCGTTGACGACCACCTTCGCCCCGCGCCTGGCGAGCAGCTGCGCGTACTCGCAGCCCAGGCCCCGCCCGGCGCCTGTGACGACCGCGACCCGGCCATCGAACCGCAATTCGCTCACGAAAGCTCAAGGCCTTCCAAGTCACCCCTGGCGCGCCACTCGGCGATCAGGTCACCGAAGGCGTAGAAACCCGGCGAGTAGAAATCGCCGAGGAACGCACCGTTGTCTTTGGCACCACCCTGGCCTTCGTTGTTGTAATAACCAGGGGTGCACGACATCTCAAATCCCGAGTTGTCGATCGCGAGCTCGGCGACCGTTCTGACCCAGCCGTCCTGGCCCTCTTGGCTGGGTTCGACGGTGGTCGCGCCGCGTTTCTGCGCCTCGGCGATGATGTAAGCGATGTGTTCTGCCTGTTGCTCGAACATCGCGGTGGTGTTGGCCGAGACGCCGCCCTGAATAAAGCCCGTGAAGAACTGGTTGGGGAATCCGCGGGTCGTCATGCCGTGGAGCGTCTGGTACCTGTCGTGCCAGTAGTCGAACAGCGACACCCCGTCTCGGCCCTCGATGACGTCGACGGCGAAGCGCCGGCTGATCTCCGTAGAGATCTCGAACCCGCTGGCGAATACGACGCAATCGACCTCGTACTCAACGCCGTTGGCGACGATGCCCTTCGCTGTCAGGCGTTCCACACCCTTGGATTCCGACACGTCCACCAACGTCACGTTAGGCAGGTTGAACGTCGGCAGGTAGGTTTCGCTCGAACACGGCCGCTTGCACATGAAGCGGTAGTACGGCTTGAGCGACTCCGCGGTGTCGGGGTCGTCGACCAGCGCGTCCACCCGGCGACGAAGCCGGTCCATGATCTTGTAGTCTTCTTCCTCCCGGATCGCCATGATCTCCTCGATCCCCAGTGAGGCGGGATCCGGGCTGGCGGCAATCCGGGCGGACATGTTGCGGCCCAATTCAGTCCAGAAGTCGCACACCAGGTCCGGCTCGCCGAAGACCACTCCAACGAACGGTGACCAGTTGTGGAAGTTGCGCTTGCGCTCCTCCTGCCAACCGGGCTGCAGGGCCGCCGCCCAGGCCGGATCGGTGGGCGTGTTGGCCCGCATGTCCACCGACGACGGCGTGCGTTGGAACACGAAGAGCTGCTTGGAATCCCGGCCGAGATGCGGCACCAGCTGGACGCCGGTAGCCCCCGTGCCGACGAGTGCGACCCGTTTGTCGGCCAGCTTATGTAGGCCGCCGTTGGCATCGCCGCCGGTGTAGTCGTAGTCCCAGCGCGCGGAATGGAACGCGTGGCCCCCGCCGTCCAGGTACTCTTTGATACCGGGGATGCCGGGCAGCTTTGGCTTGTTGTACGAGCCCTGCGCCATCACCACAAACCGTGCGCGGATGTCGTCGCCGCGGTTAGTGATCAGCCGCCACCGTGTGATGTTCTCATCCCAGCGCATGGTCTTGACCTGGGTCGAGAAGATCGCTCCATCGTAGAGGTCGAAGTGTTTACCCATGGCCTGACAGTGTGCGAAGATCACGGCACCGTCGGCGAACTTCTTGCTCGGCATGAAGTCGAGTTCCTCGAGCATTGGGATATAGCAGTAGGCGTCGTTGTCGCACTGGATGCCGGGGAAGCGGTTCCAATACCATACTCCGCCAAAGTCTCCGGCCATGTCGATGACCCGAACATCTTGCACGCCTGCCTTTTTCAGGTAGGCACCCGACAACAATCCGGCGAACCCACCGCCGAGGACGGCCACCTCGATGTCCTCGTTGATCGGCGCGCGCTCGGCCACCGGAGTGTATGGGTCTATCTCGTAGAAGTCGGCCAGGTCACCTTCGAGTTCGAGGTACTGCGCGCCGCCGTCCTTGCGTAGACGCTTCTCGCGCTCCTGGGCGTATCTGGCCCGCATCGCGTCTATGTCGACGTCCTGCGCTACATCGGTGGGCCCGCAGGGCTCCTCAGCGGTGGTCATCTATCTCAAAGCTCTTTCGGCTCACCGGTACCCATGTACTTCGACAGTTGGTAGTGCAGGTTGACGGTGCTGCGCTCGCGGTAGGGATTGGGCTTGGTGCCCGGAAAGCCCAGCGATTTCATGCCCTGCTGCACGGCGGCCATGTTGGAGAAGTCCTGGGGCAACACCGAGCGCCACCGCGGGTCACCCACGGGCGTGTACTCCCACTCCGTTTGCGGCTCTTCGCCTTTCGGAAACAGTTCGAACACCGACACCTCGAAGATGCACTTGTCGGGGCTGTAGCTCGGGTCCGGCCGGGCGCCGTAGCACAGCGCAACCGTCAGGCCCTGACCGATCTGGAAGTTGGGGAAGATCTGCCACGCGGTGCCGGCCTGCCCGAGGATGTCGGTCGGGATCGTCGGCCAGATCACGCCGCGGGCCTCGTCGTCGCGGCGCGCCGACGCCAGCCAGTGCTCGAGGACCTTGTCTGCCGGGGTGCCCTCGGGCAGCTCGTCGACCAGCCGCTTGGCGGCGTTCACCAGCGTCTCGGTGGTGGAGGTGTTGGTCTCCTCCATCGTGTAGATCTGCATCTCCGCGGTCGACACGCGGGGATCGGCGCCGGTGCCGAGGCGGATCTTGGACTTGGTCGCCGCGAGGTCGTCCGGGGCGTCATAGCCGATGTTGCTGTGCTTGCCCTGCGCCTTGGCCCACCCCTTGAATTCGCCGAACTTGTTGAATTCCGGATGGGTCGTGTAGACGTGGTAGGTCTCGTTGAAGGCCTCCAGCGCGACCTTCCAATTGCAGTCGAAATAAAGCCATTTGCGCCATTTGCAGCGCATGTTCTCCAGACCGAACGGGTCGAGGATCTTGGCGGCGGGGAACAGGTAGTCGGCCAGCGGCTCGCAGTCAGGGTCCATGTTGATCCACAACCAGCCGCCCCACGTCTCGACCATGACCGGCCGAAGGTGGGTGTTCTCCGGGGTGAGCGCCTCCTGCCAGTCCTGTTGCTCGCGGATGTGCGTGCACCCCCCGTCCAAACCGTAGGTCCAGCCGTGGAATCCGCACACGAACGACTTGCGGGCGCGGCCGCAGGCGTTCTTGGCGCCCTGCGGCGTGTCGATCAGCCTTCGGCCGCGGTGCATGCACACGTTGTGGTGCGCGCGAAATTCGTTGTGTCCGGTGCGCACCACGATGATCGAGTCGTCGAGGATGTCGTAGGTCAGGTAGCTGCCCACCTCGGGCAGCTCTTCGACGCGGCCGACCTGCTGCCACACCTTGCGCCACAGCTTGTCGCGCTCGGCGCGGGCGTAGTCCGGGCTGATGTAGGCCTCGACGCCGATCGTCATGGGTTTCGAAAGTTCTTCGGTCGCTTGGACTTTCGTATCAGTCACGACATCCTCCTAATGGCCGCGCGGAAGGATTCGTCCTTGAGGAACAGCGAGGTATTGTCGGCGCCCAGGTGGCTCCACCTGAGGTCGAGGCCGCCGTCGACGAGCAGCGTCTGGCCGGTGACGTAGCTCGACAGGTCCGAGAGCAGGAACAGGATGGCGCCGGCCTGCTCCTCCGGCCGGCCGCGCCGGCCCATCGCGATCGCCTGCCGATCCCGGTCCGGGTCCTCGTCGACGTAGGTGCGCGAGGCCGCGGTCTCGGTGACGCCGGGCGCCACGGCGTTCACCCGGATCCCGGACATCGCCAGCTCGAGCGCCATCGTCCGGGTCATCGCCGAGATCGCGGCCTTGGCGGTCCCGTAGGCGATGTGGAACGGCGCGGTGTTCATGCCACTGATCGACGAGATCGACACGATCGACCCGGGCCGCTGCTGCGCGACGAGTTCGGCCGCCACGGCCTGGCTCATGAAGAACGCCGTTTCGAGGTTGTCGGTGAAGATCTTGCGCCAGTCGCCGCGCGTCACCCGCGTCGACGGCATCCACGTCGACGGCTCGGCGCCGCCGGCGACGTTAACCAGACCGTAGAGGCTGCCGTCGGCACGCCGCGCCTGGTCGATCACCGTGGCGATGCCCTCGTCCGTCGACGCGTCGGCCGCGACGGGCACCACCGCCAGGCCCCGTCGCGCCAGCGGGGCGACGTGCTCGTCCAGGTTTTCCTTCGACCGGCTCACCGCGATCACCGTCGCCCCGGCGCGGGCGGTCATGGCCGTGACGGTGGTGCCGATGCCGCCGCCACCGGCGCCGGAAACCACGACGACGCGCCCGTCCAGCCCTGGGAGGCGCCCGAGAAGATCGTCCATGACCTGCAATCCGCTGCGTCGCTTTGTCCGGACAAGATACAGCGTTCTGTCCTTTGGAGAACACTATTCCCATCGACAGAGTTGGCTGTCAAGGCCAAGCCTGCCCGCTTCGGAAGCTATTGTCTGGACTAGAACAAGTTGATAGCGTCCAGCTCACAGGGCTGACGGAAGGACCACGGCAGGATATGGCCATCGCGACGCAGCCATCCCGATATGCGGTACCGCCGTCGATCGGCGTCGCGGACGGCTGGCGACTCGACCGGGTCACTCCTCCCAGCCGCCTGTTCGGCGCCAACGGCCTGCGCACCGGGCCGGACGGGCGCGTGTACATCGCGCAGGTGACCGGCAGCCAAATCAGCGCGCTGGATCACCGCACCGGGCAACTGGGCGTCGTGAGCGCCAAGGGCGGCGAGATCGTCGCCCCCGACGACGTCGCGTTCGACGCGCGCGGCAACCTGTACGCGACCGAGGTGATGGACGGGCGGGTCAGCGTGCGCGACACCGCCGGCCGGACCCGGGTGCTGCGCGACGACGTTCCGTCGGCCAACGGGATCACCTTTCACGGCGACCGGTTGTTCATCGGCGAATGCCGCGAGGGTGGGCGGCTGCTGGAGCTGGACCTGAACGGCGGGCCGCCGCGGGTGCTCCTGGACGGCGTGCCCTCACCCAACGCGATGGAGGTCGGCCCGGACGGAATGCTGTATTTCCCGGTCATGGGCGCCAACGAGATCTGGCGCGTGCATCCCGACGGCGGCGAACCACAATGCGTCGCAGGCGATCTCGGTGTGCCCGACTCGGTCAAGTTCGACCCGCAGGGCTACATCGTCTCGACCCAGGTGGCCAGCGGGCAGGTGCTGCGCATCGACCCGCGCAACGGTGATCGGCGGCTGCTGGCCCAGCTGAGCCCGGGCCTGGACAACTGCACCCTGGTCGGCGACCGGGTGCTGGCATCCAATTTCACCGGCGAGATCACCGAGATATCGCCGGACGGTTCGACGCGAACCGTGCTGCCCGGCGGGCTGAACTGGCCGCTGGATCTGACCGTGGGCCACGACGGACGGCTCTACGTCGCCGACGGCACATACTTCTATGTCGCCCTGCCCGACGGGTCGTTGCAGACCGTCGGGATGTTGTTCAGCCCCGGCTATCCCGGCTTCCTGCGGGGCGTCGCGTCGAGCGGGCCGGGCGAGTTCGCCGTCACCACCTCGGGCGGCCAGGTCGGCCGCTACCGGCCCGCGGCGAGCGAAACCGAGGTGCTGGCAGACGGTTTCGACCAGCTCTACGGCGTCGCGGTCGGGCCGGGCGGGCCGGTCGTCGCCGAGTTGGGCACCGGGCGGGTGCTGTCGGTCCGCCCGGGTGGCGTCGACGCGCTGGCCCGCGGCCTGCGCGAGCCGGTCGGAGTCGCGATGGGCGCCGACGGGGCGTGCCTGGTCGCGGAGGCAGGCGCCGGACGGGTGATCCGACTGAACGGATCGACCATCGACACCGTCGTCGCCGATCTGCAACGCCCGCAGGGCATCTGCGTGCATGACGGCGTGCTCTACATCGTCGACGCCGGCGCCAAGGAGTTGGTCGCGTTCGACATGAACACCAGGGCTCGGTGGACGGTGGCGTCGGGTTTACCGGTCGGTCCCCCGGCGGGCGTGGTCCCCAAGCCGCTGAAAGGCATGCCGCCGTTCTCCGGGCCGCAGGGCCCGTTCGCCGGCGTCGCCGCCGCGGCCGACGGGACGCTGTACGTCTCGGCCGACGGGGACGGCAGCGTGCTGGCGGTGCGCCGATCCCGGGACGGCCGCTGATGTCCCAGGCGATCTCGAGCGAGCACCGTTATCTGCAGATCGCGCGAACGCTGCGCAAAGAGATCGTCGACGGCGTGTACCCGGTGGGTTCGCAGCTGCCGACCGAGCACCAGTTGTGCGAGCGATTCGCGGTCAGCCGCTACACCGTGCGCGAAGCGCTGCGCCGGCTGCGCGAGGACAACCTGGTCGCGTCGCGGCCCCGCGCGGGCACCCGGGTGGTCCCCCGGCCGGCGACCAGTTCCTATGCGCAGGACACGATGTCGATCGACGACCTGCTCGCGTTCGCGTCCGGAGCGCAGCTGACCATCGAGTCCAACGAGATGGTGGAGATCGACGACGAACTCGCCGCTCGGACCGGGCTGCCGGCCGGCACGCAGTGGTTGTCCGTGCGCGGCTACCGGCGGGCCGAGGGCGCCTCGGCGCCCCTGTGTCGAACGGAGTACTACATCAACCGCGATTTCGCCGCGGTCGGCCGGCTGCTGCGACGCCACACCGGCCCGATCTTTCCGCTCATCGAGGACCTGTTCGGGGTGAGCATCGCCGAGCTGCGCCAGGAAATCGCCGCGGTGCTGCTGCCGCCCGGGCTGGCCGACGGCCTCGGAGTCGCGGCGGGCACGGCGGCGCTGGAGATGCGGCGAACCTACAAGACATCCGACGGCGAGGTCGCCCAGGTAACGGTCAACACTCACCTGTCGTCGAGCTTTCGCTACGCGATGACCATGCGCCGCGTGAATGACCAGGCCGACTGACGTGACAGCCCGGGCCCATCAAGACGCCACATTCGCGGCGGAGGCATACCGGCGTGGGCTGTGGGTCAGCACCACGCTGGCGGACTCGCTGCGCGCGGCCGCGGAGACCACGCCACGGCGAACGGCGCTGGTGGACGGGGACACTCGGCTGGATTGCGCCACGCTCGACAGCCAGGCGACCCGGCTGGCCAACGCCCTGCTGGCGCGCGTGCCGACCGGCAGCGTGGTGTCGTTCATGCTGCCGAACTGGCACGAGGCCGCCGTCGTCTACCTGGGCGCGACACTGGCCGGGATGGTGGTGAACCCGATCCTGCCGTCGCTGCGCGACCACGATTTGCGCTTCATCCTCGAGGACGTCGAAGCAGCGATGATCTTCGTCCCGCACCGGTTCGGCGGTCACGACTACGCCGCGATGCTCGAACGCGTCACCGCCGCGATGGACCCCGCGCCCGAGGTGGTGGTGCTGCGCGGCTCTGAAATCTGGCAAGCCGGCGCGCACACGCCCTATCCCGCGCTGCTGGAGGGCCCGCCGGATCCCGCGCGGTTGCCGCGGCTGAATCCCGACGCCGCACGCATGGTCCTGTACACGTCGGGCACCACCGGCCGCCCGAAAGGCGTGCTGCACAGCCACAATTCGCTACACGCGCTGATCAGCCAGATCCGTGACCACTGGAACGTCGAGCCCGGCGACACGTTCCTGGTCCCGTCGCCCATCGCCCACATCGGCGGGTCGATCTACGCGTTCGAATGCCCGCTGCTGCTGGGCACGACCGCGGTGCTGATGGACCGGTGGGACCCGGCGGCGGCCGTGGCGATGATGAACCGTGAACACTGCACCCACATGGCCGGCGCGACACCGTTCCTGCAGCAGCTGTTGGCCGCCGCCGAACGCGCCGGCACCCGCCTGCCCGACCTGAAGGTGTTCATCTGCGGCGGCGCCTCGGTGTCGCCGGCGCTGATCCGGCGCGCCGCCGGCTATTTCGACCGAGCGGTCGTCACCCGGGTGTACGGCTGCACCGAGGTGCCCGTCGCGACCGTCGGCGCGCCCCGGCCGGACGAAGCCGACCGAGCCGCGGACACCGACGGGCGGGCCGGCATCGCGGAGATCAAACTCGTCCCCCACGACCTCGCAGCCGACGGCGGCGGCGAGATCTGCGTCCGCGGCCCACAGATGCTGCTCGGCTACCGGCATTTGCACGACGATGCCGAGTCATTCGATGCCGCAGGGTTTTTCCGCACGGGGGACCTCGGCCGCTGGGTCTCAGCTGGTTTGAAAGGCGAATACCTCCTCGTGACCGGGCGGGCCAAGGACGTCATCATTCGCAACGGCGAGAACATCTCGGCCAAGGAGGTCGAGGACCTGCTCGCCGAGCACCCCGGCATCGCCGAAATCGCGGTCGTCGGGCTGCCCGACGACCGGACCGGGGAACGGGCGTGCGCGGTGATCGTGCCCTCGGCGGAGCGGGGCAAGTCGGAGCCGGGCGTCGCCGAGCTGCTCGCCCTGCTGCAAAGCAAGGGCGTCGCGAAATTCAAGGCCCCCGAACAGGTGGTCATCTGGGATGCCCTGCCCAAGAACGACGCGGGCAAGATCCTCAAACATCGGATCAGGGCCGCTTTAACACAGGATGGGTGAGATGCAGGTCGCTATCGTCACGGGCGCAACCAGCGGCATCGGTTTGGGATGCGCAAGGAGCCTCGCCGGGATGGGAATGGCGGTCCTCGGCACGGGCCGCGACGAGGACCGACTGGCCGAGCTGCAGGCATCCATCGCCGACCCGGCTCGGGTCGCGACCCTGGCGGTCGACCTGACCCAGGACGACGCGCCGCGGCGCATCGTCGAGGCCGCCGTCGACCGGTGGGGCCACGTCGACTTCCTGATCAACAACGCCGGGGTCGGCAACCCCAAACCGGTACACGAAACCGACGACGAAACACTGGACTATTTCCTGGGTTTGATGCTGCGGGCGCCGTTTCGGCTCACGCGCGAGGTGCTGCCGCACATGGGGCCCGGGTCGGCGATCATCAACATCACGTCGACCTTCGCCGTGGTGGGCGGGCTGCGGGGCGGCGCCTACTCCGCCGCCAAGGGCGGGCTGACCGCGCTGACCACCCACATCGCCTGCCAGTACGGCCCCGCCGGCATCCGCTGCAACGCCGTCGCGCCCGGCGTCACGGTGACACCGATGGTCGAGAAGCGCTTGCAGGACGAGCGATTCCGCAAGATCAACACCGAGCTGACGCCGCATCAGCGGCTGGGCACCGTCGACGACATCGCCAGCACCGTGGCGTTCCTGTGCTCGCCGGGCGGGAGTTTCATCAACGGTCAGACGATCGTCGTCGACGGCGGCTGGAGTTCGACCAGGTACATGTCGGAGTTCGCGCTGAACTCGGAGTGGGTGGCGCGGTGAAGGTTTCGCCCGCTGCGTTCGTGCGCACCACGCTCCCGCTGAACCTGTCGGGCCTGGCGGAGCTGGACACCGGTCGGTACCACTCGATCTGGCTGCCGGATCACATGGTGAGCTTTTGGCCCGACGCGCTGTGGACGCCCGAGTTCACCGACCTCGCAACGTCGTCGCCGTCGCCGCACCGGCACCTCGACGGTATGGCGGTCGCCGCCGCGGCGGCCGTGCTGACCGAACGGGTGCCGCTCGCCACCAGCGTCGTGGACACGGTGCGCCGCCACCCCGCGATGCTGGCCCAAAGCGCGCTGACCATCGACCATCTCTCCCGCGGGCGATTCATCCTGGGCCTGGGCAGCGGCGAGAGCGAAAACATCGTGCCCTACGGTTTCGACTTCGCTAGGCCCGTCGGCCGCTTCGAGGAGGCGCTGCGGGTCATCCGGCTGCTGTGGGAATGCGACGGTCCGGTGGACTTCGAGGGCCGGTTCTACCGGCTGCATCGCGCCCGCCTGGACACCGAGCCCTACGACGGGCGCTTCCCGCCGATCTGGATCGGCGCCAGCGGGCCACGAATGCTCGACATCGTCGGGCGCTATGCCGACGGTTGGTGGCCGGCCGGGGCGTGGACCCCCGAGCACTACGCCGAAATGCTGGGCGCGGTAAGGCAATCGGCCGAACAGGCCGGCCGCGACCCGATGGCGATCACGCCGTGCTACGTGCAGGTTTGCCTGATCGGCGAGGACGACGACGCGATCGAAGGGATCCTGCGCGCTCCGCTGGTGGCCGCGTTCCTGTTGCAGGTATCCGCGGAAGTGCTGCGCCGCTTCGGCTTTGACCATCCGATGGGCGACGACTGGGGCGGCTTTCATGACATCGACCCGACGACGCTGACGCGGGAACGGATCCTCGACTTCCTCGGCCGCGTCAAGCCCGAAGCGATCCGGGCGGTCGTGCCGCACGGCACACCCCGGCAGGTCGCCCGAATCATCAAGTCGTATGTGGACGCCGGGCTGCGGGTTCCCAAGATCCTGGATTACGGCGCGATGGCCGGACTGGAGTTCAGCGCCGCGTCGGCGGCGCCATCGCCGAAAGCCACTGCAAGCCTGCCTTTCTCAGCTGCCGAGTTTGTCGAGCATT
>NZ_LZKK01000161.1 GCF_001672815.1 Mycobacterium sp. E796 | reverse complement strand
CTGGCCAAGCTGGCCGCCCCGGGCACCGCCAACCCCGAGGATGAAACCCCAATCATCGATGCGACCCCCGACGAGGACGCGGCGCGCCGCGACACCCGATCCCAAGCCCAGCGCAACCACGACGCCTTCCTCGCGGGCCTGCGCGCGCTGTTCGCCTCGGGCGAGTTGGGCAGCCACAACGGGCTGCCGGTCTCCATCGTCGTGACCACGACGCTCAAAGACTTGGAGGCGGCCACCGGCAAGGCGCTCACCGGCGGCGGCACCCTGGTGCCGATGTCCGACGTGATCCGTTGGGCCGGCCACGCCCATCACTACCTGGCGATCTTCGACCAGGCCAAGCCGCTGGCGCTCTACCACACCAAGCGGCTGGCCAGCCCCGCGCAGCGCCTCATGCTCTACGCACGCGATCGCGGCTGCACCAAACCGGGCTGCACCGCCCCGGCCTATCACAGCCAGGTCCACCACCTCCGCGGCTGGACAACCACCCACCGCACCGACATCGACGACCTCACCCTGGCCTGCGG
>NZ_LZKK01000160.1 GCF_001672815.1 Mycobacterium sp. E796 | reverse complement strand
GCACCGACCCCAGCGCCAACGGCTACCCGCAGATGAACATGTTCGATCAGCCGGAGCTGGAAGCGATGATGCGCACCAACCTCAAGCGCTACCCGCACGTCACGCTGCACGGTGACGTCGAGGTCACCAGCGTCACCCAGAACAAGCACGGCAAGGTGCGCGTCAGCTTCCTGGACCGGGTGCGCGGCGGCCAGCATTCCGTCGACGCCAGCTACGTGCTGGGCTGCGACGGCGCCAACAGCATCGTGCGGGCCTCGATCGGCTCGCACATGTACGGGCTGCCGTTCCAGCAGGAGTGGATCGTCATCGACGTCGACACCGACGCCGACCTCGACCAGTGGGAGGGCTGCCACCAGCTGTGCAGCCTGGAGCGGGCCGGCACCTACATGCGGGTCGGGGAGACCCGGTACCGCTGGGAGTTTCGGCTTCTCGACGAGGAGAGCGCCGCGGACTACCAGACCATCGAGCAGATCGAGCCGTTGATCAAGCCGTGGCTGGGCGACGTGCCGGCCGAGCAGTTGCGCCTGGTCCGCGTCACCGCCTACACCTTCCGCGCACAGGTCGCCAGCAGCTGGCGCGACCGCAACGTGTTCGTGCTCGGTGACGCCGCCCACCTCACGCCGCCGTTCGTCGGACAGGGCATGGCGGCCGGTCTGCGTGACGCGCTGAACCTGACGTGGAAAATCGCTGGCGTGCTGAGTAATTCGCTGCCCGACAGCGTGCTGGACACCTACGAGCAGGAGCGCAAGGCCCACGCGGCCGCCATGATCATGATGGCCGTGTCGGTCGGAGCGGCGATGACGGGCGGCGGCACGGCCGGCGACCTGGTCCGCAAGGTGGTGTTCCCGCGGTTGCAGAACCTGCGCCTGCCGGGCACCCGCACCAGCGCCGCCGACGGCGTTGCGCCCGGGTTGCACCGGTCGGAGATGGTCGTCAAGTCCCGCGTGCCGGGGGGGCTGGCCGGGACGCTCTGCCCCAACCCGGTGCTGCGCGAGGGCGTGCGCCTCGACCAGGTTGTCGGCAACCGCTTCGCGTTGGTCACGTCGGCGTGGTTGAGCCCGGCGCAGCAGAAGGAGCTCGACTGCCGAGGGGCCATCGTGGTCTCCGTGTCGCGCGAGAGCCAACTCGGCCGCTGGCTGCGGGCAGGCCGGGCGACCGCGGCCATCGTCCGACCGGACGGCGCGGTCATGCAGGCCGGCAAGGACATTCGTACGCTGTGCGATGCGGTGCCGTCGTTCTCCGTCGGCGCTGCCGCGGAAATCGAAAGCGAGCGCTGATGACCGAGCTGCTGGTGCTCAACGACGGCAAGCAGGAGATGCAGGCGGTGTCGTTGGATGGTGCCCGGGTGCGGACCCTGATCGCCGGGCTGGACGAGAGGCCCGACGGTCTCGTCGTCGACCAGGAACGTGGCCACATCTACTGGACGAACATGGGCGCCCCCGATCCCGGGGGCGACCCACGTTCGGAAGTTGCCTACGCCCGCAACGGGTCGCTGGAGCGCGCGGATCTGGACGGAACCAACCGCGTCACGATCGTGCCGCGTGGCGCCTTCACCACGGGCAAGCAGCTCGCGGCCGATTGGCAAGCGGGCGTGCTGTATTGGTGCGACCGTGAGGGCATGCAGGTGCTGACCTGCAACCTCGACGGGAGCGGCCTGCGAGCCCTGGTGGTGCCGGCAGTTGGTGACCAGGCCGCGCGCGTGATCAGCAACCAGCCGGTCGGCATCGCGATCGATCTGGATCGGCGCCTGCTGTATTGGACTCAGAAGGGCGCGCCGAAAGCGGGTGAGGGCAGGATCTTTCGCGCCCCGCTCGATCTGCCGGCGGGCGTCAGCCCCGAGCACCGCGACGACGTCGAGCTGCTGTTCAAGGACCTGCCCGAGCCGATAGATCTGCACCTCTTCGGCGGTACGACGCTGGTGTGGACGGATCGCGGCGCCGAGCCCGGCGGCAACACGCTCAACCGCGCGCTGGTGGAGCCGAACGTCGGCATGCCGGAGATCCTGTCTCGCGGATACCACGAGGCGATCGGTGTCGCCGCGCTCTCCGAGTCCGAGTTCTACGTCGGCGACCTCGGCGGCAGCATCCGTTACGTCAACCTCGACAGCGGCATCGACACGGAACTGGTGCACCTGGGCTTCGGGCTCACGGGCCTCGCGCTTGCCCAGACTTGATCTGCTCGCCGTGGTGAAAGGTGGCAAATGTGAGCGGGTGGATGGACCTCTGGCACAACGTAACTCCGGGACAGGGGACCCTGCTGGGCGGCGCCTTCGTCGTCCTGGCGGGCATCATCGCGTTCGGTACGGGTTCGCTCGACCGGAGGTCAGAGCATAAGCGCTTCCACTACGAGGAGATGAAGCAGCTCTACGCCGAAGCCCTCAGGATCGGCAGGGACCTGGAGATTCTCAAGGCGCTGCCGCCCGACGTCCGAAGGGAAGCCCTCGCTGAAAAGGCCGAAGCGATCGATCGGGTGATCAGCGAGCTCGCGCTCACCGGGAACTTCAAGACCGCAGATCTCGCCATCGCTTACGCGTACCAGCAGTCCGTCCAGCTGGCGGAGTGGGTAAGGCAGGTCGAAACCGACGAGGGTTTGACCGGGCGACTCGACATGTGGCTGGACAATATGCCCGAAGGGCAACGAGCGGCCCTTAGGACGTACGAGGACGTTAAGGTCAGGCGTCAGGACGTGGTGCAGGCAGCGCGCAAGGAGCTCGGCCTCTACGTGCCGGTGTGGTCACGCTACCGGCGCATGCTGCGCGAAAGCGTCAATAGTGCGCAGTTCCCGCTGAACTGACGGCGGCTGACACAATTCTTTAGGCTGCTTCGAGGGTTACCGAAAGCGAAAGATGTCGGCGAATGATGTTGTTGACGGCCCATTTCGGTCGGCCACTGAGGTGGATGCGGTCGACGCGTTCGATTAGCGCGCGCAGCATGCGGATGGCGGCCGTCTCCAGGCGGGCTAGGGCTTGGCCGGTACACGCGTGCGCGCCATTGCCGAAGCCGAGGTGTCGGGGTGCGGACGTGGCGATGTACAGCTACCCGGGGGTGGCTGCGGCGGCCAGCAGGGACGACATGTCGGCCGTCGCGGGCGATGCTGAAGTGGTAACTGCCGGGCGGCGCGTTTACCATCGCCCGGCAACCGCGATGGCGGCCAAAGCGTTTGTGGGACAGTCTCGTCGGACGTGGCGGCCGTTCTGGACGGGAATGACGGAGAAGGGCAGGTATCACCGATGTTGACCGTCTTGCTGGTGATGCTGCTGTTGAGCACCCTCGCGTGGGCCTTGCATGACAGTCGCACTGTCGTCGAGCGGCACACGGGAGTCCCGCGGCGATGACCGGCGCGCCAGCCCGCTCGTGACCCGCTTGATCCGCCATGGCCACCGGTCGCGGAGCGGCCGCGCCGAAATAGCCGGTGGCCCAACGCTGTCTGAGCCGCTTGGCGCGGGCGTGCTGTCGCGCTATCCGATATACCTTTGACGCGGAAGCATGGTGGGCCGCATCAACGATCGCAGGGTCGTTCCGTCGGCCGCCATCGACCTGGCCCGGGCGGCCCCGCCGGCCGCCAAGGTCGCCGGGGCGCCCGCCAGGCTGACCGGCGGGGCCATCTCCCCGAGGTCGGTTTCGCTGACGAGGTTGACTGGCAACGCGTTCGGCGAACTAGAGGCCGCGGAAGTGAGCGTGCCCCACCTTTGTGGGACCGACAGCGCGCCTAAACCGGCCGCCCGACCCATCTCGGCGGACACCGATCCGCCCAGCTGGACCGGGCCGAAGGCGGAGCCCAACGATCCGAGGGTGCTCGCCACCTGGCCGAGCCCGGTGCTCACGTCGGTCAGTGCCGCTGCCGTCGAGTCGACGGCGCTCGTGCCGGAACTCGAAAACAAGGAGGCTGCCGCCAAGATGATCGAGGGGATTGTCGCGAACGCGCTGATTCCGGAGTTGATGTGGTCGGGCGCCAGCGCGTTGTTGATGTCGTCGGCGATCAGCTGGACGATCGTGTCGATTGACGGAAGGGTCGAATTCGCGGTGGAATTGCTGACCGCGGCGCTTTGCGTGCCCACACCGGCCGGGTTGGTGTTCTGTCGCGGCGCGGTGAATGGCGTGAGCGTCGCCGCGGCGGCCGAAGACGCGGCATACGAGTACATGGCGGCGGCGTCCTGAGCCCACATCTCGGCATACTGGGCCTCGGTCGCCATGATGGCCGCGGTATTGATGCCCAAATAGTTCGTCGCAACCAGCGTTGCCAACTGCGCGCGGTTGGCGGCGATGAGCGGCGGTGGCACCGTGGCCGCGAACGCCGCCTCGAACGCCGTCGCGGCGGCGTGCGCCTGATTTGCAGCCTGCCCGGCCTGCGATGCCGCGCTACCCAGCCAGGTCACGTAGGTCTGCGCCGCGGCGGCCATCGAGGCCGATGCCGGCCCCTGCCAGCCGTCCGAGGTCAGTCCGGACACCACCGCGGCGTACGAGGAGGCCGTCGAGTACAGGTCCGCGGCCAGCTTTTCCCAAGCGGTCGCGGCGGCCAACATCGATCCCGGGCCGGGTCCGGAATAGATTCTGCCGCTGTTGATTTCCGGCGGCAGCGCTCCGAAGTCCATGTGTCAGACCGGCTCTCAGCGGGCGTCGGCCGCATTGGCGGCCTCGGTGGCCGCATAGGAACCGGCGGAGGTCTGCAAGGTGGCCACGAACAGTTGATGCATGGCCACGGCCTGCGCGCCGACCTCCTTATACAACACGCCGTGCGCGGTGAACGCGGCCGCGGTCAGTGCCGATACTTCGTCGGCGGCAGCCGGCACCACGCCCGTTATGGATTGCGCGACAGCAGAATTCGAGGCGGTCATCGCCGACCCGATTGCCGCCAGCTGTCCCGCGGCAGCGGTCAGCGCTTCGGGCCGTGTGGTGACGAACGGCATTTTTGTTCTCCCGGTCCGGATTTGGTGACTTGGTTCACTGGCACGGGACACGCGAGCATCTCGGCAGCCAAGCTCAACTCGTAGCATCGCCGAGGCCGGCGTAGATGTCGTCCGCGCTAGCGTCCCCTTTGACTTCTGGCTAGCTGTAATTATTTTGACCGACTCGCCAGCCGCACCCTTGCGACCGTCACTGCGGCGCAGCGTGGTTCAGCGCGGGATGGGTTGTCCTGGCGGGTCAATTCCGGTTACCGGTAACGACATCAGGGTTTGATGGCGGCATGCTTAAGGCCGGTGGTTCGTGACAGGCCAGGCCCAAATGCAGGAGGACTCATGGCGGTTGATGACGGCGGCCTGGGCGGGCGTCTTCGGCTGTACGAGCGTGCGGCGCTCGATCCGGCCCAGCGGGAGCTCTTCGACTGGCTCACGAATGTGGCGGTGCCATGGGCGGAGGCCGCGAAGTTCCGGGCGCGCACCGATGCGGGCCGGCTGATCGGTCCCTTCAACCCGGCCCTGCTGACCCCGGCCATCTCGTCCGCCTTCCTGCAACTCGCGGTAACCGAGCAGACGAACACCTCGCTGAGCAAACGCTGCAGGGAGGTCATCATCCTGTCGGTCGGCGCGGTGTGGCGGGCCCCCTATGAGCTGTACGCGCATTGCGCGGTCGCCGGGCAGGCCGGCCTCCCCGACAAGACGGTGCGCACACTGGCCGACGGCCGACTTCCGGACGATCTGACCAAGGACGAGGCCGTTGCCCACCTTGTCGCCCGCGCACTGTCGGTCGAGCACCGCCTCGACGACACGCTATATCGTGAGGCGGAGGCGGCGCTTGGCCCGGCAGGGGTGATGGAGGCCGCCGTCCTGACCGGCATCTACCACACCGTGTGCGCGATCCTCAACGCCTTCGAGATACCCGCGCCCGGCTAAGCGTTCGGCGTTCTGGCGGTGGTGCGGCCGGCCTACCTGCTAGCCGGTACGCGCGGTTGAAGCCAGCAGCGATGTGAAGCGGCTGACCCTTGCCGACACTGGATTGAGGCGCCCCCCGAAACAATCGAGCGCCGCCACTGCCGAAGCCGGCGGGATGGAGTTTCGCTGTGGAATCGAGCCAATCGCCCCACCACGGCCCAACCGTCGCCCAACTCGCGCGTAAGCCAGGGAAGCAGTGATCGCCTGTGCGCCGGCACCACCGGCTGGACGCGCTACCGATCGAGCCGTGCCTGTGATGACCCCCAACGAGTGGTCGACGATTCCCTTCCAGCCTGGGCCGAGACGCCAAGACGCGCGGTCATCGCTTGCGCCGAGATGTCCGACGTGGCTCGGGAAAATCGTTGCCGCCACCTTGATCGTCGCCGAAACCATCGTGGTCCGGCTGCTTTCCGCGGTTGCGCCCCACAGCACTTTGGGCGCGCTGTATCTCTTTGGCGTGCTGGTCATCTCGTCGTTCTGGAACATCGGTCTGGCGGTGTTGACGACGCTGGTCAGCGCGGTGGTATACCTGCAGATCCACCTCGGTGCCGGCCTCGGCGCGCTGCCGTCGCACCCCGCGCAGCTTCTGCCGCTCGCGGTTTTCCTGCCCCTAGGCCTCCTGACGAATGTGCTGGCGGGCCGGGCCCGGCTGCGCACGGCGGAATCCCGACGGGCGGCGAATCAGGTCAGCCGATTGGCGCAGCGCCAGACGGCCCTGCGCCGGGTGGCGACGCTCGTCGCCCGCGGTGTTTCGCCGGCCGAGGTCTTCACCGCGGTCGCCGACGAGGTCGCCCGCGCGCTGCGGGTGCAGAACTGCGTGCTGGTCCGCTACGTGGGGAACGACTCGTGTGAGGTGGTCGCCGCCCACGACAAGGCCCATTTGGACAAGATCCCGGTCGGCGGGGTGTTCCCGCTGGACGGTGACAACGTCGCGGCGATGGTGTTTCAGAGCGGCACGACCGCCCGGATGGACAGCCACGAGCATGCGGCCGGCCCGATCGCCGCCGTGGTCCGCAGCGTGGGCATTCGCTCGGCGGTGGGTGCCCCCATCGAGGTGGACGGCCGGCTCTGGGGCGCGGCAGTCATCGCCTCCTCGGGACCCGACCCGCACCCGCCCCATACCGAGGAGCAGCTGGCGGATTTCGCCGAGCTGGTCGCGACCGCGATCGCCAATGCACAGGCGCGCGATGAGCTGATGGCTTCACGGGCCCGCATCGTCGCCGCCGGTGACGAGGCCAGGCGTCGCATCGAACGCAACTTGCACGACGGTGCGCAGCAGCGCCTCGTCACGTTGCGGCTGCGCCTTCAGGCTCTGCAGGCCTCCCTGCCCGCCGACGGCCGGCTGCAACATGAGATCGTCGAACTCGCCGACGAAGTCGCGGCGGCGAGCGAGGAACTACGTCAGCTCTCCCGCGGCATCCATCCGGCCGTGCTCTCCAATGCCGGCCTGGGCCCCGCGCTGCGTGCCCTGTGCCGCCGTTTCGCCATGCCCGTCGAGCTACGCGTCGACGTCCCGCGGCGATTGCCCAAAACCGTCGAGGTGGCGGTCTATTACGTCGTCGCGGAGGCGCTCACGAACGCCGCCAAGCACGCGCACCCGTCCCGTGTCACTGTCGCCGTGGAGGCCGATGACGGGCGGGTGCGCCTGTGGATATCTGACGACGGCATCGGTGGCGCCGATCCGCGGGGATCCGGGCTGATCGGGCTCAGGGACCGGGCGGAGGCGCTGGGCGGTCGGTTGGATGTCACCAGCGGCCACGGCGAGGGCACTACGCTCACGGCCGAAATCCCTTGCGTGCCGGCCTGAACGGCCGCGCGTCGGTTCGCGCTCTCGATGTAGCTCGCTACTGCCGACCCTTGTCGGTGCCGAGGGTGACCCGGGCGGTCATCGGCACACCCGAACTGTGCACGAACGCGAGCGTGACCGAGGCCCCGGGTTCCCTGGATTGCACGGCGGCCACCAAGGTGGCTCCGCTGTCGATGATCTGGTCATCGACCTTGGTGACGAGCGCGCCGACCTCCAATCCGGCCGCCGCACCGGGGCTTCCGGCGTCCACCCCGGTGATCCTGGCGCCGAGGGCGCCGGCATCGCCGGTCGCTTGCACACCCAGCCAGCCATGCGATGCCCGGCCGGTCGCGACCAGTTCGGCGGCGATGCGTGCGGCGTGGTCGACGGGAATCGCATAGTTCAGACCGATCGATCCGTGGGCTGTGCTGCCCGCACCCTCCGCGCCGGGCAGCACCGCCTCGGCGGCGTTGATGCCGACGAGAGCGCCATTCATGTCGACGAGTGCACCACCGGAATTCCCCGGATTGATCGCCGCGTCGGTTTGGATGGCGTAGTACGCACTCAGCGGGCTGCCCGGGTCAATCGCGGGACTTACCAACCGATTCAGCGCGCTGACGATGCCCGCGGTGACGGTGCCGCGCAGCCCGAGTGGAGACCCCACCGCCGCGACGGGCTGACCGACACGCAGCTCCGCCGACGAGCCGACCGAGATCGGGGTCAGGCCGGACACGTCCCGAGCCCGCCCGATCGCAATGTCGCTCATCGGGTCGGTGGCGATCAGGTCGAACGCCGCGGTGCGGCCGTCGTTGAGGGTCACCTCGGTGTCCGCCGGCGGCCGACGGCCATCGCTCATCGGCACCACGACGTGGTTATTGGTCATGATCAGCCCGTCGGCGGTGAGGATCACGCCCGAACCGAGCTGAGAGCGGTCGCCGACATTGAATTTCAGCGTCACCACGCTGGGCAACACCTTCGCGGCCACCTCCTGGACCGAGAACGCGCCGGAATTGGGCCCGGAATTAGGCAAAGCCAATGCGAAACTGGAATCCACTGACGACCTCCCGACCGCGGGCGGGTGGGCAAGCAACGCTACGGCGGCGCAGATCGTCGCGGCGAACAGCGCGACCTCCGCTCCACGCAGCAGCAACAACCCGCCGCGCACCAACCGCTTCCGGCGCGGGGGCACCCGGTGCGACGAGTGCCGGCCGGACGGCGGCATCAGGCAGTAGCAGCCGTCAGCAACAGACATGAGTACTTTTCCTCATCTCGAATACGTCGAAGGCCATGGGGCTCAACGACATCGGTTCGGCGCTGTACGCGCTGGAACCGCTGATGTCCAGGATCGCGGTTGGGAGCGCGGCTGTCGTTACCGCCACCGTCCATTCCGCTATCGCGCTAGCGGGTAATTAGACGGCAAGCCCCAGGGCGTCGCGGATCGCGGCACCCGACAGGGCCGCCTTGGGAATGAATGCCAAAGCCGGGCTGGCCGCGACCAACTCAGAGAAATCCTCTTCGGCGTGCGTGGAGATCAGGATCGTCGGCACCTCGAAGCCAAACCCATTGCTGTGCAGCAGCTCGACGACCTCGAAACCGCTCTCCTCGCCCAGATCGATATCGACGAGCGTCACGTCGGGCCGAAGGTCCTTGACACATTTGAGCCCCTCCGCGGAGGAGTTCGCCACCGCGACCACGTCGATTCCCTGGTGCTGGAGCAACCGCGTCGCGGCGTCGAGGAAGTCGCGATTGTCATCGACAATCACGCAACGCGTTCGCGCACCAGCAGTCACCAGTCCAGTGTGGGATAGCCGCGACCAGATCGCATGGAGGCTAGCAGGAAATCTATGGCGGTTCGGGAAGGTTTCGCCGGGACGGCGTCGTGAGTCGGCCGGTTGCTACCGGCTACCGGTAATGCCTGGACTGCGGCTGACGGCAACCCCCTACGGTTGCCAGCGGTGCAGACGCGGGTCAGCGCAACGGCAATCGTAAGGCGTGGAGCCGATAAGGCGCCGTTCAGCCCGCGACACGAAAGGCGCACCATGACCCTGCCAGCGGAATTGACTGCCCACGCGGATCCCGGTGCCGGGTTCGAAAGCCAAGTGACGCCCCTGCTCGGCGACCTACACCGGCATGCGCTGCGGATGACCCGGCACCACGCCGACGCGGAGGATCTCGTCCAGGACACGATGGCGAAGGCCTTCGCGGCCTTCGACTCCTTCCGGCCGGAGAGCAACATCTCGGCCTGGCTGTATCGCATCCTGGCCAACACCCACATCAGCAACTGCCGCAAGGCGCAACGCCGGCCGGTGCAGCATCCGCCCGAGGGCATTACGGATATCCACTACCTGATGAGCGCCGCACACTCGGGCACGGGTCTGCCCTCGGCGGAAGATCAGGCCCTCAAGCGCTTCGGCGATCAGGACGTCATCGCCGCGATGCGTGCCCTGCCCGAGCAGTTCCGCGCCACGGTGTACTACGCGGATGTGCAGGGCATGCCATGCAAGGAGATCGCCGCGATGATGAACGCACCGGTCGGCACCGTTGTGTCCCGGCTGCATCGGGGACGGCGGCGGCTGCGCGGGATGCTCGGTCAGTCGCGCCACGACCAAATCCGCGGCGCATCAAGGGAACTGGTGCAAACGGCGTAACGTCAGCGTGAGTCGAGAAATGTGATGACCGCGCGGACGCGACGGTGGTCGTCGTCGGTTTCCGGCAGCCCGAGTTTGGTGAGGATGCTGCGGACGTGCTTTTCCACCGTGCCCTCCGTCACCCAGAGCCGTCGTGCGATGCCGGCGTTGGAGCGGCCCTCGGCCATCAGCTCCAGCACCTCCAACTCGCGCGGGGACAACGCCGACAGCGGATCGTCTCGGCGCCGCCCGGACACCAGCTCCTGCACCACCGCGGGGTCGACCACCGAAGCGCCTTTGGCGATCCGCTGCAAGGTGTCGACAAAATCGGCGACATCGGTGACGCGGCTCTTGAGCAGATAGCCGATGCCGCGACCGCTGGCGAGCAACTCCATCGCGTGCTCCACATCCACATGCGCCGACAGCACCAGGATCCCGGTGTCGGGGAGTTCCTCGTGGATCACCCGTGCGGCCTCGAGACCTTCCGTCGTGTGCGTGGGCGGCATCCGGATGTCCACCACCACCACGTCAGGAGTGGTGTTGCGCACCAGCGCCAGCAGCTCGACCGCGTTGCCCACCTGACCGACGACGCTGAATCCGGAGCGGTCCAGCAGGCTGGCCAGTCCCTCCCGCAGCAGGGTTTCGTCGTCGGCCACCACCGCGCGCAGCGGGGCCGGCTCGCTGCCCGCCTCGGCGGCGCTTGTTTCCGTTGTCAATGCCGTGTCCTTCCGCATCGCCGCTGAGGAACCATCTTGCCCCTTGCCTTACCCGTTTTCCAGCAATTACGCGGGCCCTGGAGTCGGGTGGCGACGCCTGACATTCCGCGTCGTCAGGACGGGGTCGGCTCTGCCGTGGCGCGACTCGGCTACGTTGGGTTTCGTCGGAGCCAGCCCCTCGAGGAGTTGCGATGAACGCACCCAGCCCGGACGCGATCCGCGCGGAAACCATCACCATCACCGGCCACGGCGGCGACGAGATCGAGGCCTACCGCGCGTCGCCACTGGCCGACGGGTCGCGCGGCGGCATCGTGTGGATTCACCACATGCCCGGCTACGACCGGGAAACCAAGGAGTTCGTGCGGCGGCTCGCGGTCAGCGGCTATCACGCCGTCGCCCCCAACCTGTATTCGCGCGAGGCGCCGGGCGCCGCGCCCGACGACGCCGCCGCGACGGTGCGGGCCGCCGGCGGGGTGCCCGATGAGCGTCTGGTCGGCGACGTCGCCGGCGCGGTCGAGCACCTGCGCTCCTTGCCGGGCGCCAACGGGAAGTTCGGCGTCATCGGGCACTGCTCGGGCGGGCGGCACGCGTACCTGGCGGCGTGCTCGCTGCCGTTCGACGCCGCGGTGGACTGCTACGGCGCGTTCATCGTGGAGGACCTACCGGAGGGCATTCCCAAGGCCATGCAGCCGATCCTGCACCTGGCGCCGAAGCTGAGCTGCCCGCTGCTGGGGCTGTTCGGGGCCGACGACAGGTTCCCGGCGCCGCCCGCCGTGGCCACCCTGGACGCCGAGCTGACCAAGTTCGACAAGCCGCACGAGTTCCACTCCTATGAGGGTGCGGGCCATTCATTCTTCTCCGTCGACCGGCCGGCGTACCGGCCGGAGGCGGCCGTCGACGGCTGGCGGCGCATCGACGAATTCTTCGCCACCCATCTGAAAGGCTAGGCGTCCCAGCACATGTGCACATACCTCACCGAACACGTGCGGATCGACGGCAGCGGCAAGGGAAAGAGCGGCTGGTTCGGCGCCAGCCGCGCCACGGTGTACGTCGACCATCCCGTCCACGCGCCCTACGGCCACACAGTCAACATCGACGTGATCAACCCGGAGCTGGGCCCGGCGGCGCGCGTCGCGCTCGAACTCACCGAAGAGAGCGCCCTCGCGCTGGCCGACGCCATCCACAAAGCGATCGCGAATGCGCCTGCCGGGCTGGCCTCGAAGGACCAGCCGTGAGGGCCGAGCGGGACTACCCGCAGATGGCCGCCACCCGCGGGCGCATCGAGCCCGCGCCGCGCCGGGTCCGCGGCTATCTCGGCCACCACTTGGTCTTCGACACCACCGAGGCCCGCTATGTGTGGGAATTGCCTTACTACCCAGCGTATTACGTGCCGCTGGCGGATGTCCGTACGGAGTTCCTGCGCGACGAGGAGCACCCGCAGAAGGTCCAGCTCGGTCCGTCTCGGCTGTACTCGCTGGTCGGTGAGGGCCAGACCCATCCGTCGGCGGCGCGGGTGTTCGACGACGGCGACGGCCCGGTGGCGGGCACCGTGCGATTCGAATGGGATCCGTTGCGGTGGTTCGAGGAAGACGAGCCGATCTACGGCCACCCGCGCAATCCGTATTCGCGGGTCGACGCGCTGCGCTCGCACCGGCATGTCCGCGTCGAGCTGGACGGAATCACCCTCGCCGACACCGCGTCCCCGGTGCTGCTGTTCGAAACCGGCCTGCCCACAAGGTTTTACATCGACACGACCGACGTCGCGTTCGAACACCTTGAACCCAGCCCGACGCAGACGCTCTGCCCGTACAAGGGCGTGACATCGGGCTATTGGTCGGTGCGAGTGGGCGATACCGCGCATCCGGATTTGGCGTGGACGTATCACTACCCACTGCCGGCGGTCCACCAGATTGCCGGCCTGGTGGCCTTCTACAACGAGAAGGTCGACATCACCGTCGACGGCGTGGCGTTGCCCCGGCCGCAGACGCAGTTCGGCTGACCACGAGCTTGACGTCGCGCCGCGGGACGACGGCGATGCCGCGCGGCACCGAACGCGGCGGATGCCTGTGGCGTTCTCGCCGCGGCATCGTCAGCTCCGCCGAGCGCATGATGGTGCCCACCGCGACGGCCATTTCATGGCTGGCGAAGGCCGCGCCCAGGCAGCGCCGGTGCCCGCCGCCGAAGGGCAGGTACTCGAACGGTGTCGGGTTGTCGACGAGGAATCGATCGGGATCGAATCGGTAGGGGGCGTCCCATAGGTCGGTGCTGAAATGTATTGCGGGCAATGCGATCCCGACGATATCACCAGCGCGATAACGCACCGAACCGATGGATTGCGGCTCGATGAGCTTGCGCAACACGATCGGCACCGCGGGGTGCATCCGCAGTGTCTCCTTGATGACGGCGGACAGATAGGGTAGTTCAGGCATCTCGTGCGGCGCGGGACTGGCGGCGAGCTCGTCGACGAGTCGCGCGCGGACGCCGGTGTCGCGGTGAATGTGGTACAGCGCCCACGCCAGTGCCGCGGCCGTGGTGTCGTGGCCGGCGATCACCATGGTCCGCAGCTGTTGCTGGAGGTCGTCGTCGTCGAGACCCAGTCGCGAGTGGTCGTTTTCGCGCAACAGGTTGCTCAATACCGCATCGTCGCCGGGACAGCTGCGGCCATGGTTCATCTGGCCGGTGAGCATGCTCTGGAATTCCGCGCGCAGGCGCACCAGCCGGGCCCACGGGCCCAGGCCGGCGAAGCTTCTGCGCAGGGCCGGCACCAACAGCAGCGATGCGGTGTTCGCGTTCATCAGCGCGGACACCACGCCGGCGTACTCATCGACGCGCTCGTGGTCCACGCCCAGCACCGTCTCGACGATGATGCTCAGCGTGATCGCCCGGGTGGTGCGGTGCAGCGCCACCCGGTCACCAGGCCGCCACGACTCCACCTCGGCAAGCACCGCCCCGGCGATCGCGTCCGCGCGCCGGCGCAACTGGGCGCCGTGGAACGCCGGCGACAACAGGCGGCGCTGCCTGCGATGGTGGTCGCCGGAGGTCAAGATCACCGAATCCGGCCCCACGATCGGCTCGATCGGATTGGGCGTCGGCGCACACAGGGTCTCGCGCGGCGTAGTCAAAAGCTGCCGAGCGCCCTGCGCGGTAGCGACGAAGTGCACGGGACCGAGGCCCGGGAACATCACCACAAACGGGTCGCGCCGGTCGGCGCAGCGACGAAAGTAGGACTCGGGATTGAGTCCGACGCGCAGCGACCGCGCCCAGTCGCGCAAGAGACGTACGCGCGCGTCCGGCAAATCCGTCCGCGCGGGCGGCCTCGCCGCTGTCTGTAATTGCGTCATACCTACTTGACACGAGCCGCCCGATTGGTTAGTTCAACGAAACATTTTGCTCATATGTTGAATAGCGCTGGAAATAGCCAAAATACGAATATATTAGGTTAGCCGAAGTCACCGCGGATAACGCGACGGCGCGGCGGTTTCGAGTTCCGCGGCGATGAGTCGGGCGACGCCTCTGGACTGCTTGGCGACGTAGCCGAGCAGCCCCGGGCGAGATTGGAAACCGATGAACCGCAGGCCCGACGCGGCCGGTGTTTCGCCGGTGGCCAAGGGCAGGCCGCGCTCGTTGAGCACCCCGAGGTGACCTACGACGGGTTCCAGCCCGCGCCGGTAGCCGGTCGCGCAGATGACCGCGTCCGGTTCCAGGCGGCGCCCGTCGACCAACCGGACACCGCGACCGTCGAATCGCTCGATGGTCGGGACCACCTCGAACGAACCGTCGCGGATCGCGTCGATCACATCCCGGTCGACGATCGCGGGTGCGCGGCCCAACCGGATCCCGCGGGCGAACACGCCCTCGGTGGGTGTCGGCAGTCCGTAAGCCGCGAGGTCTGGAATGCTCAACCGGCGTCCCAGCGTCGCCAACGCATCGGCGAGCCGAACGGGCGCGCGGAAAAGCGGCGTCGCGATCAGGTCCGAGGGCAGCCCGCCCGGCAACGCGCGCAGCATGATGTTCGGTGCCGTACGCACCGCCAGCCACGCCTTCCGCGCCCCGCCGGTGGCCACGTCATGGACGATCTCCAGCGCCGATGAACCCGCCCCGACCACGAGAACGCGCTCGTCGCGGTAGGGGGCGGGGTTGCGGTATGCCGACGAATGCAGCACGCGGCCCTCGAAGCCGTCGAGGCCCGGCCACGGGGGCATCAGCGGCGTGTGCTCGTATCCGGTCGCCATGACCACCTGGCGGCAGGCGATGTCGCCAGATGTGCTCCGCAACAACCAGCCGTCGCCGTCGCGGTCGATGCGGCAAACCTCGGTGCCCAGCCGCAACTCGATCCCATCGTCGCGGGCGTGCCTTTCGAGGTGATCGACGACCTGATCGCGGGTCGGAAAGAGCGGAGTGCCCTTGGGATACGGCCGGCCGGGCAAATGCGAAAACTGCTTGCAGGTATTGAGTTTCAGCCTGTCGTAGCGCCCCCGCCAGGCCGAGGCCACCGCGTCGGCGCGGTCGATCAGCAGTGGACGCACGCCACGGTCGCGCAGGCTGAGCGCCATCGAGACCCCCGCGGCGCCTGCGCCGACGACGACGACGCCGTGCTCCGATGTTTCGGCCCTGACGAGCTTCAGCGCGTCCGCCGCACCGCTGCGCCGCGAATCCCGTTGCATAGCTTTCCTGTCCACCGGTGGCCAGCATGCGGCCCTTGGTGGGCCTGAACGAACCGGCCTATATAACTCCGACGATGTTGCGGCACAATTGGTTCAGCACGACGTCGCCCGGTGGACGCCAACCGCCCTATTCTACTCATGTGAAATTGCTTGGTGTTCAAGGAGATTCCCGCGTGCGACACTTGCCCCGCCGTGTCGGTCGTAGCGCAACGGCCAGCTAACACCCCATGCTGCCGATGCCCGAAGGGGCCGCCATGGCAATTGGCACTTGAAATCAGGATTTAAACAATTGAACACACGCCCGAAACATTCCGGGCAAAGGCTTCACCCGTCTACGGCGTCACTTCGCACCGCAGCTGCTTTACAGCCCGCTGGCTCGAATTGAGGTGTGTCTGAACCATGTTGCCTTATCCCGACTGGCTGAACCCCGGAGACAACGCCTGGCAATTGGTGGCCGCGACTCTGGTCGGCCTGATGAGCATCCCAGGCATCGCCGTGCTCTACGGCGGCATCGTGCAGAAGAAGTGGGCCGTCAACACCATGCTGATGGCATTCACCGGATTCTCGCTGGTGCTGGTCGTATGGGTGCTGTGGGGCTTCAAGATGGGGTTTGGTGAGCCCCTCAAGCTCGGCCCCGGCATCCTGAGGGCCGCGGTCGGGATTCCGCACACCATCCTGGGCACCGACAACCAAGGACAGGCCGTTATCCCGCTGTTGGACGGCACCATGCCGAAGTTCCGCTTCTCGGAGACCACGCTGGCGTACTTCCAGTTCGTTTTCGCCGCCATCACTCCGCTGCTGTTCCTCGGCAGCGTGGTCGGCCGGATGAACTTCAAGGTGTGGCTGATCTTCGTGCCGCTGTGGTCGACGTTCGCCTACTCGGTCAACGCGTTCCTGGTGTGGGGTGGCGGCTGGTGGGGACAGGCGGGCGCGTTGGACTTCAGCGGTGGGTACGTGATCCACCTGGCCGCCGGAACCAGCGGATTCGTCGCCGCAGCCGTGATCGGCCCGCGGCTCGCGCGCGACCGGGAACGCGCGGTGCCCAACAACCTTCCGATGGCCGCGGTCGGCGCCGGCATCCTGTGGCTGGGCTGGAACGGGTTCAACGGCGGTGACCCGTATTTCGCCGGTGCCGACGCCTCCCTGGCGGTGATCAACACCAACCTCACCACTGCGGTCGCGCTGCTCACCTGGGTGATCTGGGACATCTTCGCCAGCAAGGCGCGCAAGCCGACCTTCCTGGGCGCGGTCAACGGCATGATCACCGGGCTGGTCGCCATCACCCCTGCGGCCGGCTACGTCAACAGCTTCGGCGCGATGATCATCGGCGTCGTCGCCGCTTCCCTGGTCTGGATGTCGTGGAACTGGCTCGGCCGGACCAGGCCGTTCAAGAAGGTCGACGACGCCCTCGGTGTGATTCACACCCACGGCATGGCGGGCTTGGCGGGCGGGCTGCTTGTCGGGGTCCTCGCCGACCCGAAGGTCGTTGTGTACCTGGGTGGCAGCACCGGGACGGACGTGACCTTCGCCGGTTGGCTGTATGGCCACCATCCCAAACAGATTCTGATCCAGTTGGGCGCCGCGGCCACGATCATCGTCTGGGACGCGCTCGTCACGTTCGTCATCCTGCGGGTCCTTGGCCTCTTCATGAAGTTGCGCATGCCCGACGAGGTCCTCGAGACCGGCGACGTCGGTGTGCACGACGAGGAGGCCTACCCCGACGAGGGGCTCGTGACGGGCCGGCGGGTCGAGCCGGTGACGGCTACGCGCGCTGCGTCGGCGACAGCCGAAACCGCCGACGAATGAGGTGGTGATAACGCCATGAAGCTGGTCACCGCGATCGTCAAACCGTTCACGCTCGATGACGTCAGGCACGCCGTGGAGGCCGCCGGCGTGCTGGGCCTGACCGTCACCGAGGTCCAGGGGTACGGCAGGCAGCGGGGGCACACGGAGGTGTACCGCGGGGCCGAGTACGCGGTCGAGTTCGTGCCCAAGGTCCGCGTCGAGGTCCTGGTCGACGAGGCGTTCGCCGACCGCGTGGTCGACGCGATCATCGGCGCCGCGCGCACCGGCAAGATCGGCGACGGCAAGGTGTGGGTTTCACCGGTGGAGAAGGTGATCCGCATCCGGACCGGCGAGCGCGACCACGACGCGCTCTGAGCGGTGCGTCAGGCCGACGTCGGCAACCGGCCCGGCTTGTAACCGAACACCGCCGAGGTGGGACCCACAAGGTGTCGCACCTTGATCCGGGTGAACCCGCCGGCGCGAAGCATCTCCTCGCAGGCGGCGGTGGAGGCTTCGTAGCCCTCCCGCGACTCCATCATGATGTTGAGGCTGGACAACAGGCTCAGGTAATTGTTGCCGCGGTTCTTGCGCCGCCCGGACCGAATCATCGCGTCGTACACGATGATCGCGCCGCCGGGGGGAGTGGCCGCGTAGGCCTTCGCCACCAGTTCCTGGCGGATCTCGTGGTTTCGCCCGTGGAACACGTGACCGAACGAAAGCACGTCGGCGCGCGGCAGCGGACCTTCGAGGAAGTCCCCCTCGACGAAGGCCAATCGGCGGTCCAGGTCGAACGATTGGACGTACTCCTCGAATATCGGTCGTACCGCAGGAAAGTCGAAACCCGTGCCGCGCAGGTGACGGTGGGTCAGCGCGACCCGCACCGGAAACGCGCCTTGGGCGCAACCGATATCACAAAACGTGCGAAAGCGCTGCCACGGGAACCGAGCCGCCAGCAGCGTCGCCTCCCCGGTCGAGATGCCCGTCATACCGGCCAGAAAACCCTTGAGTGCCAACGGATCACGGTGAAGCATGGAGAAGAACTCGTTATCGCCGCGTTCCTCCTCGGCGCCGGGACGGCCGGTGCGCAGGAGGTCGTCCAGGCTCGACCAAAGGCCGTAGAGACGCTTGCTCGACAACTCCATCAGCCCACCGACATAGCTCGGCTTGGTCCGGTCGAGGAACATCGCGCTGCGAATCGTGTTGGCGTACCGGCCCGCTCGGTCGCGTCGCAGCAATCCGGCGGCGACCAGGGCATCCAGCGCCGTGACCGCGGCACGCGGGTGCCAGCCGAGGGCGTCGGCCAGTTCCTGCTCGGAGGCCGGCCCGTTGCCCAACTCGGTGAAAACGCCCGATTCGACCGCCGAAAGGATCAGTCGTGAGGACCAGAAGGACATGCCCATCCGAACGATGTCCTCCGGGCCGCCGAAGCGGCGCAACAGGGGGCCAAGGATGGGGTTCTGGAAGGCGCGCATCAACCGGCGTTCGCGGCGGATGTCCTGCGGGTGGTTGCGTACTGACGGCGTGGCACCTACGTCGAGCGTCATCGTGGCAAGCCCTTCCGGTTGATTCCGGGTCTTTGCGGTAGACGTTGCCGGCGGCTCGGTGGTTCAGCGGACAGGTCCCTTGGCGAACACGAAAACGGCGGTCGATAAATTGCTTTAGGGCCGGTGACGCGCTCAGGCAAAAAAATGTGACATTCACCTCTTTGACCGATTCTTTTTAAGATTTTCCTTATTTATGGACGCCTGTCCACTCGTCTTCGCCTTTAGCTGCATGGCCGAAACACCCTGGCCACCAAGGCGGTTTGCTTTCGCCGCCGGATCGACCACTATTAATTGTTCGACCCCGATCGCGGCGCGATCGCCCCTATTCGAGTGACGTGGATCACACCACCTGCCTGGAAATATTTTTGCTTCGAATTTGGTCAGTAAAATTTGTTAAAAGCAATCACCTCCGGGCGCTGCAACGCGGTTCATCCAAGCCGCGTCCCGGGCGCACCAGACGTACCACGAGCGAGCGAAGGCGGTGCCGGCATGCGCGGCGTGAACCACCGGAAGCACAACGGCGAGGACCAGTCCATCGAATTGGCCACGGCACCGGGATTTCCGATTGTCACGCGGATCGCCCTGGGCCAGGGTCCGATCAGCGCGATCGTCGCCACCCCGGGGGACGGCCGACTGATGGTGGCCAACTACGGCTACGACAGCGTCTCGGTCATCGACGCCCACGCCTGCCGCGTCGTGCAGACCGTTGCCGGCCTGCCGGAGCCCTTTGCGCTCGCCGTCGGCCGCCGCGACGCCAACCGCGCATACGTCAGCACCGCGACGGCGGCATATGACGCGATCGACGTCATCGACCTGCCGACCAACACCGTGATCTCGACGCATCCGCTGGCGTTCAGCCTCAGCGACCTGGCGGCCAGCCCGGACGGCGACTCCGTCTACGCCAGCCGCAACGGCGCCGCAGGTCCCGACGTCGTGGTCCTGGACACCCGGACCGGCGGCGCGGAGGAGATCGTCCTGCCGGGCCGCCCCGGGACCACCACGGAATGTGTGCGGTCCAGCGCGGACGGGAGCCGCCTCTACGTGGCGACGAACGGCCCCGGCGGGGGACAGCTCGTCGTCATCGACGCGCACGCGCCGGCCTCCAGCCGCGTCCTGAACACCGTCGAGATCGGCCTGCCCATCCGCGACCTCGCCCTCAGCCCCGACGGTGCAACCGCCTACGTGGCCAGTTGCGCCCCTGAATTGGGGGCGGTGATCGACTCCGTCGACACCTGGACCGCGAAGATCATCGGCACCAGCAAGATCAGCGAGATCTCCGGCATCCTGACCCGCCTGACGCTCAGCCGCGACGGTGATCGCGCCTACCTGGTCAGCGACGACGGCGTCACCGTGCTCTCCACCCACACGCACGACGTCGTCGGCATGATCCGGGTGGCCGACGAGCCGTCGTGCGTGGTCGAAAGCACCGACGCCAGGTTCCTCTACATCGCCGACTACTCCGGCGCGGTCACCGTGGTAGGGACCGCGGCAGGCGCCGGGTCCGACAGCGAACCGGCGGCCGAGTGGGCAGTGCCCGAGCTGCTGCCGGCCGAACCGGCCCTCGCGTAGTAGCCCCGCAAACAAGCTCGCAAACAAGCGTTGTCGGGGGAACCCGTTTTCTCCTAGCAGTGCGCGGCGATAACATTCGCCCGACCGCACACGAGGCGGTGCCGCGTCGAGGGTAAGGCGGTACAGCGATGGACAGCACGATGCAGGACTATCCGCTGACGATCGCCGCGATCATGCGGCACGGCTGCGGCATCCACGGGGAACGCACGGTCACCACCGCAACGGGGGACGGCTACCGGCGAACCACCTACCGCGAGCTGGGCCAACAGGCCGGCCGCCTGGCGAACGCGCTGCGCCGCCTCGGCGTCGCCGGGGACCAGCGCGTCGCGACTTTCATGTGGAACAACGCCGAGCACCTCGCGACCTACCTCGCGGTGCCGTCGATGGGCGCGGTCCTGCACACCCTCAACATCCGCCTCTTCCCCGAGCAGATCGTCTACGTCGCCAACGAGGCCGAGGACCACGTCGTCGTGGTCGACGCGTCCCTGGTCAAACTGTTGGCGCCGGTTCTCCCTGAACTCAAGACCGTGCAGGCCGTGATCGTGGTCGGCGACGGTGACACGGCGGCGCTGGAGGCATCCGGCAAGACCGTGCTGTCCTACGCGGAAGTGCTCGGCGCCGAATCGCCCGATTTCGACTGGCCCGAGATCGACGAGCGGTCCGCGGCCGCCATGTGCTACACCAGCGGCACCACCGGCAACCCGAAAGGCGTTGTCTACAGCCATCGTTCGAGCTTCCTGCACGCCATGGGCGGATGCACCACCAACGGCATCGGCGTCGGGGCGGTCGACAGCGTGCTGCCGATCGTGCCGATGTTTCACGCGAACGCCTGGGGACTGCCCTACTCGGCGCTGATGGCGGGCGCCGACCTGGTGCTCCCCGATTGCCACCTCGACGCCCGCTCGCTGATCGGCATGGTCGAAACCCAGCGGCCCACCGTCGCCGGCGCCGTGCCGACCATCTGGAACGACGTCCTGCACCGGCTGGAGGACGAACCCGAACACGACATGTCCTCGCTGCGCCTGGTGGTCTGCGGCGGCTCAGCCGTTCCGGTGTCGCTGATGCGCACGTTCGAGGAGAAGCACGGCGTCCAGATCCGTCAGCTGTGGGGCATGACGGAAACGTCGCCGATGGCCACCATGGCGTGGCCGCCGCCGGGAACGCCCGAGGACCAGCACTGGGCGTTCCGCGCGACGCAGGGCCAACCGGTGTGTGGGGTGGAGATGCGCATCGTCGACGACGACGGCGCGGTGCTGCCCAACGACGGCACCGCCGTCGGCGAGGTGGAGGTCCGCGGCCCGTGGATCACCGGCTCCTACTACCTGGGCCACGACGACTCCAAGTTCGACTCCGGCTGGTTGCGCACCGGCGACGTGGGCCGCATCGACGAACGAGGCTTCGTCACGCTGACCGACCGGGCCAAGGACGTCATCAAGTCAGGCGGCGAATGGATCTCGTCGGTCGAGCTGGAGAACTGCCTGATCGGGCACCCGCAGGTGCTCGAGGCCGCGGTCGTCGGGGTTCCCGACGAGCGATGGCAGGAACGGCCGCTGGCGGTCGTGGTGGCCAAGCACTCGTCGGTGAGCGCCGAGGAGCTGCGAAAGTTCCTCGCGGACAAGGTGGCCCGGTGGTGGCTGCCCGAGCGATGGACATTCGTCGAGGAGATTCCGCGCACCAGCGTCGGCAAGTACGACAAGAAGGCCATCCGGGCGCGATACGCCGAGCATGGCTACTGGGTGGTCGAGTCGCGCAACTGAAGGGACGGCTCTCGTGCACGAGCAGACGCAAAAGCCCCCATTTTCAGTCCAAAAAGGGGGCTTCTGCGTCTACTCGCGAGGAAGGTGAGGTGTCTTCATGAGCCTGCGTGTCATCCAGTGGGCGACCGGGTCGGTCGGAACGGCGGCGATAAAGGGCGTGCTGGAACATCCCGACCTCGAACTCGTTGGCTGCTGGGTACATTCGCAGTCCAAGGCCGGTAGGGACGTCGGCGACATCATCGGCACCTCGCCGCTGGGCGTGACGGCGACCAACAGCGTCGACGAGGTGCTCGCGCAGCCCGCCGACGCGGTCATCTATGCGCCGTTGCTGCCCAGCGTCGAGGAAGTCGCCGCGCTGCTGCGCTCCGGCAAGAACGTGGTCACGCCGCTGGGATGGTTCTACCCGA
>NZ_LZKK01000159.1 GCF_001672815.1 Mycobacterium sp. E796 | reverse complement strand
CCGTTCACCGCCAATGCCGCCGAGGCCCGCGACATCGCCGAGCTGGCCGCGAAGTCAGATCGCGTCGTCATGGAGGCAATCCAATACCGCTACCATCCGTTGACTTCGCGCGTCGAGCAGATTCTCACGTCAGGCGAGCTGGGCAAGCTCGAGCGGATCGACGTCTCCTTATGCGTATTGCTGCCGAAGCGCTCCAACGCCAACGTCTACGACTACTCCCTCGCCGGTGGCGCGCTGATGACCGACGGAAGCTATACGGTCGACATGCTCCGTACGTTCGGCGGTTCGACCCCGGAAGTCGTTTCGGCTCGTGCGAAACTGGGCGGTCCCGAAGTGGACCGGGCTATGACGGCCGAATTGCGGTTCGCCGGCGGGCACACGGGCCGCCTGCACTGCGCGCTGTGGTCGTCGAACCTGTTTTGGGCGAGCGCCAAGGTGGTTGGGGATCGCGGCCGGCTGCGTTACCTCAGTCCGGCTGCTCCGCACTTGTTGCCCCGGCTCACGATCCGCTCGGCCGACGGCAAGCGGGTGGAGCGCTTCCCGCGCCGCACCAGCTATGCGTACCAGCTCGAGGCCTTCGCCGCGGCGGTGCTGCGCGGCGAACCGGTGAAGACGACGCCGGAAGGCGCGATCGAGAACATGTCCGTCATCGATACGATTTACCGCGCCGCCGGTCTCTCGCTCCGCGAACCGGCGTAAACGCCATGAACGCCGCGCCAGTCGACAGTCGAGAGGGC
>NZ_LZKK01000158.1 GCF_001672815.1 Mycobacterium sp. E796 | reverse complement strand
GGTCGGGCCGCGCGGCGAAGCCGCCGGCTATGTGATCCCGTTGTTCCCGGGCGGGGCCAGCAGCTCCACTGGCGGGGCCGGCGGAGCCGGCGGCAACGGCGGGCTGCTCGCGGGCGACGGCGGCTCCGGCGGGGACGGCGGGGTCAGCATCGGAGGGACCGGCGGAGCCGGTGGGGCCGGCCGTTGCGCCGGTCTGCTGCAAGGCGCCGGCGGCGACGGCGGGGCCGGCGCCTTCGGGATCCTCGCCGGCGGCCATGGCGGGGCCGGCGGCTCCGCGGTACTCCTCGGCAACGGCGGCGGCGCCGGCGGAACCGGCGGATACAGCAACATCACCGGCGGGGCTGGCGGGACCGGCGGCAACGCCGGCCTGCTTTGGGGCGACGCCGGTTCCGGCGGGACCGGCGGAGCGGGCGGCACAACCGGCGGGCCGGGCGGGACCGGCGGCCAGGCGGGCCAGCTCCTCCTGGGCACCGGGGGTGCCGGGGGCGCCGGCGGCGGAGGCGCAGCGACCGGCGGCAACGGTGCCAACGGCGGCAACGCCGTACTGTTCGGCACCGGCGGCAACGGCGGAAACGCGGGGATTGGCACCACAGTTGGCACCAGCGGCACCGGCGGCGCCGGCGGGCTGCTGCTGGGCCCGCCCGGGAACAACGGGATCACATAGCCGGCGGCTTCGCCGCGCGGCCAGACCCGCCGACCTCAGCCGATCCGGATGACGAGCTTGCCGACGTGCTTGCCGTCGCGTAACCGCTCGAACGCCGCTTTCGCCCCATCGAATTCGAAGACCTCGTCGATCACCGGTTCCAGCCCTGAAGCGTCGACGGCTCGCACAAGGTCTTGCAGATCGGCACGGCTTCCGACCGTGATGGACCGTGTCGTCGCGCCGGCGCCCTTGAGCAGGAAATAGTCGATGCCCGGATTGTCCTGGCTGAGAAAGCCGATCAGCGTGACCTCGCCATCTCTGGCGACCGCGCGCAACGACTGCTCGATGGTGGCCGGGCCGCCGACTTCGACGACCCGGTCCGCGCCTCGGCCACCGGTCAGTTCGCGCACCTGCTCACCCCAGTTCGGATTGCGGCGGTAGTCGATGACGTCGTCGGCGCCCAGCGCTTTGAGCGTCTGCGCCTTCTCAGGACTCGACGTCGTCGCGACGACACGCCCACCGACCAGCTTGGCCAGTTGCAGCGCGAACAGCGAAACGCCGCCGGTCCCGAGCGTCAACACGGTTTGGCCCGCCCGAATCGGCACGGGACCACCGAGCGCGTTCCAGGCCGTGACCCCGGCGCACGGCAGCGTCGCGGCCTGATCGTCGGGTATGGAATCGGGAATGCGCACGACGGCCTCCCGGGATACCACCTTGTACTCGGCCAGCCAGCCATCCTGGCCACTGCCGTAGCTGTCGGAATCCGCCGTCGCCGGCATCGGGCCGCCGAACCACCTCGAATGGAATGCGCTCACCACCCGCTCACCGGGACGGAAGTCGTCGACGCCCTCGCCGACCTCGACGACTTCAGCGGCGGCATCGCTGCACGGCACCAAGCCGGGTGTGCTGTCGCGTACGTATCGGCCGAGGGGAATCGCCACGTCCCGATAGTTCAGCGAGACCGCTCGGATGCGGAGCAGCAGTTCCCCTCGCTGGGGCGACGGGACCGGTTCATCGTGCATCCGCAATCCATCCAGCCCGTTGAGCTCGTCGAACCGGTACACGCGCATGAGGAAACTCCTTCCGATGTCAGCCTGTGTCAGCCTGTCGACCTCGCACTCGCGGATGGGTTCCCTTGCTCCGCACCACAAAACGTGTGCCATGTTTCACGACGGTGCAATCGGATACCCGGCATGTCGTGAGCGAGGGCAACGATTTCAACGAGCGCAATATCGCCGAGTTCCGCGCCATTCCGGTGATCGCGCTCACGCCCGTCGGCCGGGCCGAGCCGCGCCAATGAGGGTCCCCGCCAGGAGCCGAGGACTTGACCACATCGCTTGTCCTGCGGCCATTCTGCGTCGCGAACCGCCCTCGGTTGCCGACTTCATCGCGGGGCTCGCGGCGTAAGAGTTGGGATCGGTATCGGCAAGGGCCGGTGTCCACTAGTTGCAGCGGCCCATCCGGGCCTCCAGCAACGAAGGAGCCCGACATGAACCCAACGGGACGTTTCTCCCGTTTTCGCAGGACACCGGCGCCCACCACGCGGAATAATCCCGTGGGTATGAAAGCCACAATCGCGGGACTAGCAACGGCGCTGTTGATGTTCGGCGGTGCGGCGCTGGCCGCGCCCTCCGCCCAGGCCGCCCCGTGCCCGGCCGGGAAGTCCTGCCAGCACTGGTGCCCCGGTGACGTCCTTCCCGCGGGACGGCCCGTCCCGTGGGACGGCAACGTCTGCCACGACTACTACTGGGACTACTACGGCGTGCACGACATCGGCGACGGGGCGAATTACTCCTGGCGCGACATGCCTTGGCACTAGGCCGGAAGTTAAACTGGGCGGCCATGCGCAAGCTCATGGCCGCCGTCGCCGCCCTGCTGGCGGCCGGTGCCATCGCGGGAGCGACGCCTTCCCGGGCTGACAGCACGCAGCCGATCGGCTCGGTGCCGATCCCGGACGGGCCGGCCCAGACCTGGATCGTGGCCGACCTCGACAACGGTCAGGTGCTGGCCGCCCGCGACGCGAACGTCCCCCACCCGCCGGCGAGCACCATCAAGGTGTTGTTGGCACTGGTGGCGCTGGACCAGGTGAGCCTGGACTCCACCGTCGTCGCGGATGTCGCCGACACCGAGGTCGAGTGCAACTGCGTCGGCATCAAGCCGGGCCGCAGCTACACCGCGCGCCAACTGCTGGACGCGTTGTTGCTGGTTTCCGGCAACGACGCGGCCAACACCCTGGCGCACCTGCTGGGCGGCGCGGACGCCACTGTGGCCAAGATGAACGCCAAGGCCGCATCCCTGGGCGCGACAAGCACCTTCGCGGCGACCCCGTCCGGCCTGGACGGCCCCCGCGGCTCCGGGGCGTCGACGGCGCACGACCTGGCCGTCATCTTCCGGGCCGCGATGGCCAACCCGGTGTTCGCGCAGATCACCGCCGAGCCGTCGGCGATGTTCCCCGGCGATCACGGCGACGAACCGATCACCAACCAGGACGAACTGCTACAGCGCTACCCCGGCGCCATCGGCGGCAAGACCGGCTTCACCGACGCCGCGCGCAAGACCTTCGTCGGCGCCGCCGCCCGCGGCGGGCGCCGGCTGGTGATCGCAATGATGTACGGGCTGGTGAAACAGGGCGGACCCACGTACTGGGATCAGGCCGGCAGCCTGTTCGACTGGGGCTTCGCGCTCAACCCGGAGACCGGCGTGGGCTCGCTTTAGGCTCGCTCTGGGCTCGCCGTAACCGCTTCTCACAAGCCAACATTCGGCAGCGCCGCGCGCATCAGCCCCGTCAGCACCGGTATCCGCCGCTGCGCGATCGCCGGCTGCGGCAACACCCCCTCCACCACGGCGGCGCCGTCGAACACATTCGTCATCAGCGCCACGACCACCGGGAACGTCTCCTCGTCGAAGCCCTCGGCGCCGGGCATCGCCCGCGCGGCATCGTAGATTTTCGCCGAGTACTGCCCCAGCTCGTGTTGCAAAGTGTCCCTGAGCTTTTCGTCGGTGCGCGCGGCGACCAGCAGCTCGTAGAGCACGGCGTTGGTCGGGGCGCTGGTGATGTCCCGCAGAATCGCCAGGGCGGCCTCGAAGGCAGGCTGGTCGGCTGGAATTTCCGCAACCCGCTTGGTGAACGACTCCAGCTGACGGCGCAACACCTCGGACGCGGTCGCCGCCATGAAATCGCCCATGGTCTCGAAGTGGCGGAACAGCGCGCCAACGGAAACCCCCGCGCGCTTGGTGATCACCGCGGCCGAGGCCCGCGCGTAGCCGACCTCGATGATGGTGTCGATGCACGCATCCAGGAGCCGCGCGACGGTTTCCTCCCGGCGCTGCTGCTGGGTCCTGGCCATGTCAGGCGCCGACTTTCTCCACGCTGCGGCCCCGGCTGCGCTGGCCCGCCCGCAGGTAACGGCCCGACTTCACGGTCCGGCCGTAGCCCTCCCGGAATTGGCCCGCGCGGAAGACGACCTCGCCACCCACACCGGTCGCGACGACGGCGTCGTCGTTGCGATTGACCATGCGCCGCAGGCCGCCGTAGAACGGCACCGCTTCCTCGTGGTAGCCGTCCACCGATTCGTTGAGGCCGGCCGGGTCGATCACGACGAAGTCCGCGCGGTCGCCCTCGCGCAGCCTGCCGGCGTCGATGCCGAACCAGTCCGCCAGTTCGCCGGTCAGCCGGTGCACCGCGTGTTCGGTGGACATGAACGGCGCACCGGCCCGGTGCGCGTCGCGAATGCGCTTGAGCATCTTGAGCGGGAAGTTGTAGAACGCCATGTTGCGCAGGTGCGCCCCGGCGTCGGAGAAGCCCATGTGGATGCTGGGCTCGGCGGCGAGCTTGTTGAGCTGCCGGGGCCGGTGGTTGGCGACGATGGTCGTCCACCGGACGTTGCGCTCACCGTTTTCGACGAGCACGTCGAGGAACGCGTCCAGCGGGTGCAGCCCGCGCTCGTCGGCGATCGCGCCAAAGCTCCTGCCGACCAACGACTTATCGGGGCACTCGACGATGACCGCGTCGTGGAAGTCGCGGTGCCACAGCGACGGCCCGAGCTTGATCCGGTCGAACTCGCGCCGGAACTTGCGGCGATAGTCCGTGTCGGCCAGGAGCTCGTTGCGCTCCAGCTGATCGCGCAGGTGCAGGGCGGCCGTCCCGGCACCAAACTCCTCGAAGACCGGCAGGTCGATGCCGTCGGAATAGAGTTCGAACGGGACGGGCAGGTGCTGGAAGCGCACCCTGGAGCCCAGGAACTTGTTCAACAGGCGGGTGCCGAGGCCGAAGGTGTGCACGGCCAGCGGCATGGACTTCGCATCGGCGGAGACCAGCAGGCTCATCCGAACTGCCTTGCGCCACCCCAACATCGGGCTGCTGGCCAGGAAGAACAGCAGTGCGGATTTCGAGTTCTCGACGTCGGGGGCGCTCTGCAGGATTCGGCCGCGCTTGCGCAGCACCTTGATCAGCCGGCGCCGTTCCCGCCACGTCGCGAACGTCGACGGCAGCGCGCGCGAGCGGAAGCGGTCGCCGTCGAGTTTGTCGATGGCCGCGTCCATGCCGGACATGCCGAGCATCCCGGCGTCGAGGGCGTCATCCAGCAGCGCCGCCATCTTCTCCAGCTCGGCCTCGGTGGGCTTGACGGTCTCGTCGGTGGCGCGATCCAGCCCCAGCACCGCGGTCCGCAGGTCCGAATGACCAAGCAGCGAGCCGACATTGGGCCCGAGCGGCAGGGCGTCGAGCGCCCGGACGTAGTCCGCCGCCGTCGACCACGTCTTGGTGGAATCCAAAGCGCCGTAGACGTATTCGCGCGGCACCGCCTCGACCCGGCTGAACAGGTCGGCCGCGTCCTCGGAATCGGCGTACACCGTCGACAGCGAGCAGTTGCCCAGCAACACCGTCGTGACGCCGTGGCGCACCGACTCCCCCAGCCCCGGGTCCAACAGCACCTCAGCGTCGTAGTGGGTGTGCACGTCGATGAAGCCCGGCACGATCCACTTGCCGGCCGCGTCGATCACCTCCGGGCAGCCGGTCTCGTCCAGCGGCGTGCGGGACACGGTGGCCACCACGCCGTCGCGGATCCCGAGCGTGCGCGTCTGCGGCGCACGGCCAGTGCCGTCGAACCACAGTCCGTCGCGGATGATCACGTCGTAGGTCACCGTTGCCTCCAAGCTGGTCGGGTTGCCACGAACCGTAACATAGATAGCAAGTGCTCGCAATCTTTTCTTGGGGCGTGTCTGGTCGCAAGAAATCACCAGGTCAAGTCAGCGAGGAGGGTCGGGCACCGTAACACCGGGCGGCACGTCGCCGGTGCGGGTGGCCTGCGCGGGAGCCCTGAGCACGGCGCCCTGCTGGTCGCATTCGTTGCTTCGCACGGTGACGGTCATTTCCCCGGCGAGCCCGCCTTGCGGGCGCGGCCGCAGCGACAGCACCTGCGTCGTGGCCTGCGTCCGCTCGGCGCCGTCCGGCGCGATGCAGGGGAACGTTCCGTCTTCCGGCCGCGACAGCCAACGACCATCGCGGAATTGCAGCACGACCGGCTGCGAGACCGTCGACTTCGCCTGCATGTGGTCGTTGTCGTCCAGCGGCGCACCGACGGCCGTGCAGGGACCGGACGCGCACGACGAGCGAAAGGCCCACCAGGTGGTCACGTCGGGCGGCTGGGGCTCGGGCGTCATGTTGAACGTCTGCCGGCTGCGCTGCACTTCGAGACGGTAGGTGCCGTCGAGCGGAATCGGGGCGGCCGGCGCGCTCACAGTCGGGTGGGCGGCCGGGGCGGCCGTCGCATCGGTCTTGCGCTCGCCGACCAAGCCGGCGACGAGCAGCCCCGCGACGACCACCAGCGCCGCGGCGCCCAGCGCGATCCTGCGGCGGCGGCGCATCCTCGGTGGGGGCGCCGGAGTCTTGGCCGCATTCGCTGCGGGCGCCCCGGAACGATCCGCGACGAAGTCGTCGGGACGGTCGGCCAACGGGGCCGCGACGGGCGGGACAGGGCAGGAGTAGGCCGGGTAATCGGCCACGAGGACGGCCTCGGGGCTGCGGTCGCGGCTGCGGGCGCCCGCCTGGTCGTTCAACGCCTCGGCGAATTCGGCGCAGGTCTCGAACCGGTCGCCGGCGCTGGTCGCGAGCGCGCGAGTGAACACGCCGTCCAGGCGCGCTAATTCCGGGCGCAGGTCGCTGAGCGCGGTGCCTGGTGGCGGCGGCGCGCCGGCCAACAGGTGGAACGCGGTGGCGGCCAGCGCGTACTGGTCGGCGCGCCCGTCTGCGCCGTCGCCCGCCAGTTCGGGCGCGGCGTAGCCGGTCGTGCCGAGCCGGCCGCCTATGCCGAAGTCGGTCAACAGGGTCAGTTGCTCACCCTCCCCGCGGCCCGTCAGCACGACGTTGGCGGGCTTGACGTCGCGGTGCAGCAGTCCGCGTTTGTGCGCGTAGTCGAGCGCGTCGGCGACTTCGGTCACGATGGACAGCACCTCGCCCACGGGCGAGACGGCCGGGAATCGATCGGAGATCAGCCGCGCGGCGTTGATGCCCTCGACGTACTCCATCGCGACGTACAGCTCGTCGTCGAACTCGCCGCGGTCGCGGACCTCGACGATGTTCGGGTGATAGAGGTTCGTCGCGATCGGGTTCTCCGCCCAAAACCTCCGGCGGAACTCGTCGTCCGCCGACAGCGCCGGCGCCAGGACCTTCAACGCCTGCCAGCGCGACGAACGGGGGTTCTGGACAAGATAGACCGCACCAGTCGCTCCAGAACCCAGCCTCCGCGCGACCAGGTAACCGGCGAAGGTCGCGCCGCTGGCCAACGCCATCACGTGATCCTAACCACGATCGCGGCGCCGCGCGCGCCTAGCCATGTGGCCGAAAGACCTTGCCGCGCAATATCACCAAGTCCGGCCGGTTCAGCACGCCGGGGCCTCGTCTGGGGTCCTCGGAGTAACACAGCAGGTCGGCGGACGCCCCGTGGTCCAGGCCCGGTCGGCCCAGCCAGCGACGGGCGTCCCAGCACGCCGCGCCCAGCGCCTCGGTGGGGCTCATCCCGATGCCTTTGAGGGCCTCGACCTCGTCGGCGATCCGCCCGTGCGCGATCATGCTGCCGGCGTCACTGCCGGCGTAGATCGGCACGCCGGCCTCGCGCGCCGCCGCCGTGCGCGCCGGGCACCGCGCGAGCAGGTCGCGCATGTGCGCGGCGTAGGCCGGGTAGCGCGCCGCGGAGTCCGCGATGCCTTGGAAGTTCTCCAGGGTGTTGATCAGCGTGGGCACCAGCGCGGTGCCGTGCTCGAGCATCAGGGCGATGGTGTCGTCGGTGAGCCCGGTGCCGTGTTCGATGCAGTCGATGCCGGCGTTGATCAGGCCGGGCAGCGCGTCCTCGCTGAAGACGTGCGCGGTGACGCGCGCGCCGTGCGAGTGCGCGGCGTCGATCGCAGCCTTGAGCACGTCGTCGGACCACAGCGGGGCGAGGTCGCCGACGCCGCGGTCGATCCAGTCGCCGACGAGCTTGACCCAGCCGTCGCCGCGCCTGGCCTCCCGGGCCACCGCGTCCGGCAGCTGGGATTCGTCCTCGAGTTCGTCGGCGAAGCCGCGCGAGTACCGCTTGGGACGGGCCAGGTGCTTGCCGGCCCGGATGATGCGGGGCAGATCGTCGCGGTCGTCGAGGCTGCGGGTGTCGGTCGGTGAGCCGGCGTCCCGCAACAGCAGCGCGCCGGCGTCGCGTTCGACCTCGGCTTGGCCGATGGCCTCCTCGAGCGGGATCTCGCCGTCGTCGCCGAGACCGACGTGACAGTGCGCGTCCACCAGTCCGGGGACGATCCAGCCGCCGTCGAACACGGTGTCGGCGCCCGCGACCGGCTCGGCGCTGATGCGGCCGTCGACGACCCACAGCTCGATCTCGGTCTCGCCGGGCAGCTCCAGGCCCCGCAGGCGCATCCGCACGGCGCGGCTAGTTCTTGCCGGGGTTGCCGGGGAACTTGAGCTTGGACAGGTCGAAGTCGGCCAGGCCCGGTGGCAGCTCGTCGAGGCCCTTGGGCATCTGCGACAGGTCGGGGAAGCCGGCGGGCATGCCCTGCATGAGCGGGTTCCTGGCCTTGGGCGGCGTCGGGCCCCGTCCCCCCTTCTTGCCCTTCTTTCCCTTCGCGCCCTTGGCCTTTCGGGTCGCGGACTTGCGACCCAGACCGGGGATGCCCATGCCGCCGAGCATGGACGACATCATCTTGCGGGCCTCGAAGAAGCGGTCGACCAGCTGATTGACCTCCGACACCGTCACCCCGGAGCCGTTGGCGATGCGAAGCCGCCGCGATGCGTTGATGATCTTCGGGTCGGCGCGCTCCTGGGGCGTCATCCCGCGGATGATGGCCTGCAGCCGGTCGAGTTGCTTGTCGTCGACCTCGGCCAGCGCGTCCTTCATCTGGCCGGCGCCGGGCAGCATGCCCAACAGGTTGCCGATCGGACCCATCTTGCGGATGGCCAGCATCTGTTCGAGGAAATCCTCCAGCGTCAGCTCGCCGGTGCCGATCTTGGCGGCGGCCTCCTCGGCGCGTTGCGCGTCGAAGACCTGCTCGGCCTGCTCGATCAGCGTCAGCACGTCGCCCATGCCCAGGATGCGGCTGGCCATCCGGTCCGGGTGGAAGATGTCGAAGTCCTCGAGCTTCTCGCCGCTGGACGCGAAAAGGATTGGGACGCCGGTGACCTCGCGGACCGACAGCGCGGCGCCGCCGCGGGCGTCACCGTCGAGCTTGGTCAGCACCACGCCGGTGAAGCCGACACCCGCGCCGAACGCCTCGGCGGTGGCGACGGCGTCCTGGCCGACCATCGCGTCCAGGACGAACAGCACCTCGTCGGGGTTGACGGCGTCCCGGATGGCCGCGGCCTGCGCCATCAGCTCGTCGTCGATGCCGAGGCGCCCCGCGGTGTCGACGATGACGACGTCGAAGTGCTTGGCGCGGGCCTCGGCGAGCCCCGCCGCGGCCACGGCGACGGGGTCTCCGGGTCCGGATTCGGGGGACGCGCCGGGATGCGGTGCGAACACCGGGACCCCGGCCCGCTCGCCGACGACCTGCAGCTGGTTGACCGCGGCCGGCCGCTGCAGGTCGCAGGCCACCAGCAGCGGCGTGTGCCCCTGGCCGCGCAGCCAGGCGGCCAGCTTGCCGGCCAGCGTGGTCTTACCGGAGCCCTGCAACCCGGCGAGCATGATCACGGTCGGCGGGGTCTTGGCGAACGCCAGCTGGCGGGTCTCCCCGCCCAGGATGCCGATCAGTTCCTCGTTGACGATCTTGACGACCTGCTGCGCCGGGTTCAGTGCGCCGGAGACCTCCGCGCCCTTGGCGCGCTCCTTGATCCGGCCCACGAACGCCCGCACCACGGGCAGCGACACATCCGCTTCCAGCAGTGCCAGCCGGATCTCGCGGGTGGTGGCCTCGATATCGGCGTCGGTCAGACGACCCTTGCCCCGCAGCCCCTGTAGGGCACCGGTCAATCGGTCGGACAGCGATTCAAACACCCCGCCAGCCTAGTGGTTGCGGAGTGAATGCCGAGCCTGCGGGAGCGGAGGGGCTTGACGTCGCGACACGAGCGAAGAAAAGTCGGCTCATGCTCGAGGTGATCGACAAGGGTTCGTGCACCGATGCCCACCCGGTGCCGCTGCTCTTCGTGCACGGCGGCTGGCACGGCGCGTGGTGCTGGGATGACGGTTTCCTGGACTTCTTCGCCGACGCGGGCTATCGCGCGGTCGCGATGAGCCTGCGCGGGCACGGCAGCAGCCCCACCGACAAGCCGTTGCCGAAGGTGTGCATCGAGGACTACATCGAGGACGTCCGTTCGGTGGCCGACGACCTGGGCGGCGCGCCGGTGCTGATCGGGCATTCCCTGGGCGGTTACACGATCCAGCGCTACCTGGAAGACCGAGCGGCGCCGGCCGCGGTGCTGGTGGGCTCGCTGCCACCGTCGGGCGTGCTCGGGGCGGCGCTGCGCGTCTGGCGCCGGCGGCCCTGGATGACCGTGCACTCGTTCAACGACCCCACGTTGGTCAAGTTCCTCCGCACGTCGGGCCTCGCCCGCGCCTACCTGTTCTGCAAGGACACGCCCGAGGACGTCGTCCTTTCGTGCTGGCACCGCGCCGGGCCCGAGAGCATCCGCGCGGCGATGACCGACCCGATGTTCCGCCGGGTCAAAACCGACCGCATCGCCACCCCGATGCTGGTGCTCGGCGCCGTGCACGACGGCTTCGTCAGCGTCGGCGCGGTGCGCGCCACGGCGCGCGCCTACCGGACCGAGGCGGAGTTCTTCGCGATGGGTCACAACATGATGCTCGAACCGGGATGGACCGACGTCGCCCAGCGAATCCACACCTGGCTCGAGGCCCGCGACCTGGCGCGGCGCGCCGTGTAGCTCGCGTCGCTGCTGCGCCGAAAAGCGTTGGCATGCTACATTTCACACCCGCCATGGGCCGCGTCGACGCTGTCGGGACACGACCGGGACACGACCGGGACACGACCGGGACACGACAAGGCCATGCGCGCGAAACACGTCTGAGGGGAGCTGTGTCGATGCTGTTGGGCAGCGACACGGGCTCGCCGTTGCGCGGCTGGCAGCGCAGGGCGCTGGTCAAATACCTTGCCGCCCAGCCCCGCGATTTCCTGGCCGTCGCCACCCCCGGCTCCGGCAAAACGACCTTCGCGCTCCGGGTGGCGGCCGAGCTGCTCGGTCAGCGCGCCGTCGACCAGATCACCGTCGTGGTCCCCACCGAGCACCTCAAGGTCCAGTGGGCGCTGGCCGCGCAGCGCCACGGCCTCGCGCTGGACCCGAGGTTCTCCAACACCAGCCCGCAGACCTCGCCGGAGTATCACGGCGTGATGGTCACCTACGCGCAGGTGGCCGCGCACCCGACGCTGCACCGCGTCCGCACCGAGCAGCGCAAGACCCTGGTCATCTTCGACGAGATACATCACGGCGGTGACGCCAAGACCTGGGGCGAGGCCATCCGCGAGGCCTTCAGCGACGCCACCCGCCGGCTCGCCTTGACGGGCACACCTTTTCGCAGCGACGACAGCCCCATCCCGTTCGTCACATACACCTCCGGCGCCGACGGGGTGCTGCGGTCGCAGGCCGACCACACCTACGGCTACACCGAGGCCCTCGCCGACGGCGTGGTCCGGCCGGTCGTGTTCCTCGCCTATTCCGGGCAGGCCCGCTGGCGGGACAGCGCCGGTGAGGAGCACGCCGCGCGACTGGGCGAGCCGCTGTCCGCCGAGCAGACCGCGCGCGCCTGGCGCACGGCGCTCGACCCCGCCGGCGAGTGGATGCCCGCGGTGATCGCGGCCGCCGATCAGCGGCTGCGCCAAAAGCGGGCCCACGTGCCCGACGCCGGCGGCATGATCATCGCCTCCGATCGCACCGCGGCCCGCGCGTACGCCGCCCTGCTGACCAAGCTGACGTCGGAGCCACCGACCGTGGTGCTGTCCGACGATCCCGGCTCGTCGGCGCGGATCACCGAATTCGCCGAGAGCACCAGCCGCTGGCTGGTCGCGGTGCGCATGGTCTCCGAGGGCGTCGACGTCCCCCGGCTTTCGGTCGGGATCTACGCCACCAGCGCCTCGACGCCGCTGTTCTTCGCCCAGGCCATCGGCCGGTTCGTGCGGTCGCGCCGGGCCGGCGAGACCGCGAGCATCTTCGTGCCGTCGGTGCCCAACCTGCTGCAGCTGGCCAGCGAGCTGGAGGCACAACGCAATCACGTGCTCGGCCAACCGCACCGCGAGGACGCCGATCCCCTCGACGGTGACCCGGCCGTACGGACGCAAACCGAAAAGATCGAAACGGAAAAGGGTTTCACCTCGCTGGGCGCCGACGCCGAGCTGGACCAGGTCATTTTCGACGGGTCCTCCTTCGGCACCGCCGCCCCGGCCGGCAGCGAGGAGGAGGCCGACTACCTCGGCATCCCCGGGTTGCTCGACGCCGAACAGATGCGTGCCCTGCTGCACCGGCGCCAGGACGAGCAGCTGGCCAAGCGTGCGGCCGCGGGTGCACCGCCTCCCATGCCGTCGATGCACGGACAGCTGCGCGACCTGCGCCGCGAACTCAACACGCTCGTCTCGGCGACGCACCACCGCACCGGCAAACCGCACGGCTGGATCCACAACGAATTGCGCCGTCGCTGCGGTGGCCCGCCGATCGCCGCGGCCACGCGCGAGCAGATCCAGGCCCGCATCCAAGCCCTGAGGCAGCTGAACTCCGAGCACTCGTGAGCCCTGGTGAGCGTGACTTGTCCACAGTCTCGGTTTTATCCACAGATTGGTGTTCGGGCCGCCTGATTCGCACACTTGTTCGATAGATTCGAGGTGTGGGATTCATCAGCGCCGAGGCGGCACAAGAGCGGATCAGT
>NZ_LZKK01000157.1 GCF_001672815.1 Mycobacterium sp. E796 | reverse complement strand
TCCGCTGCCCGCTGCGCTCCAGCCGGGTGACCGTCGACCCGTAGCGGAACCGCACCCCGGCGTCGGCGGCGGCCGCCGCGAGGGCGTCGGGCAGCGCCCGCACGCCGCCGCGCGGGAAGAAGACCCCGGCGACCGTGTCCATGTAGGCGATCACCGCGTACACCGCCAGGGCATGTTGGGGCGCGACACCGGCGTAGAGCGACTGGAACGTGAACACCCGGCGCAACCGGGGATCGCTGATGTGGCGCTTGACCATCGTGTCCCACCGGCGGAACCCGCCGAGGGCGGCCAACCGCGCCAGCTGAGGACTCAGCAGCGACAGCGGGGAGTCGAAGTTCGCGGCGATGAAGCCGTCGAATTCCGTGCGATACAGCCGGTTCAGCCAGTCGCGCAGCCGCCGGTAGCCGTCGGCCTGCTGTGGTCCGGCGAACTCGCGCACCGCGGCGGCCATCCGGTCGGCTTCGGTGTGCACGTCGATTCCGCTGCCGTCGGCGAACAGCGCCCGGTAGGCCGGGTCGACCGGGCGCAATTCGACTCTGTCCGAGGCGGTTTCGCCCACCGCGGCGAACGCCTCGTCGATGATGTCCGGCATCGTGAGCACCGTCGGGCCGGTGTCGATGTGGTAGCCGTCGACATCGCGCCGCCCCGCCCGGCCGCCGGGCCAGGCTTGGCGCTCGACCACGGTGACTTCACGGCCGCGGCCGGCCAGGTGCAGCGCGGCGGCAAGCCCCGCGAATCCCGCGCCGACCACGACGACGTGGTCGGTGCGCCCGGACACCGTGCGGATGCTCATGCGGCGCGCCGGGTGCACAGGCCCGCCATGTCGACGAGCGCGGCGGTGAGCGCGCCGTCGACGATGTTTCCGTCCAATGCCTTGAGAGCCGCCTCGACGCGATCGGCGATCAGTTGTTCGATCAGCCGCACCGCCCCGGTGGCCAGGATGAGGTTCCGCCACTGGTCCAGTGCGGAGTCGTCGAGCTCCTCGCCGCTCATGAATTGGCGAAACTGCCGGCGGGTCGACGCGTCGGCCAACTCGTGCGCGGCCACCACGACGCTGGTGGCCTTGCGCTCGATCAGGTCCCCGCCGTTGGGCTTCCCGGTCACCGCGGGCGACCCGAAGATGCCCAGGATGTCGTCGCGCAGCTGGAAAGCTTCGCCGATGGCGGTGCCGTAGTCGCCTAGCGCGTCGAGCACCCGGGCGTCGCACCCGGCCATCGCGGCGCCGATCTCCAGTGGCCGGCGCACGGTGTAGTTCCCGGACTTGCGCCGCGCCACCTCCAGAACGGCCTCCATCGTCGGTAGGTCCCGCATATCGGTTGCCAGGTCGGCGAACTGGCCCACCGCCAGCTCGGTACGCATGGCGTCGTAGCGTGGCCATGCCTTGAGCAGCTGGTGGCGCTCGAGGCCGCTGTCGCGCAGCATCTGCTCGGCCCAGATCAAACAGAGATCGCCGAGCAGGATGGCGGCCGATTCGCCGAACCGCCGCGAGGAGCCGGACAGCCCGCGGCGGCGGTGCCACGTGGCGAATTGCAGGTGCGCGGCCGGGCGACCGCGCCGCGATGGCGAATTGTCCATGACATCGTCTTGCAACAGCGCAAACGCGTGCAGCAACTCGAGGCTGGCGGTTGCCGACAGTGCCGCATCGCTGGGAGTTTCGCCGCATAACCAGCCCAGATACATGAACGTCGAGCGCAGGCACTTGCCGCCGTTGACGAACTCCAGCAAGATGTCGCCGGCCACGTCCACCCCGCAGGCACCCAATGCGTCGTGGCATCGCTCGGCGACGAATCCGGTGACTTGATCGAGCACCGCCCGCCGCAGACTCATACGCCAGGCGTCCAATTGGTCTTTGTCGGGCAGGCACATCGGGCCGACCGCCTCCCACGAAACGTCCGCCAGCCGCCGGCTCGAAAGGCTCGGATTCACGCGTTGATACCCCTCTGGTGACGAAACAAAACACCGGGCGACGGCCAACGACTCGGCGCCGCTCAGTTAAGTTATTGAAACATTAACTTACTGAATGATCGAGCGGTACGCCAGTGCTGGCGGACATGCGCTGCTTGTCGCTAGCCCGTGCGGTGAGGTGCGTCGCCGGACGCCGTTATGGCCTCAGGAGGGGATGGCGGCGCGTTGCGCCGGCTCGTGCCGGAGTCGCCGATCGGCGACGATGCCCGAGAGCAACTGGCGCCTGGCCTTGACGATGTCGTCGAGGAGTTGGAGGGCTTCGGCCACCGATCCCACCACCTGCAAACCGTGATCGGTGATGATGTGCAGCAGCGGGCGCATCGCAGGGCCGGTGACGACGCTGCAGTGCACCCGCGCCTGGCGATGTTCGTGGTTGAGCGACAGCAGCGCCCGGAAACCGTCAAGGCTCAAAAAATCCAGCTGGCTCAGGTCGAGGATCAACGGGGTTTTCAGGCGGGAGAAACGGCGGATCGTCTGGGCGAACTGGTCGGCATTCGACGCGTCGATCTCGCCATCGACGCGCAGGACGGTGCCCAGGCTGCGCGCATATACGTAGAGCCGCGCGCCCTCGAAGTCGGCCATGTAACGGCAGCTGGCGGGTTGTTTTTTCTCCGGTGAATCCATGGAACGGTGAGCAGTCATCTGGTGGGCCAATCGGCTGGTGAGGGGAGCGGCAGGTGCGGCCATGCATCGCGCTCGAAAAGAAGCTGTGAACTCAACCTGGTTTACATGCTAGCCGCCGCGGCGCCCCGCCGTGGCGGAATGGCAATGCGGATTTTTCGCGCCGCGCCGCGGGCCAGGCGTGACCGGGGACGTGGCGCGGCAACTTCCCGTAGATATTCGTTTTCCGGCCGGGACGCATCCGCCTCCCGTTCGCTTTCGGACCCCTTGCGGCCGGGGTTTCTCGCGGGCAAGAACGGGAACCCGGCGCCGGTGGACGTTTCTGATCTTGTGGCCAAGCCCTTTCAATGGGGATCCGCACTGCGCGGTCGCCGGTTTTTCCATCCGGTCGGCGTACTCGCCGACGGCTCGCTCGAACGCGTCGCTCCCGCGGCCGACGGGCTGCCCGTCCCTTCGTCCGACGTCGTCGCCCGAATCTCCAAGGCCGCCGGCACCCCGGGGGTCCTGCCCGACTTCATCGGCCTGGCCCTCCGCATCGCGCCCCAGCAGGTGGCGGCGTCGCCGTGGGACATCCTGCTGGTCTCGGCGGGTTCGGGTGTGCTGGCCCGGGCCGTGGCGCTGCGCCCGACCACGTCATGGTCCGGCCAGACGCTGACCAGCCTGATGCCCTTTCGCTATCAGGGCAGCGTCTGGTGGCTGAGGGCACGAATCATGAGTGATGTCAACGGGTTTGGACTGTCGCTGGACAGCGTCGAGCAGGCCATCGGCAATACCGGCATCGACTTTGCGATCGACCAGGCCTGCGGCCGGGGCGATTTCACGCCACTGGCCCGGCTGAGCCTGACCGGCGTCCTCGACCCCGAGCCGGACGTGTCGTTCGATCCGGTCACCAACACCGCGCCCGGGGTGAGCCTCTACCCCGATTGGCTCGCCGATCTGCGGGCCCGCGCCTACCGGCGCAGCCGCGACGGCAGGGACGCCGAGTGAGGCCTGAACTATCGGACGCGCCCGAGCAGGTGCCGCAGGGCGGTGTCGAGGTCGGGTTGACGAAACCGGTGCCCGGCCGCCGTGAGCTTGTCGGGAACCACTTTCTGGCTGGCGCACGCGAGTTCGCGGGCGCCCTGCTCGCCCAACAGCAGGCGGGGGCCCAGGGGCGGCACGGGCAGCAGCGCCGGCCGGCGCACGACGTGGGCGAGGGTGCGGGTGTACTCGCTGTTGCGGACGGGTTGCGGCGCAACGGCATTCACGGCGCCCGACAGGCCGGCGTCCCACACCGCGCGGTGGTAGATGTCGACCAGGTCGTCGATCGCGATCCAGGACAACCACTGCCGGCCGTCGCCGAGCCGACCGCCCAATCCCGCGCCGAACAGCGGACGCATCAACTTCAGGGTGCCGCCGCGGGGTGATTGCACGATGCCGGTGCGCACCCGCACCACCCGCGCTCCGGCCGCCGCCGCGGGCGCCGTCGCATCCTCCCACTCGGCGACGACGTCGGCCAAGAACCCGTCCCCGCGATCGCTGTCCTCGGTCAGGGATTCCTCGCCGCGGTCGTAGCCGTAGTACCCGATCGCCGAAGCCGAGACGAATACGGGGGGCGCCGGGTGGGTTTGGGCCACCAGTTCGGCCAAGCGCCGGGTCGGGCCGATCCTGCTGTCGCGGATCGCATTCCGGTGGGCGTCGGTGAACCGGCCGGCGATCGAGGCGCCGGCGAGATGGATTACCGCGTCGACCCCGCCCAGCAGGTTCGGATCGGGGTCGTCGGGATTCCACCGACGCTCGTCGTCGCCGCCGGCGGTCCTGCGGATCAGCGTGATGACGCGGTGGCCGCCCGTGCGCAGGAACGCAGTCAGTGCCGAACCGACCAGCCCCGACGCCCCCGTGACGGCGATGGTCGCGGCGCCGAGACCGGCCTCGCGGGCCAGCCGGTGCGCGGCCAGGTCGTCGGCCAGCTGGCGGTGCCGGTAGGCGAACATCGGGCGCAGCAACGACCCTGGCACCGGCGTGTCGACCCGGTCGATGACCCTGGTGCGGTCACCGCCGACATCCTCGAAGTCATGGGTGTGTCGCCACCGCACCGCGATCCGGGCCGGCAGGGCCGCCGGCCCGCCGCCGCCGATGGCGTCGACGAATCGCCTTGGCGGATCGTAGGAGTCGGCTTGGTGCTCGGCCACCCAGCGCAGCCCCCCGGGCAGCGCGAGCGTGGCGCGCCCGTCCTCGAGCGAGTCGGCCTCGGTGATGACGCGCATGGGCTGCCACGGCGGCGAGAGCCGGTTGAAGGCGCCCGGCCGGGCGTGCCAGGCGAACACCTCGTCGCGCGGTGCGTCGATGACGCTCGAATACTGCAACCCCATCGCTCGAACGTTAGCGGTCCGGCAGCGCGTGCTCCACGATGGGCAGGCGCGGCTGCGGCTGCCGCTCGCCGCGCTTGGCCGCCAGATAGACCTGCGCGGTCTCCCTTGCCACCGTCCGCCAGTCGAAGTCGGAGGTGAGCCGCTCGCGGGCCGCGCGGGCCCGCCGCTGCGCGGCGTCGGGATCGTCGAGCACGGTGCGGACGGCCGTGGCCAGCGCCGCCACGTCGCGGGGCGGGAACGACACCCCGGTCTGGCCGTTGATCACGGCCTCGCCCAGGCCGCCGATGTTCGAGGTCACCAGCGGGGTGCCGGCCGCGGCGGCCTCCAAGGCGACGAGCCCGAACGGCTCGTAGTGGCTGGGCAGCACGGCCGCGTCTGCCCGATGCAGCAGCGCGAGCAGCTCGGCGTGCTCGAGGTGCCCGACAAACCGGATCGCCTTGAGCACCCGGTGTTTACGGGCCTGCTCGATCAGCCAGTCCTGCTGAGTGCCCTCCCCGGCGATGGTCAGCGTGGTGCCCGGGTGGCTGCGCCGGATCCGCGGTAGCGCTGCGATGGCGTCGTGCACGCCCTTCTCGTACTCCAGCCGCCCGAGGTAGAGCAGCTCGGCCGGCCCGGTGCGCGGCCGGCGGGGCGCGAAGGGCCAGCGCGCCGCGTCAATGCCGTTGCGGATCACGATGATCTCGGCGAGGCCGGGACCGAACAGCTCGGTGATCTCGTCGGCCATCGACGCCGAACACGTGATCAGCGAATCGGATTCGCGCACCAGCCACGATTCGACCGCGTGCACCTGACGGCTGATCGCGCCGCTGACCCAGCCCGAATGCCGGCCGGCTTCGGTCGCGTGAACCGTGGAAACCATTGGCGCGTCGTAGAACTGGGCAAGAGCGACGGCCGGGTGGGCGACCAGCCAGTCGTGCGCGTGCACGACGTCGGGACGCCACGACCGGTCGCTCCCGTATTTCTTGAGCGACAGCCCGGCGCGGATCATCGAGTGACCCATCGCCAGGGTCCAGGCCATCATGTCGTTGCTGAACGTGAATTCGTGCGGATCGTGTGCGGCCGCGATGACGCGGACGCCCTCGCTGATCTCGTCGCAGGACGGGTGGGTGCTGGGATCGGTGCCCGTCGGCCGGCGCGACAGGACGACGACGTCGTGGCCGGCGGCGGCCAGCGCGGTCGAGAGGTGATGTACGTGCCGGCCCAGCCCGCCGATCACCACCGGCGGGTATTCCCACGACACCATCAGGATCTTCACGCGTGGGCCCCCCTTCGGTGGCGCGAGTGGCCCCAAAATGCCGCACACACCGGCGTGTCGCCGTACGTTTGGGGACCCTCGCGGCAAGGGGAGGCGCTCACCGGGGCAGCCTACGCGCATCCAGGGCACCGAACAGGCCGTCGGCGCGGTTCCAGCCGTCGGCCAGCCGCTGCGCGGTGTCGCGCCGGCCCGACGCCAGCGCTCCGGCGATCTCGCGGGTGGCGTGCGCGTGCAGGTGCGCGCGGTAGCGGGCGTAGTCGGCGGCCGAGTCCTTGCTGACCATGAACGGCCAGTCGCTGGAC
>NZ_LZKK01000156.1 GCF_001672815.1 Mycobacterium sp. E796 | reverse complement strand
GTTCTGGGGGGTGCCGGGGTACTCGGGGGGCTGGCTCATGTCCGTCCTAGCTGTTGGATTCAACTTGTGGCCACGCGCACGGAATCTGGCAACCCGGAACTTAGCAAATAAGTCGCCAGGACGCGCGTATTGTTTTCGCCGCTTTTCGCCCCGGCACACCCCGTCGCCCGGACGTGGTATGCCTAAAACCGTGTCCGACGGTCTCTTCGACCTTCCCGGCGCATCGCAGACAACTGACCAGGGCTTCGGCGTGTCGGCGGGTGCGCCGCTGGCGGTGCGGATGCGGCCGGCATCGCTGGACGAAGTCGTCGGCCAGGGCCACCTGCTGGCACCCGGGTCGCCGCTGCGCCGCCTGGTGGAGGGCTCGGGTGTCGCGTCCGTCATCCTGTACGGCCCCCCGGGCAGCGGCAAGACCACACTGGCGGCGCTGATCTCGGGGTCGACGGGCCGCCGGTTCGAGGCGCTGTCGGCGCTGTCGGCCGGCGTGAAGGACGTCCGGGCGGTGATAGACAAGGCGCGGCACGCGCTCCTTTCCGGCGAACAGACCGTGCTGTTCATCGACGAGGTGCACCGGTTCTCCAAGACCCAGCAGGACGCGCTGCTGTCCGCGGTGGAGAACCGGGTGGTGCTGCTGGTGGCGGCGACGACGGAGAACCCCTCGTTCTCCGTGGTGGCGCCGCTCTTGTCCCGGTCGCTGATCCTGCAGCTGCGGCCGCTGACGTCCGACGACATCCGCACGCTGGTCCGCCGCGCGATCGACGACCCCCGCGGCCTCGGCGGCCGCGTCGAGGTGCAGCCCGAGGCCGTCGACCTCCTGGTGCAGCTGGCCGCCGGCGATGCCCGCCGCGCGCTGACCGCGCTCGAGGTCGCGGCGGAGGCAAATGATGTCGTCACGGTCGAGACCATCGAGCAGTCGCTGGACAAGGCCGCCGTGCGCTATGACCGCGACGGCGACCAGCACTACGACGTCGTCAGCGCCTTCATCAAGTCGGTCCGCGGCTCCGACGTCGACGCCGCGCTGCACTACCTGGCCCGCATGCTGGTCGCGGGCGAGGACCCGCGGTTCGTCGCGCGCCGGCTGATGATCCTGGCCAGCGAGGACATCGGGATGGCCGATCCGACCGCGCTGCAGACCGCGGTCGCCGCCGCCCAGACCGTGGCGCTGATCGGCATGCCGGAGGCCCAGCTGACACTGGCGCACGCCACCATCCACCTGGCCACCGCGCCGAAGTCCAACGCGGTCACCACCGCGCTCGCAGCGGCCATGAACGACATCCGGGCCGGCAAGGCCGGGCTGGTGCCGCCGCACCTGCGCGACGGGCACTACTCCGGCGCCGCGGCGCTGGGCAACGCGCAGGGTTACAAGTACTCGCATGACGCCCCGGATGGCGTTGTGCCCCAACAATATCCGCCCGACGAGCTGGTGGACGTGGACTACTATCGGCCCACCGGCCGCGGCGGCGAGCGGGAGATGGCCGGTCGACTGGACCGGCTGCGCGCGATCATCCGTAAGAGGGGACGGGCATGAGAACCTTCACCGACGAGGAGATGGGCCGGCTGCTGCCCACAGCCAAGGCCTACAGCGTCGTCATCCTCAAGCGCGGCCCCAGGTTCGGCGACGAGTCGTCGCCGCCGATCATCTGGGAGCACGGCCGGCGCAACTTCGGCCTGCGCGACGACGGCGTGCTGGCGGTGGTGTTGCCGGTCACCGACGAGTCCGATGTCTGCGGCATCGGGGTGTTCGCCGCGAGCGTCGACGACACCCGCGCCATCATGGCCGACGACCCCGGGGTCGCGGCGGGGGTGTTCACCTACCAGGTGCACGAGTGCCGCGGGTTCCCCGGGGACGCGCTGCCCTAAGCAGTCGCAGTGGTCACAGGGTGTGAGCTGACGGCTTTGCGTGGGTATCTAGGGCGCAGATTTCGCCGGATTCCCGCCGTGGATGCACACGAAAAGCCCTAGTTACACACTCACGCCGGCCCTAGACCAGCTCCGGCACCCGCAAATGCGCGATGGCCAGCTCGAACTCGGCCACGTCGAGCACCTCGGCGCCCAGGTCGCGGGCGCGCCTGCTGCGCAGCTCGCTCGCCCGGTCGCGGTTTCGGGCCATCGCTTCGACGCTGTCGAAGCTCGAGCACGCCACCGCCCGCCGGCACGCCGGGTGGTCGACCATCAGGCTGGCGCTGCAGAAGCCGTCGAGCGTCTCCAACTCCGGGAGCACGTACATCCGGTAGAAGTTGAGGGACCGCTCGAGATGGTCCGGCACCACCTTGAGCCAGGTGGCCCGCACGCACGCTCCCTGATGCGCCCGATGATCGCGGCGCATCAGGGATATGTCCCATTCTTCGACCCTCGCCTGGCCGGAGAACATCATGGCGGCGCGGTCACGGATGGGCGCCACCCGCTCGGCGCTGGCGCGCATCTTCTCCAAGCTGTCCCACGAGCTGGTGGCGATGCAGGTGCCGCCCTGCCGATCAACCAACAGCGACAGACCGACATACCCGTCCATCTCCTGCAGGGCGGGCATGACGACATCGCGAATGTGCGCAATGCCGATGTCGACGGACAGGGGTTGCGCCTGAATGGTGGTGGAGCGTGCGTACATTGGTGAGCCTCCTTGTCGGGGCCTGGATTTGACTGGGCCCCGGTGGCGCCACCGGGGCCCAATGACTACCTTCCTCCTCGTCGGGGTAGGGGTGGCAATGGGCCCGAAACCGGATCAGACCAGCTCGGGTACCCGCAGGTGCGCCAGCGCCAGCTCGAACTCGCGCTCGTCGAGTTCCTCGACGCCCGCCTCGCGCATCGACGCGATCTTGAGGGCGGTCGCCTGCTCGCGGTTGCGCTGCATCGCGTCCATGCTGTCGAACGTCACCGAAGACACGCCGCGCCCGGACGCGCGGTCGACCAGCAGGCTGGCGCTGCAGAACCCGTCGAGCTCCTCGAGTTGAGGCAGGACGGACGACTTGAAGTACTCGATGCCAGGGTCCATTTGGCCTTGCGGCACCCTGACCCACGTCGCACGCACGCCGGCGCCGTCGGGCGCGCGGTGATCGCGGTGCAGCGCGGCGATCTCCCACTGCTCCACGTTCGCCGTGCCGCCGAACATTTCCGCGGCCCGGTCGCGGATGGGCGTCACCTGGTCCCCGCTGGCGCGCATGGCGTCCTCGCTCTCCCAGGCGCTGGTGGCGATGCAGCGGCCGGACTCCCGGTCGACCAGCAGGGACACGCCGATGCACCCCGCCATGGCCTGGAGTCCCGGCATGACCTCGTCGCGAACATGCGCTATTCCCGCGTCGATCGACGAGGGTTGCGCCTGAATAGTGGTAGAGCGTGCGTACACGATCCACCCCCTCTTTGTTCGGGGCAGCGCCCCGGTGGCGCCACCGGTCCAACCAGATACGTTCCTCCTGGCCGGCCGCGGTGACAATGCCCCCCGGGGGTGTGGCAGCCCTCACAAACGATTGGCCGGTGCCGCGGGGCGCGCCGTAGGCTGGACCGGGTGCATACCGATGTGCTGCAGGTAGACACCGCTCAGCGCCGCATCGTCGATCTGACCGATGCGGTGCGCCGGTTCTGCTTCAGCTACGGCGACGGCCTGTGCAACGTGTTCGTCCCGCACGCCACGGCCGGGGTCGCGATCATCGAGACCGGGGCCGGGTCCGACGACGACCTGGTCGACACGCTGGAACGGCTGTTGCCGCGCGACGAGCGGTACCGGCACGCGCACGGATCGCCGGGCCACGGCGCCGACCACGTGCTGCCGGCGATCGTCGCGCCGTCGGTGACGGTGCCGGTCGCCAGCGGTGACCCGCAGCTGGGCACCTGGCAAAGCATCGTGTTGGTCGACCTCAACCGGGACAATCCACGGCGGTCGGTGCGGTTGAGCTTCCTGGAGGGCTAGCTGGCTAGGCTGGGAATCCAATCGAAGCAAAGCAAAGCAACTAGGAAGAAGCGGACTAGAAGTGCAGACACACGAGATCAGGAAGCGATTCCTCGATCACTTCGTGAAGGCGGGCCACACCGAGGTGCCGAGCGCATCGGTGATCCTCGACGACCCCAACCTGCTGTTCGTCAACGCCGGCATGGTCCAGTTCGTGCCGTTCTTCCTGGGCGCGCGCACGCCGCCGTACGCGACGGCCACCAGCATCCAAAAGTGCATCCGCACCCCCGATATCGACGAGGTGGGCATCACCACCCGGCACAACACCTTCTTCCAGATGGCCGGCAACTTCTCGTTCGGCGACTACTTCAAGCGCCGGGCAATCGAGCTGGCCTGGGCGCTGCTGACCAATTCGATCGACGACGGCGGATACGGCCTGGATCCCGAAAGGCTCTGGGCCACAGTCTATTTCGATGACGACGAGGCGTTCTCGCTGTGGCAGGAGATCGCCGGGCTGCCGGCGGAGCGGATCCAGCGCCGCGGCATGGAGGACAACTACTGGTCGATGGGCATCCCGGGGCCGTGCGGGCCGTCGTCGGAGATCTATTACGACCGCGGCCCCGAGTTCGGCGTCGAGGGCGGCCCGATCGCCAACGAGGACCGCTACGTCGAGCTGTGGAACCTCGTGTTCATGCAGAGCGAGCGCGGCGAGGGCACCTCCAAGACCGACTTCGAGATCCTCGGGCCGTTGCCCCGCAAGAACATCGACACCGGCATGGGCGTCGAGCGGGTCGCGTTCGTGCTGCAGGGCGTGCACAACGTGTACGAGACCGACCTGCTGCGACCGGTCATCGATCTGGTCGCCACCCGCGCGCCGCGCGGATACGACACCGGTAACCACGAGGACGACGTGCGCTACCGCGTCATCGCCGACCACAGCCGCACCGCCGCGATCCTGATCGGCGACGGCGTCAGCCCCGGCAACGACGGGCGCGGCTACGTCTTGCGCCGGCTGCTGCGCCGGGTGATCCGCTCGGCCAAGCTGCTCGGCATCGAGGGGCCGATCGTCGGGGACCTGATGGCCACCGTGCGCGACTCGATGGGCCCGTCGTACCCCGAACTCGTCACCGATTTCGACCGGATCCGGCGCATCGCCGTCGCCGAGGAGACCGCCTTCAACCGCACGCTGGCGTCGGGTTCGAAGCTGTTCGAGGACGTCGCCGGCGCCACCAAGGCGACCGGCGCGACGGTGGTATCCGGGTCGGACGCGTTCACCCTGCACGACACCTACGGCTTCCCGATCGAGCTCACCCTCGAGATGGCCGCCGAGGCCGGCCTGCAGGTCGACGAGATCGGCTTCCGGGAGCTGATGGCCGAGCAGCGCCGCCGCGCCAAGGCCGACGCCGCCGCGCGCAAGCACGCGCACGCCGACCTGAGCGCCTACCGCGAGCTGGTCGACGCCGGTCCCACCGAGTTCACCGGGTTCGACGAGTTGACCTCCGAGGCAAGGATTTTGGGCATCTTCGTGGACGGCAAACGGGTGCCCGTCGTCGCGCACGGCGGCGATGGCGCGGACCGCGTGGAGCTGGTGCTGGACCGCACCCCGCTCTACGCCGAGTCGGGCGGGCAGATCGCCGACGAGGGCAGCATCAGCGGAACCGGTGCAAACAAGAGCGCCCGAGCGGCCGTCACCGACGTGCAGAAGATCGCCAAAACCTTGTTCGTGCACCGGGTCAACGTGGAGTCCGGCGAATTCGTGGAGGGCGATACCGTCGTCGCCGCGGTGGATCCGGGCTGGCGCCGCGGCGCCACGCAGGGCCACTCGGGCACCCACATGGTGCACGCCGCGCTGCGACAGGTGTTGGGGCCCAACGCCGTTCAGGCCGGGTCACTGAACCGGCCGGGCTACCTGCGCTTCGACTTCAACTGGCAGGGCGCGCTGACCGAGGACCAGCGCACCCAGATCGAGGAGGTCACCAACGAGGCGGTACAGGCCGACTTCGAGGTGCACACCTTCACCGAGCAGCTCGAGAAGGCCAAGGCGATGGGGGCGATGGCCCTGTTCGGCGAGGCCTATCCCGACGAGGTGCTCGTGGTGGAGATCGGCGGGCCGTTCTCGCTGGAGCTGTGCGGCGGCACGCACGTGCACAACTCGGCGCAGATCGGGCCGGTGACCATCCTGGGCGAGTCGTCGATCGGTTCCGGGATCCGACGGGTGGAGGCCTACGTCGGGCTGGAGTCGTTCCGCCACCTGGCCAAGGAGCGCGCGCTGATGGCCGGGCTGGCGTCGTCGCTGAAGGTGCCGTCCGAGGAGGTGCCGGCCCGGGTCGCCAACCTGGTGGACCGGCTCAAGGCCGCCGAGAAGGAACTCGAACGCGCCCGGCTCGCGGGCGCGCGGGCCGCCGCGACCAACGCCGCGGCCGGCGCCGAGCGGATCGGTAACGTGCGTGTGGTGGCGCAGCGGATGTCGAGCGGGATGACTGCGGGCGACCTGCGCTCCCTGGCCGGCGACATCCGGGGCAAGCTGGGCAGCGATCCGGCGGTGGTCGCGCTGATCGCGGACAACTCAGCGGGCGAGGGCAATTCAGTGCCCTACGCCGTCGCCGCCAACGCCGCCGCCCAGGAGCTCGGTCTGAGCGCCAACGAGCTGATCAAGCAGGTCGCCGGGGCCGTCGACGGCCGCGGCGGCGGCAAGGCCGACCTGGCGCAGGGCTCGGGGAAGGACCCGACCGGCATCGACGCGGCCCTCGACGCGGTCCTCAAGGCAGTACGCGAGATCGCGCGGGTCGGTTGAGTGGTCTTGACACAGCACCGCCTACCGGACCGGCCCGGCGACCCTGATCAGGACCCTGGGCGTGGTCGTCGGCTCGGTGTCGACGTGGGGAGCGTGCGCATCGGCGTGGCCGCCAGCGACCCCGACGGCATCCTGGCCACCCCGGTGGAGACGGTGCGTCGCGACCGTTCCGGCAGGCACGTGCGCCGGCTGGCCGAGCTGGCCGCCGAGCTGGGGGCCGTCGAGGTGATCGTCGGGCTGCCGCGCACCCTGGCCGACCGCACCGGGCCGTCGGCGGTGGACGCGATCGAACTGGCCGAGACGCTGGCCCGGCGGATCGCCCCGACGCCGGTCCGGCTGGCCGACGAGCGGCTGACCACCGTGAGCGCCCAGCGGTCGCTGCGCGCCGCGGGGGTGCGGGCCCGCGAGCAGCGCGCGGTGATCGACCAGGCCGCGGCGGTGGCGATCCTGCAGAGCTGGCTCGACCAGCGCCGCGCGGCGACCGGGGGGCTCACCGATGGTTGACAGCGCCCGCGGCCAGCGCGCCGAGCCCGAGGCGGTCGGCTCGCCACGGCGCCGGACGAGCCGGGTTGCCCGCAACCGTGCAGCACAGCGCAAGCGGCGCAAGCGCTTCATCGGCCGGGTCGCCCTCGTGCTGTCCGTCGTGGTGATGGTGACCGTCGTCTTCGTCGGCACCCGGCTGTGGAACACAATGTTCGGCTCCGGTGACGACTACAGCGGAAACGGCAAGCGCGACATCGTGATTCACGTGCAGGACGGCGACTCGACCACCATGGTCGGCGAGACGCTGCACAGCCAGGGGGTCGTTGCGACGGTGCGCGCGTTCGTCAACGCCGCGCATGGCAACGCCGCGATCAACTCGATCCAGCCCGGCTACTACCGGATGCGCACCGAAATCCCGGCGGCCAACGCCGTCGCGCGGCTGGCCGACCCGAACAACCGGGTGGGGCGGCTGGTCATCCCCGAGGGCCGTCAGCTCGACGACACCACCGACATGAAGACCAACGTGGTGAATCCCGGCATCTTCTCGTTGATCTCCCGCGCCACCTGTGTGGACCTGGACGGCACCAAGCGCTGCGTGTCGGTCGACGACCTGCGCACCGCGGCCTCCGACAGCGCGCCCACGACACTGGCGGTGCCGCCCTGGGCCGTCGAGCCCGTGACCGAACTGGGCAAGGACCACCGCCGCATCGAGGGACTGATCGCGCCGGGGACCTTCAACGTCGACCCGGCGTCGTCGGCCGAAAGCATCCTGACCAGCCTGATCAGCGCGGGCGCCGTGGAGTACATGAAGTCCGGGCTGCTGGACTCCGCGCAGGCCAGGGGGGTGTCGCCCTACGACATCCTGGTGGTCGCCTCGCTGGTGCAGCAGGAATCCAATTCGCAGGACTTCGCGAAGGTGGCGCAGGTGATCTACAACCGCCTGCACGCGCACCACACGCTGGAATTCGACTCGACCGTGAACTATCCGCTGGACCGCCGCGAGGTCGCCACCTCCGACGCCGACCGCGCCCAGCGGACCCCGTGGAACACCTACGTGTCGCAGGGGCTGCCCGCCACGGCGATCTGTTCGCCCGGCGTCGACGCGCTGCGCGCGGCCGAGCATCCGGAGCCGGGGGACTGGCTGTACTTCGTCACCATCGATGCCCAGGGCACGACGCTGTTCACCAAGGACTATCAGCAGCATTTGGCCAATATCGAGCTGGCTAAGCACAACGGTGTCCTCGACAGCACGCCCCGCTAGAAAGGCGGGGGTGCTCGGGCGCCCCATCGCCCATTCGAAGTCCCCTGACCTGCACCTGGCCGCGTACCGGGCGCTGGGCCTGAACGACTGGACCTACGACCGCATCGAGTGCGGCGCCGAGGAGCTGCCCGGCGTGGTCGGCGGTTTCGGACCAGAGTGGGTCGGGGTGTCGGTGACCATGCCGGGCAAATTCGCCGCCCTGCGATTCGCCGACGAGCACACCGAGCGCGCGGCCCTGGTCGGCTCCGCGAACACCCTGGTGCGCACGGCGGCGGGCTGGCGGGCCGACAACACCGACGTCGACGGGGTCGCTGGCGCCATCGGTTCGGCCTCGGGATGGGCGCTGGTCTGTGGATCGGGCGGGACCGCGCCGGCGGCCGTCGTCGGCCTGGCCGAACTCGGCGTCACCGGCATCACCGTCGTCGCGCGGGATCCGGACAAGGCCGCCCGGCTGGTGGACCTCGGCGCCCGCGTCGGCGTCGAGACCCGGTACTGCGGCCTGGACGACGCCGGGCTGGCCGACGAGGTGGCGGGCGCGCAGGTGCTGGTCAGCACCATCCCGGCGGACGTGGCCGCGCGGTATGCCGGCGGGTTCGCCGCGATCCCGGTGCTGCTGGACGCGGTCTACGACCCGTGGCCGACGCCGCTGGCCGCCGCGGTCGGCGCGGCGGGCGGCCGGGTGATCGACGGCCTGCAGATGCTGCTGCACCAGGCGTTTTCCCAGGTGGAACAGTTCACTGGGCTGCCCGCGCCGCGAGCGGCGATGGAGGCGGCGCTGCGCTAGCCTGCCGCTCCATGGCGGCCGGGGTGGTGGTGCTGTGGATGGCGGCGCTGAGCGCCTACGACATCCGGTCGCGCCGGCTGCCCAACGCGCTGACGCTGCCCGGGGCCGCCGGCATACTGCTGGTCGCCGCCCTGGCGGGTCGCGGGCTGCCCGCGCTGGCCGGCGCGGCGGCGTTGACCGGGGCGTACCTGGCGGTCCACCTTGTCGCCCCGGCGGCGATGGGGGCCGGCGACGTCAAGCTGGCGCTCGGGCTGGGCGGCCTGGCCGGCTGTTTCGGCCCGGACGTGTGGTTCCTGGCGGCGCTGGGCGCACCGCTGCTCACGGCGCTCGCCGGGGTGGTCGCGCTGGCGCGCGGCACGCGCACCGTGCCGCACGGCCCGTCGATGTGCCTGGCCACGGCGGGCGCGGCGGGGTTGGCCTGGCTGGGTTGAGCACATGGGAGAATGGCCGGGTGTTGCGCTGGATCACCGCCGGAGAATCCCATGGTCGCGCGCTGGTGGCCGTGGTCGAAGGCATGGTCGCCGGCGTCGACGTCACGTCCACCGAAATCGCCGATCAGCTGGCCCGCCGCCGCCTGGGCTACGGCCGCGGCGCGCGGATGAAGTTCGAGCGCGACGCGGTGACCATCCTTTCCGGGATCCGCCACGGCGTCACCCTGGGCGGGCCGATCGCGATCGAGATCGGCAACACCGAGTGGCCGAAGTGGGAAACCGTGATGGCCACCGACCCGGTGGACCCGACGGAACTGACGAACAGCGCCCGCAACGAACCGCTGACCCGGCCGCGGCCGGGCCACGCCGACTACGCGGGCATGCTCAAGTACGGCTTCGACGACGCCCGGCCGGTGCTGGAACGGGCCAGCGCCCGCGAGACCGCCGCCCGCGTCGCGGCCGGGACCGTGGCCCGCTCGTTCCTGCGTCAGGCGCTCGGCGTCGAGGTGCTCTCGCACGTCATCGCGATCGGCCCGTCCAAGCCCTACGACGGTCCGCCGCCGCGCCCGGAGGACCTGGCCGCGATCGACGACAGCCCGGTCCGCGCGTTCGACAAGGCGGCCGAGGAAGCGATGATCGCCGAGATCGAGGCGGCCAAGAAGGACGGCGACACCCTCGGCGGCGTCGTCGAGGTGGTGGCGCTGGGCCTGCCGGTCGGGCTGGGCTCGTTCACCAGCGGCGACAACCGGCTGGACAGCCAGCTTGCCGCCGCCGTGATGGGCATCCAGGCGATCAAGGGCGTCGAGATCGGTGACGGCTTCGAGACCGCGCGGCGCCGCGGCAGCCGCGCCCACGACGAGATGTACCCCGGGCCCGACGGCGTCGTCCGCTCGACCAACCGCGCCGGCGGGCTGGAAGGCGGCATGACCAACGGCCAGCCGCTGCGGGTGCGCGCCGCGATGAAGCCCATCTCCACCGTCCCGCGGGCCCTGGCCACCGTCGACATGGCGACCGGCGGCGAGGCCGTCGCGATCCATCAGCGCTCGGACGTGTGCGCGGTGCCGGCCGCCGGCGTCGTGGTCGAGACCATGGTCGCGCTGGTGCTGGCCCGCGCGGCGCTGGAGAAGTTCGGCGGCGACTCGCTGACCGAAACCCGCCGCAATGTCGAGTCCTACCAGCGCGCGGTCGCCGATCGGGAATCGCCCGCCGCGCGCGGTACCGCGTGATGGCCCCCAAGGCGGTGCTGGTGGGGCTGCCGGGCTCCGGCAAGTCCACCATCGGGCGACGGCTGGCCAAGGCGCTCGGGGTCGACCTGCTCGACACCGACGCGGCGATCGAGCAGCAGACCGGACGCAGCATCGCCGACATCTTCGCCACCGACGGGGAACAGGAGTTCCGCCGCATCGAGGAACAGGTGGTGCGCGCGGCGCTGGCCGAGCACGACGGCGTCCTGTCGCTCGGCGGTGGCGCGGTCACCAGCCCGGGCGTGTGCGAGGCGCTCGCCGGGCACACGGTCATCTACCTCGAGATCGGCGCCCGCGAAGGGGTGCGGCGCACCGGCGGAACCGCCGTGCGCCCGCTGCTGGCCGGGCCGGACCGCGCGGAGAAATACCGCGACCTGATGGCCAAGCGGGTCCCGCTGTACCGGCGCGTCGCGACCATCCGGGTCGACACCAACCGCCGCAATCCCGGCGCGGTGGTACGCAACATCCTGAGCCGGTTGGAGACGACGAGCGGGGCCGCCACATGACCGCCGCCCCGGTCACCGTGTACGTGGCCGTCGACGAACCGTATCCGGTGGTGATCGGCACCGGCCTGCTCGGCGAGCTGGAGGGCCTACTGTCCGGCCGGCACCGGGTCGCCGTCCTGCATCAGCCCGTGTTGGGCGAGACCGCCGAGGAGATCCGAATTCGCTTGGCCGACAAGGGGATTGACGCGCACCGCATCGAGATCCCGGACGCCGAGGCGGGCAAGGACCTGCCCGTCGTGGGATTCATCTGGGAGGTGTTGGGGCGCATCGGGATCGGCCGCAAGGACGCCGTGGTCAGCCTCGGCGGCGGCGCGGCCACCGACGTCGCCGGTTTCGCGGCGGCGACCTGGCTGCGCGGCGTCGACATCGTGCACGTCCCCACCACGTTGCTGGGCATGGTCGACGCGGCCGTCGGCGGCAAGACCGGCATCAACACCGACGCCGGCAAGAACCTCGTCGGCGCGTTCCATCAGCCGCTGGCCGTCCTCGTCGACCTGCAGACGCTGAAGACGTTGCCGCGCAACGAACTCGTCGCCGGGATGGCCGAGGTGGTGAAGGCGGGGTTCATCGCCGACCCGGTGATCCTCGACCTCATCGAGGCCGACCCGCAGGCCGCGCTGGACCCCGCGGGCGACGTGCTGCCGGAGCTGATCCGGCGCGCGATCGCCGTCAAGGCGGAGGTGGTCGCCGCCGACGAGAAGGAGTCGGAGCTGCGCGAAATCCTCAACTACGGACACACTTTGGCGCACGCGATCGAGCGCCGGGAGCGCTACCGGTGGCGCCACGGCGCCGCGGTGTCGGTGGGCCTGGTGTTCGCCGCGGAGCTGGCCCGCCTCGCGGGCCGCCTCGACGACGACACGGCGGAGCGCCACCGCAGCATCCTGACCTCGCTCGGCCTGCCGGTCACCTACGACGCCGACGCGTTGCCGCAGTTGCTGGAATACATGGCCGGGGACAAGAAAACCCGCGCCGGCGTGCTTCGGTTCGTGGTCCTCGACGGGCTCGGGAAGCCGGGCCGGCTGACGGGACCGGATCCGTCGCTGCTGGCGGCGGCCTACTCCGGGTTGGGGGCCTCATGACGGTGAACGTGATCAACGGCCCGAACCTGGGCCGGCTGGGCCGCCGCGAGCCAGACGTGTACGGCGACACCACGCACGACCAGCTGGTGGAGCTGATCGAGCGCGAAGCCGCCGCCCTGGGGCTCAAAGTGGTTGTGCGGCAAAGCGATAACGAATCGCAGCTACTGGACTGGATCCATGCGGCCGCCGATGCCGGTGAGCCGGTGATCCTCAACGCCGGCGGCCTCACCCACACGTCGGTGGCGCTGCGCGACGCGTGCGCAGAGTTGCGCGCGCCGCTGATCGAGGTGCACATCTCCAACGTGCATGCCCGCGAGGAGTTTCGGCGGCACTCCTACCTCAGCCCGGTTGCGACCGGGGTGATCGTCGGGCTGGGCATCGAGGGCTACCTGCTCGCCCTGCGCTACCTGGCGGAAGCCGCCGGCTAGTCGGCCAGGGCTGGCCGAATGTCCACTCTCCGGACATTGGTTTGCCGGCCCCGTCGCGGCAGTCTTAGCGTTCCATCGTGATGAACCGCATTGACATGGTGGAGCTCTGGGAGCAGCACACCCGCTACGAATTCGCCTGCAGGGACGCAGATCTCGCGGTGTCGACAATGGTGCCTGAGGCGCGCGTCATGCACCTGCCGACGATGAGCGGCGCATCCGGGCGCGAGGCCCTGCGCGCCTATTACGCCGACGTCTTCATCCCAGGACAGCCGCCGGACACCGAGCTTGACCTCATTGCCCGCTCGATCGGTGACGACGTCTTGGTCGATGAGTGCATCATGCGGCTCACCCACGACCGCGAGGTACCGCAGCTGCTGCCCGGGGTGGCCCCGACGGGGGTGCCACTCGAAGTCGCCTTCGTCGTGATCGTCAAGTTCCGCGACTCTTTGATGCTGAGCGAGACGCTCTACTGGGACCAGGCTCAGGTCCTGCGCCAAGCCGGTCTGCTCTCCGCTGCCACGCCGCCGCTGCCGGACACGTCCGACATCAGCAACTACTTGCGCGCCGCGAGGACCCGTTGATGCCCCGGGTGACGGTACGCTGTTGCATGGCCCCCACCGCGGGAAAGTCCGAACCAGCCGGCCCAGCCCGAAGCGTCATCCATACTGCCTTCGCGCTTCTCGACCTGGTCGCCGAGCTGCAACCGGTGCGGCTGGTGGACCTCAGCGCAGCCGCGGGGCTGCCCCATCCGACGGTGCATCGACTCCTTCGCCAGCTGGTCGAGGTAGGAGCAGTTCGGCGGGACGGCTCGCGCTACAGCCTGGGCGCGACTGTGCTCCGCCTCGGTGCGACGGTCACGCCCGTGGCCCGACTGCGCGTCGCGGCCCAGCGGCCCATGGCCGAACTCGCGGCACGCACCGGGGCGGCCGTGAGCCTGTCGGTCAATTTGGGCGACGGTCCCGTATACCTCGACACACTCGACGCGCGAACACCCATCCGCTACGTCGCGAAGTCGGGTGACGCCGTCCCGCCGGAAACGGCGCAGGCTCGCGCGCACTATAGCTGCGCCACCAGGGTTCCGGTTGTTGACGCCGGGCAGGTGGCAGCCGACTACAGCTGCTCCGCGATGGCGATACCGCTCGGTTCATCGGGCGTCGCCGTCGTGTCCACGTTGCTACCGACGGGCAGGCCCCCCGCCGGGATGATCGAAGCCACTCGCCGGACCGCCGAACGCATCACCGCGTCACTGCGGGCGCCGGTGTCCGAGCCGTAATCGTTCCCAATCACATCAACGCACCGCGCCCGCAGCCGAGTGCGAAAGACCCGCTGCGACAGTCGCTTTGGCGTGCCGCCATGCGCGCAGAAGAGGAGGGATCTGATGGCACGAACCGAGCATGATGCGTGGGATCTGGCCAGCAGTGTGGGAGCCACCGCGACGATGGTCGCCGCGGCGCGAGCGGTCGCGACCAGGCGTCCGCAACCGATCATCACCGACGAGCTGGCCGAGCCCTTGGTGCGCGCCGTCGGACTGGAAGTGCTGAGCCAACTGGCCAGCGGCGAGATCGATTCGGGGAGCCTCGAAAGCGACATCGGTGTTCCGCGGATGGTCGACATGTTCGCCGCCCGTACCCGCTTCTTCGACGACTTCTGCGTCGCGGCGACGCACGCGGGCGTGCGTCAGTTGGTGATCGTGGCTTCCGGGCTGGACACCCGCGCCTACCGGCTGGATTGGCCGGCGGGGACGCGGGTCTACGAGATCGACCAGCCTGACGTTATCGCCTTTAAAAGCGGCGCGCTCTCTGCCCTCGGCGCGGCCCCCACCGCGAGCCTGGAAACAATTGGTGTCGATTTGCGCGAAGCGTGGCCAACGGCGTTGCAGGACGCCGGCTTCGACTCAGCGCAACCCACCGCATGGCTCGTCGAGGGTCTTTTGATCGGATACCTGCCGCCGGAAGCAGAGGTCTCGATGCTGGACTCGATCATGTCGTTGTCCTACCGGGACAGCCGGCTGGCCGCGGACTACGGTCTGGTCACCGGTACGTCAGCAGAGTCCCGAGAACAGGCACGGTTGATGGCCGAGGGCTGGCGGCGACGCGGTCTGGACATGAACATGGCGGGTTTGATTTACCCCGGCGAGCACACCGATGCCGCGGCTCACTTACACGCAAAAGGCTGGGCTACAACGAAATTCGGGATCAGCGACCTCTTCACGGCCGCGCGGCTGCCGGCATTGCGCCAGGCGAGCCACGTGGGCTCGGCCGCGGCAATCAGCTTCGTCACGGCGCTGCGGATGTGACCGATGTCCGGCGATCCGACTAGTCCTACTTAGGTTCCGCGTCCGGCTTCTGGTCAGCGGTGCGGATCACCTCGGTCTTCGGCTCGTGGTCGGCCGCGGTGTGGATCGTCTCGGTCGGCGCGTCACGCTCGGCCGTGGCGACCGAAGCGGTCCGCTCCTCGTGCTGGGCTCCCGCCGTGGGAATCTCGCCGGTCGGCGCCTCGTCGCCGCGGACGGCCGAGAAGACGTCGGTGTCGGCCCGTTCGTCGCCCTCCCCGTGCGGGCGGGCCGGCGGGTTGCGGTCGACCCGCCAGCGGCCCACGGCCACGCCGATGATCCCAGGCAGGAAGACCAGCAGCGCGGTGAAGGCCGCGAACGTCGTCACCTCGTTGATCAGGCCCCCGGTGTACAGGCCGGAGTACGCGAGCGCGATGAGCCAGGAGACGGCGCCGCTGAGGATGCCGGCCAACAGGCCGGCCAGCAGCCACGTCATCGCCAGATCCTGTCGGCGGTCCGGATCCGGCTGCGCCTTGGCGTCCGCCCGACCGTCTAGCACCCCCCACACGACGACGCCGACCACGAACAAGAGCAGCAGCACGACGCTGATCAGCCCGGCCTGTGTTTGCCACGCGTTGATCAGTGCACCTTGTATCAAACGGACGACGACCATCGCGGCGGCGAACACCAATCCGCGCAGCATCCAGTTCCTCATGAAGGGAAAGCGTAGCGAGTACCGTCAAGGGTCGTGACACATTCCCAGCGCCGAGAAAAGCTGAAAGCGCAGATCGGGGCCAGCGGGCTGGACGCGATGCTGGTCACGGACCTGGTCAACGTGCGGTACCTGTCCGGATTCTCAGGATCGAACGGCGCGCTGCTGGTGTTTGCCGACGACCGCGAACCCGTGCTGGCCACCGACGGCCGGTACCGCACCCAGGCCGCCGAGCAGGCGCCCGACCTCGAGGTTGCCATCGAGCGGGCCGTCGGCCGTTACCTGGCGGGCCGGGCCGTCGACGCCGCCGTCGGCAAGCTGGGCTTTGAGAGCAATGTGGTCACCGTCGACGGCTTCGACGCGCTGACGAGCGAGGTCGAGCAGCACAAGGGATCGACGGAGTTGGTGCGGGCCGCCGGGACCGTCGAGGGATTGCGCGAGGTCAAGGACGCGGGGGAGGTCGCGCTGCTGCGCCTGGCCTGTGAGGCGGCCGACGCCGCGTTGACCGATCTGGTGGCGCGCGGCGGCCTGCGGCCCGGCCGGACCGAACGCGAGGTGAGTCGCGAGCTGGAGTCGCTGATGCTCGACCACGGCGCGGACGCGATCTCGTTCGAGACCATCGTGGCCGCCGGGCCGAATTCGGCCATCCCGCACCACCGCCCGACCGACGCGGTGCTGGCCGACGGCGACTTCGTCAAGATCGACTTCGGCGCCCTGGTCGCCGGCTACCACTCCGACATGACCCGCACCTTCGTGCTGGGCAAGGCCGCCGACTGGCAGCTGGACATCTACCAGCTGGTCGCCGACGCGCAGCGGGCCGGCCGGGAGGCGCTGAAGCCCGGCGCCAATCTGCGCGAGGTCGACGGCGCCGCGCGCCAGCTGATCGCCGACGCCGGGTACGCCGAGCAGTTCGGCCACGGCTTGGGGCACGGCGTGGGCCTGCAGATCCACGAGGCGCCGGGGATCGGGGCCACGTCCACCGGCGCGCTGCTGGCGGGGTCGGTGGTCACCGTGGAGCCGGGCGTCTACCTGCCTGGTCGCGGCGGCGTGCGCATCGAGGACACCCTCGTCGTGCCGGACGGCGCCGACCGGCACGGCCCCGAACTGCTGACCCGGTTCCCCAAAGAGCTGGCCGTCCTGACCTAACTGGTGCCGTTGGTGCCATGGGCGCCGAACAGCGCGCCGCCGGTCCCGCCGGCGCCGCCATGACCATCGGTGAGGCCGGTACCGGCGTTGCCGCCGTTGCCGCCGCTGCCGACCAGGATCGCGTTCCCGCCGTTCCCGCCGTTGCCGCCGCCGTAGCCGCCGCTGCCCCTGCCGCCGCCACCCCCGTTGCCGACGAGCCCGGCACCGCCGCCATTGCCGCCGTCCCCGCCGTTGTCGGCGGCGCCGCCGGGACCGCCGACCCCGCCGTTGCCGAACAGCGCGCCGGCCGTGCCACCGTCGCCGCCCCTGCCGCCGACGGGTGCGCCGTTGTGGTTGGTGTCCTGTCCGCCTCCACCGCCGGCGCCGCCGTCGCCGAAGAGGACGCCGCCGTGCCCTCCGGCGCCGCCGTCACCGCCGTTGAAGCCAGCGGTGCTGCCGCCGAGACCGCCGCCGCCGCCGTTGCCGTAGATCATGCCGCCGTTGCCGCCGGCGCCGCCGGCGCCGCCGAAGGCGGTACTGCCGGCGCCGCCGGTGCCCCCGAATCCGCCGTTGCCGAATAGGAAGGCCGAGCCGCCGGCGCCGCCGACTCCGCCAAAGAGGACGGAGCTCCCGCCCGGGCCACCGTTTCCGCCATTGCCGTAGATGAGGCCACCCGCCCCGCCGGCACCGCCGGCGGCGCCGGTGCCGCCTTCACCGCCCATACCGCCGTTGCCGAACAGCCCGGCCGGGCCGCCGGCGCCGCCGATAGCGTCCGCGTTGGTGCTGGTGCCGCCGTTGCCGCCGTTGCCCCACAGGATCCCGCCCGCCTGACCGGGCGTGCCGATGCCCTGAGCGTTGGTTATGCCGTCGGCGCCGTTGCCGATCAGCGGGCGTCCCAGCAGTAGGTTGGTGGGCTCGTTGATCACTCCGAGGATGTCCTGCTCGAGGGTTTGCAGCGGGCCGGTATTGGCGGCCTCGGCGCCGGCGTACTGCGCCACCCCGGCGTTCATCAGCCCGACGAATTGCTGGTGGAAGGCCGCCGC
>NZ_LZKK01000155.1 GCF_001672815.1 Mycobacterium sp. E796 | reverse complement strand
AGAAGCCCTGTGTCAAGTAGCGGTTTCTGAGCGCTGGTTGAGCAGGGTTTGGAGGGCTTGGTGTTGGGCGGGATCGTAAGGGGTGTTGGTCTGCCAGCAGTGCCAGATGACGTGCAGCCAGGCGCGGGCCAGGATCCGGGTGGCGTGAGGGTGGTCGTGTCCGCGGGCGCGGGCGCGGTTGTAGAGGTCAGCGGCCCAGGGGTTGGCGTGGCGGGAGTCGTTGGCGAAGTCGCAGACCGCGTCGCGTAGCTGTTTGTCGCAGGCCCAGCGGAACCCGACGGAACGCATTTTTCCGGATTGGCGGGTTGAGGGCGCCACGCCGGCCAGACAGGCCAGGGCATCCGGGGTCGGGAATCGTGCACGGCAGTCACCGATTTCGGCCAGCAGCCGCGCTGCTCGCAGGGTGCCGCTGCGCGGCAGGCTGGTGAAGATGTGCGCATCAGCGTGGGTGGCAAGTTGATCGGCAATTTGGGCAGAGAGCTGAGCGATCTGACTGACAAGGTTGGTCAGGGTGGCCACGAAGGCGGTGGTGATCCCGACGTAGGCGGCGCCGTCGGGGCCGGTGAGTCCGCGCGGGCGGCCGCTGAGCCGCGCGTGCAGGACAGCCGCATCGGTGCGGCCTTTGTAGCCCACCGAGCCAAGCCAGCTGGCCAAGCGTGTGGGAGTCAGCCAATCGAGGCGGTCCTGGCAGTCAAACCGGGTCAAGAACCTCAAACTGATCGGCGAATCCAGCGCGTCGAATACTCCGATCGGTGCGGGATAGACGCGGGCCAAGTGCGCACGCAGCTGGTTGGCGACGCGCACGCGATGGATCACCAGATCTTTGCGTGCCCGGCACAACGCGCGCAGCGCCGTGGTCGCGGGGGTATCGGGGGTCAACGGACGCAGCCGGGCCCGATCGGTGCGCAACGTGTCGGCCAACACGAACGCATCGAACCGATCGTCTTTGTTGCCGGCCGAGCCGTAGCGGCTACGGAGGTTTTTCACCTGGTGGGGATTGATGACGACCACGGTAACGCCGGCGTCTAACAGGGCTTCTACCACTGGCCCGTCGGGGCGCTCGATCGCGACTTCGTGTACTCCGGTCCCAGCCAGCACCTCGATCAAGTCTTTGAGGCCTTTGGCACTGTGCTCGATGACGCCGCGATAGACCGGCCGGGCATCGGTATCGATGATCGTGATCGCGTGATCGTCACGGGCCCAGTCGATTCCACACGTCAAACCATTGGCCGGTTGGTCGGCCAACCTAACTGGGGGATACTGCATGACAGCCTCCTCGCTGCTTGTCCCAGTGGGGAGGCACCCTCATCGGTGCGGGGTGTGACACCTGTGCTGCTCACTGCTTGGCGTTCAGCTCTCCTGACGCATTGCCCTGTCGACGGTCACCACACCCCGAAGAACCGCCGAGCCCCGCGACACTGTGAGTGGACATCGCGTGTCAAGCGACAAAGGCAGTGGCTCGACGGCACCTCGGGTGCATCGGCGGCCCATCCGGGGCTACCGACACATCATCGTGAAAGCAACCCATTCAGAAACCACCGACCGACACACTGTCCACCAGTGAGCGAC
>NZ_LZKK01000154.1 GCF_001672815.1 Mycobacterium sp. E796 | reverse complement strand
AGTTGATTGATCAGCGTGTGCTGCGGGGCGCGCAACCGGCGCGCCGCGGCTTCCACGCGCTCCAACGCCCGCAACCGTTCCGGGGTCGTCAACACGTCAAAAGACAAGTCGCACAAGCGCTTCAGGCCATGATCGAGCGCGTCGAAAACTTCGACGATCTCCTCACGACTGCTCGCACCCATAACCCGAATCGTACGAACACCCACCGACAACAAACGGGCTCTTCGTAATTCAGAGTGCATTCACGAGTGAGTGGAGTGCACCGCTGTGCAGTAGTGAGCGCCATCGGTAGTGGGTAAGGTTGCGGAACCCGAGGGCGTTGCGGCGTAGTGCTTCCAGGCGTCCGTTGATGGCTTCGGTCGGTCCGTTGGAGGCGTGGTGGTCGAAGAACGCCAGGATGTCATCGCGGGGGCGCCGTAGGGTACGGCCGAGTTGGGCGATCTCCTCCAGTCCGGCAGGCACCCCGCGTCGGATCGAGCTGATCAGCGTGGTCATTGTTTTCTTGCCGCGGCGCCGGTTTGGGTCGGCGTAGGCGGCGATGATCTTCTGGTAGATCAACCAGGCAACCTTGACCGCAACGTGCTCGTCGGTGTCGAGAACGCTGCTCAGGCGGTTGTACTGGCGTGTCGAGAGCAGCTGGAGGCGGGTGCGGCCGATGCGCCGAATCCGGTAGAGCGGATCACCGGTGTGGCCACGCCGGCCCAGGGTCTGCTGTTGGATGCGTTGGCGGCACATGTCGAGCTTGGCGCCGGCCAGTGCGACAACGTGGAACGGGTCCATCACGGTGACCGCGTCCGGGATGACTGCAGTGGCGGCGGTCTTGTATCCGGCGAACCCGTCCATCGCGATGACCTCCACGGCTCGGGAAAAATCGGCGGGTTGAGCGGCCAGCCAGTCAGCCAGTGCCGTCGCTGAACGGCCGGGCACCAGGTCAAGCAGCCGTGCGAGGCCTGCCTGAGCATGAACAGGGGTCAGGTCGATGATCAGTGTGACAAACCCGGCCGGGCCGATGCGTCGGGGTGCCCAGCGGTGCTCATCGACGCCGATCACTCGCACCCCGGTCAACCGATCCGGCCCTGCCGCGGCGACGAGGTCGGCGGTCGCACGCATCGCGATCGAGCTGACAGTGTGCCAGGAGACACCGAGTTCGGCGGCGATCGCCGCGATGGTGGTGCGGTCGATCATCAACCGCCGCAACACATACCGGGCACAGCGCCGTGTCGTGGACGCCCGCGGAGCGGCCAGCTTCCCCCAAGATCCTGATTGAACACCGCACGCCCACACTCGGGGGTCACGCAGCGGTAGCGGGGCACGGCTACTTGTAGCACCAGCGGACAGCCAGCGACCGGCAGATCGGTCAACGGTCGAGTGACGGTGTCGCGGTAGCGACCCTGCCGACCACAGGCCAGGCAGCGGGGATCGTGCGATACCGGTGCACAGAAGATCGTTGTGGTCTTCTCGTCGACGGCGGCGTCGGTAATCGTCACACCTAACTCGATCGTGCGCATGATCGTGTCGGCAACAACAGACGGCGGGCACGCAGTAGCCTCAGGCAAGGGTCACCTCGCAGGTGTTCGTGAAAAAGCGCGTAGGAGCCTGCGTCGTCACCCACCGACACCCCGCCTCAGCCCGACGACACGAGACGGTCACGCGGAAATCTGCCGGCAACTGAACTCTCCTTCATGAATAGCCGATTTGACGCGCTGCCTCTTGGGCAAGTTGGAGGCGCGAGGCCAGGCCGAGCTTGGTGTAGACGTGGGTGAGGTGGGTTTCGACGGTGCGTGGTGAGATGAAAAGCCTTGTGGCGATGTCTTTGTTTCCCAAGCCCTCACTGATGAGCTTGACGACGTCGAGTTCGGCGGGGGTGAGCGAGGCCCAGCCGGTGGACGGGCGTTTGCGTTCGCCGCGGCCACGCTGGGCGTAGGCGATCGCTTCGTCGGCGGACAGTTCTGCACCCTCGGCCCATGCGGACTCGAAGTCGGCTTCGCCCAATGCATTACGAAGCGTGGCGACCGCGGCGTCGTGCTCGGCGTCATAGATCTTGAACCGGACGGCGCCCATGCGTTGCCGGAGGGCGTCCGCTGCGCCGAACAGCCGTGCCGCTTCGCGGTGGCTCTCGGCAGCGCCGGCCAGCGCACCCAGGCACTCCAGGGCATCCGGAATGCCCAGGTGTGCCTCGACGCCGGCCGCGCAGGAGAGTGCGTCATGGGCGTCACGTTCGGCCAGTTCCGGCTCACCTCGTGCGATCGCAACGCGCGCACGCGTCGTCAGCGCCACTGCTAGGTGCCAGCCTCTCATGATCGAGACGGCATCGTCGGCCCAGCGGCGCGCCGCGATCAGATCACCACGCGCCAGCGCAATCTGCGCTATCGGGTTGACATTCACTACCCCCAGCTCGGCACTCATCCGCCGGGAGGCCGCCACGCTGGCATCGGCCGCGGCTGCTACGTCTCCCGCGGCCAGAGTCGCGATAGCCAACGCGGCATAGGTGAAGCCCTCGAGGAACCCGCCAATATCGGCGGCGGCGTCGATCGCCGCGGCAGCCGCGGCTCGGGCTGCAGTTATGTCACCCTGATACGCCAATGCCTGGCCCTGGCAGAACAGCATGGCCGCCCTGCCGACCACGTCGTGATTGGTTTCAGCGTCGGCAGCCGCCTCCCGGAACTGCGCGACGGCCAAGGCCAGCTCGCCCTGGATCCATAGTGCCAAACCGAGGGACCAGCGACAGCGAAACGCGGCCGGCCGGTCACCGATCGCGTCGGCGAGGTCGCGCCCCTCTTCACCGGCCGCGCGCGCCGCGATTGGGTCACCCGCGATGAACGCGGCGTAGGCCTGAAAGCCGAGGATCTCGCTTAACATCCCTCGGTCGCCGAGGCCCCGGGCCAGTTCGTTTGCCTCAGTGAGGTAGCGGGCGGCCACGTCGATGTTATAGACGGCGATACCTCCGCAGGCGGTGAGCGCCCGGGCCACCAGGGCTGGGTCGCCAATCTCGCGGGCGATCGCGAGGGCTTCTTCGGCCTGATCGAGGTCGACGGCGACGACCTGGGTGGCGAGCGCGGCCTTGTCGGCGAGCGCCCGCGCCCGTACCCCGGCCGCGACCTCGATGCTGTGCGCGGTGTCGTCGCTGAGGATGGCGTCGAACCAGGCCAGCCCTTCCTGGATGCGGCCCCGCCCTAGCCAGAGCGGCTGCAGCGAGGACACGAGCTGCAACGCGAGCTCGATGTGGGAGTTTTCGTGACTCCACGCGAATGCGGCGCGGAGGTTGTCGATTTCGGTTTCAGCCTGCTCGATACGCGCCTCGCGGCCAGCCTGCCCTGGGGTGCCGAGCAGGGCGGCCAGGGAGGTGTAGTGGTCGCGATGACGGGTACGCACGGCGTCGGCCTCGCCGGATTCGCCGAGCTTTTCCAGTGCGTACTGGCGCACCGTCTCCAGCAGCCGGTAGCGCGTCCGACCGTGTCGGTCTTCGGCCACCACGAGCGATTTGTCGATGAGCAGGGTGAGCTGATCGAGCACCTGGTAGCGCTCCACGTCACCACTGGCGGTGACCGCTTGAGCCGCCTCGAGGTCGAAACCGCCCATGAACACCGCCAGCCGGCGAAACAACACGTGTTCGGGTTCGGTCAACAGCGCGTGCGACCAGTCGACCGAGGCGCGCAGGGTCTGCTGGCGCCGCACCGCGGTCCGCCCACCGCCGGTCAGCAGCCGGAAGCGGTCATGCAGGCTGTCAACGATCTCGGTCACCGACAAGGCGCGTACTCGCGCCGCGGCAAGTTCGATCGCCAGCGGGATGCCATCGAGGCGCCGGCAGATCTCAGTCACGGTGGCGGCGTTGCCGTCGGTGACGCTGAAATCGGGTCGCACCAGGCGGGCCCGGTCAACGAAAAGCTCGATGGCCTCGTCGGCCAGCGACAGCGACGGCACCTGCCAGGTCACCTCGCCGGCCACCCCGATCGGCTCACGACTGGTCGCCAACAGCGTTAGTTCCGGGCAGGCGCGCAGCAGCGAGGTGGTCAGCGCCGCAACCGCCTCCAACACGTGCTCACAGTTGTCCAGCACCACCAGCATGCGACGCTCGCCCACGGCCCGCGTGAGCGTGTCGGTGCTGGACCGACCCGGCTGGTCCGCCTGGCCGAGGGCGTTTGCCATCGCGACCGCCACCAGGTTGGGATCGGTAATCGGGGCAAGGTCGACATACCATGCGCCGTCGCCAAACTCGGTGGCTAGCTGCCCGGCGACCTGGATGGCCAGCCGGGTCTTACCCACGCCGCCCGCCCCGGTCAAGGTCACCAACCGATTCGCCGCGAGAATCTGACGTACATCGTTGATCTGCGCGTCGCGGCCGATGAAGCTCGTGAGCTGCGTCGGCAACCGTTCCGCGGCAACGGGTTTGGGCGCCCGTAGCGGCGGAAACTCGTTGCGGATGTCGGGGTGACACAGCTGCGCCACCCGTTCGGGACGGGCAACACCGCGCAGTTCGTGGCGGCCGAGATCGGTCAGCCATGCATTAGGCGGAAGCGCATCGACGACCAAATCCTCGGTGGTACCCGAGAGCACCGTCTGGCCGCCGTGGGCCAGGTCGCGCAGCCGCGCCGTCCGATTGATGGTCGGCCCGACATAGTTGCTCTCGTCGCGCAATTGCACCTCGCCGGTGTGCACGCCGATGCGCAACCGGATCGGAGCCAGCGGCGCCCGCTGCAACTCCAAGGCGCACGCCGTGGCCTCGGTCGCTCGGGCGAACGCGACCACGAAGCTGTCGCCCTCACCCTGCTCGACCGGCCGGACCCCGCCGTACACGGCGAGCAGCTCGGCCAGGGTGCGGTCCAGGCGTTCGATGGCGGCCGTCATCGCCTCCGCTTGGGTGTCCCACAACCCCGTCGAACCTTCGATATCGGCGAGCAGCAGCGTCACCGTCCCGGTTGGCAGCTCGCCCACGCCCAACTCACTCCAGTTCACCGGCGGCATCGCCGCGCGTGGATCAGTTTCGGTCATGCTAGCCAGCATCTCGGTGCAACGAGCCACAAACATCAGGGAAATCCCGTATCCCAACGGCACTGAGCAGTCGATTCGGTGAACACAGCGTGCCGCCGCCAGCGCTGCAATGCTGGGCAAAAACACCAGGCGACGCGTGCCGACCCGGCCCGCCCCGTTCAGTTACGAGTTCTCCCCGATGATCTGACGCTGCAAAAACGCCACGGTCGAGTCAGTGAAATTCAGGCCACCCGACCGAGGAGGACCACCCATGACCGTGACCGTTGATGGATCGAGCTGCCCGAGTGTCTTCGATGCCGGGCTGCCCACAATCGATTACCAACATGCTCAGCACCCCGACGACGCGCACGCCATCATCAGCGCAGCCCGCACGAAGGCGCCGATTGCAATCGGCCCGTACGGCCCTGAGCTGCTGACCTACGAGCTCGTGCACACGGTGCTGCGCGACTCCCGCTTCCGGGTACCGCAAGGGATGTTCCTTGCCGCCCAAGGCATCACCTCGGGCCCGTTATGGGACCGCGTCGCCGCCAACATCATCAGCCTCGACGGCGAGGACCACCACCAGCTGCGCCGGCTGGTAAGTAGGGCCTTCACACCCAAGGCGACGGCCCGGCTACGTACGACGATCGTCGACGTCATCACCGGCCTGGTGGACAGCGTCAGCGCCCGCGGGCATTGCGACGTGGTCACCGACATCGCCCGCCAATACCCGATTCCGGTGATATGCTCGCTACTCGGCGCGCCACCGGAAGACTGGGAACTGTTCTCCGACTGGACCGATGACATCTTGAAGGCCTTCAGCTGGGATGCGGCCAAGGCCACGTCGGACATCCTGACCGCTTGGGACGCCCTGGACGCCTACATCGACGACATGGTGGCGCATCGTCGCCGTGGCTTGACCGACGACCTGATCTCCGAGTTGATCCGCGCCGAAGACGACGGCGACCGCCTTAGCGGCGACGAACTGCGCATGCTTGTCGCTGGCCTGTTGTTAGCGGGCACCGACACCACCCGCCTCCAATTGAGTGCGGCCGTACACGTCTTGTGCGATCACCCCGACCAGTGGGCGTTGTTGGGCCGGCATCCAGAGCTGGCGGCCGATGCCGTTGAGGAGCTCATCCGCCATTCGCCGATGACGTTCGTCACGTTGCGCACGGCCGTTGAGGATGTCGAACTCGCGGGCGTGAAAATCGCCGCCGGCACGATCGTTGTCGTCAATACCGGTGCAGCCAACCGGGATCCCGCCGTCTGCGCCGACCCCGACCGCCTCGACCTCAGGCGCCGGGGCGCCCCACCGATCCAGACATTCGGCAGCGGCGTGCACTACTGCCTCGGAGCCAATCTCGCGCGCCTCGAATTGACCCAAGCCCTAGCGGTCATGACACAGCGCATGCCCAACGCCCGGCGCACCGGTCCAGCCCCATGGAAACCAGTCTCAGCGCTGGGAGGACCCACCACCCTGCCGATCGCATTCAACTCCACCTGCTAAGCCAACGCTGACCCAACAGCTGAAGTCGTTGTGGCGCGGCACACCTGCGTCCACCGACAGCACCTAATGGATGCAACTAGCGCCCGCAGCGGTTTGCCCCACTTCACTTCGGATCATGTCAACGTCGACGGCTGCCGACTGTTTGCTCTCCTCCCGCTGCCATCAATCAGAGTTACCCCCAATTCCATCGGGCGCACGACGTGTCAACTGCACCACACAGCGGACGCCCAGATACGGGTCACCCGACGCGTTGGTGGGCGAGTGTAGGAACCCGAATGCTCAACCCACCAAGCCGCCTCATCGAAACGACACGACCCCCGACCGCGGACCTACGCCGACTACCAGTGCACTCTCATTTGCGAAGAGCCAACAAACGCCGATATGTGACCCCTGAAACTAATGTGACACAGGGGATTTGATGCCATGCCGTTCCCAGAGATTCAACAGGTTGGCGAGCATCTGCATCGGCGCACGCACGCTCTCGTCATCCGCGATCCGCGGATCCATCCGGCTCTCCGGCGCGTCGGTGCCGAATCGCGCACGGATCAGCGCCGGCACGTCCAGCAACCAAGCGACGCCCATCGCCGCCGCATATAGGAGCGTGTGCCGCCGCAGCCGGTCCGGATCGAGGCGCGGGCCGCCACACCGCTCGACTTCGCCGACGAACAGACACAGCAGCTCGTCGAAATGCTCGTTCCACAGGTCGGTTTCGGCGCCGGACATCGCGCCCCAGATGGCCATCCCCATGTTCATCTGGCCCACGCATCCCCAGTCCAGCAGGCCGCAGCGCAGAACGCCGTCACCGTCGCGCCAAAACCAGGCGTTGTCGATGTTGGCGTTCCAGTGGCACAGCGCGACGTAGTCGGGGTCGTCGGCCAGCCGGCTCATGATCGAGTGCTCGTGACGCGCGACCCGCGGCACCTCTGCACGCAGGCGCGCCAAGAACTCCGGCGAGCCGGCATTGGCGGGCACCAGCCCGGGGTGACTCTCGATGAACTCGGTCAGCTGGGACACGCGCCGGTCCAACTTCTCGGGGTTGAACGGGGCTCGGTCACCCACCGTCGCGGCCGAAACGTCCAGCGGAAACCATGACGCCAGCGACTCCGGGAGGCGTCCGGATCCGTAGGTTCCCGCGAGGCGGCCCAGCGCGGTGAGCAGCGCGCGGTAGTGGCCAACCGGGTCGGGCATTTCGTAGTCCAGGCACTTGTGATACTGGGGATCGATGCCGTTGCGGCCGAAGGGGATTCGTTCGGTGATTAGGATTCCCGTTCCGGTCTCGCGGTCGTAGTCGCCAAACTGCACCGCGGGCACGGCGATGGGAAATCCGGGGGTACGCGACAGGGCGGCGAACCGGACCTCCGGCTCCATCTGCGTCCTTCCCCGGTCGCGCACGGGGTTGTCGAGATCGCGCGAGAACTTGACGAACAGGGCGGTGTGCAATTCGGGTTGAGGCCGGTCGTATTCGACCGACAGCTCGGCCTTGCGTCCGGTGCTGCCCCCGCCGACCTCACGGAACTCCGATATGCGCGTGACGATGTTACCGTCGGCAAGCACGCCTGAAGCCCGAAACGCCTCGGTCAGGAACCGCGCGCCGGCGTCGCGTAAAGCGTTGGGGTCGGCCGGGATCGCGAGGCCGGACTGCTCGCCGTAGCTCACCAAGTCTGTTCCGCCGCGCGCACCAGCATGTGGTTGACGGCGACCCGGCGATCGCGGGTCACCATGTAGAGCACCGCGTCGGCGATGTCTTCCGGCCGCAACTTGACCATGCCGGCCGTCTGGCGCGCGACCGCCTCCCGCGAGGGTGCGGAAAGGTGGCTGAAGATCTCGGTGTCGACGGTTCCGGGAGCCACCACGCCGACGCGCACCCGGTTGCCGAGCAGCTCTTGGCGGATGCCCTCGCTGAACGCGTTCACCCCGAATTTCGTGAGCGAGTACACCGCGGTGTTGGGACGGGCCACCCAGCCGCCGGTGGAGCTGATGGTGACCAGATCGGCGACGCCGCGCGGTGCGTTGCCGGCCGCCTCGATCAGGTGCGGAAGCACGGCGCGGGTGACGTAGAGGACACCCTGCACGTTGACCGCGACCATGTCGTCCCAATCCTGCAGGCGAGCCTCGGTCGCCGGTCCGGACCGCATCAGACCGGCATTGTTCACCACGGTGTCGAGCCGCCCCAGCTCGGCGACTGTGCGCTGCACGGCCGCGGATACGCCCTCGGCGTCGGTCACATCGGCGGTGACGACCAGCGCTGTGCCACCGACTGATTCGATCTCGGCCTTCAGGTCGGCGAGTCGGTCGGCGCGGCGGGCCAGGAGGGCCACCGCGGCGCCCTCTGCCGCCAGCGCCTTCGCCGTTGCCGCCCCGATACCGCTGCTGGCGCCGGTCACCAGGGCCACGGTTTTCGCCAGCGTCGTCACCGTCCGCCTCCCATCGGGGATCCCGCACCCAAGATCTCCCCCAAGACGTACTCAGTATCCTCGCCCAAGTCCGGTGCGCCGCGTTCGATTCGCGCCGGGCAGCGCGCCATCCGCCACGACGGCCCCACTATCGGGCGCTGGCCTTCGCGGTGATCCGTCACGAAGCGAAACAGCTCGCGGTCCCACAGGCGTTGATCGCCGATCACGTCGATCACGGTGGCGCTCTTGCACGCCGCCACCCCCGCGGCCCGCAGCCGTCGCGCCAGCTCCTCGGCGTCGTGGTCACGGGTGAGCCCGGCGAGCTCGCCGTCCAGCGTTTCGGCGTTGCGGTGGCGGGCCTCCATCGTGCCGTAGCGCGCGTCGCCGACCAGTGCCTCGGCGCCCAACTCCTCGCACAGCCGGCGCCATTCGGCGTCGTCGGCCACGGCCACCGCGATCCAGGAATCGTCCTGGCACGGATAGCAGCCGTGTGGGCACAGGTCCGGATGCTTGTTGCCGCTGGGCGCCAGATGTCTTGCCGCGGTGAGGCTTTGCTCGAGCAGGCAGTCGCCGACCATCGACGACAGCGTCTCCACCGCCGACACGTCGGCGAACTGGCCCTCGCCGCTGAGTTCCCGGTGCAGCAGCGCCACCACGGCGGCGTAGGCGGCGGCGGCTCCGACGGTCGAATCCCCGTAGCGCATGCTCGTGCCGAGGGGCGGTCCACCCGGGTAGCCGACCAGCGACGCCAGCCCGGCCAGCGCAGCGAAGCATGGGGCGTAACCGGTTTGATGCCCTAGCGGCCCGTCGTTGCCCCACATCTTGATCGACACCGAGATGATGTCCGGCTTGATGGCCCTGAGCTGCTCATAGCCCAAGCCTTGGCGCTCCATCGCGCCCGGCCGCAGGTTGTTGATGACGATGTCGCTGCGCGCGATCAGCTCGCGCAGCCGCGCCATGTGCTCGTCCGACTTGATATCGAGGTCCACGCTGAGGACCTCGTGGTTGATGCTGAGAAAGTATGGGGCGTGGTCGATGTCGGTGCCGCCGTACGCCCGCATCTCCTCGGGGGCGGTTGCGGTCTCGATCTTGATCACCTCGGCTCCCAACTGTGCCAAGAGCTTACCGGCGTACGGGCCGGCCCACACCTTGGTGAGCTCGACGACGCGGACGCCCTCGAGCGGCCCGCCCCGTGGGCGCTTGGGCGGCTTGAGTTGCGGCGCCCTGACTGTCGGAGGCGTTCGCGGCGCGTCCAGGACCGCGTCGGTGTGCTGGCCGAGAGCGGGTGCGGCGGAGGTGATTCGGGCCGGCGATGCGCCGAGCGCATACGGAACGGTGGGATACGCCGCGTCGCCCAGCACGGGGTGGCTCATTTCCTGGAAGAACCCGCGGTGGCGGTATTGCGGCGACCCGTGCAGATCGGCGGCTTCGTTGACCGGGACCAACGGCACCCCGAGGCGCTGCGCCCGATCGGCCGCCGATTCTTTGGTCAGGTCCCGCACCCATGCGGCGAAACCCCGCCGAAATGCCTCGACCTTTTCCGCCGTGACGGAGAATTCCAGCCAGTCGTCCTCGAAGGCATTCAGCCAGTCCGGATGGCCCATGAGTTCCTTCAGCCCCGTCCAGTGGGCGCGGCTGGTCATGTACAGGTAGACGAAGCCGTCGGCGCAGGCGAAGAACGACGCGGGGCCCGCCTGGTCGTAGTCGTCGCGGCGGCCTTCGGCGGGAACCTCCCCGGTGATGAATCGGCCCAGGATGCAGTCCGCCCGCGAGACCAGAACGGCGTGCTGCGAGATGTCGATGGACTCTCCCCGGCCGGTGTGCAGCCGACCGAACAGCGATGACGCGACGCCCAGCGCCGCGTCCAGGCCCGCCTCGTAGTCCGCCAGGAACCGCCCCGGTCCTTGCAGCGGCGGCTTGCCGGGATCGGCGTGGCTGGGTGTGTGATACCCCCACCCGCTGGCGTGGAACACGTTGAGGCTCTTGGCGTTATCGAACTCGGCGTCGACGCCGGCACCGAACGGCGTGATCGAGCAGAACACAACGGCCGGATGCCGTTCCGATCGGCCCGAGGCCCCAGAAATCCCGTCTGCGATCACCGCGTCGGCCGATGCGATCAGGTCATCCAGGCGCTCGGCGTCCATGACGACGGAGCGCTTGTTCGTATTGAGGTAGGCGAACAGCGCGCTGCCCTCGGGACCGTCGGCAAGGATGGGCGCCATCGCACGAGTGCGGCTGCCGCGTTCGGGCGCCTCCACCTTGATCACCTCGGCGCCGAAGTCGGCGAGTAGCTTTCCGCAGTACTCCCCCGCGACCGTCTCGGCCAACTCGACGATCCGGAAGCCCGTCAACGCGGACATGGACGGCCTCTCGAAACGGTCAGGGCTTCTTCCGTCCCGAGCGGCTCAGGCGCCACTCCGGCGGGAAGTTCAGGTCATTGTCCTTCACCACATTGTTGAGGCCCTTCTCGAAGGTGCCCTCGGTGAGATCGACCTCTTGTGCATCGTTTTGGATCAGCGGCAGCATGCCCTCGACCATGCCCGTGAGCAGGCTGCCGAAGTACTCACCCTTGTGCTGCTTGTAGAGCTCAAGGAAGGTCTTCTGCACCGCGACCGTGTCCGTGGGACGCGAGCGCGAGCACGCCATCGCGTATTTCAGCGTCTCTTCCTCCAGCTTCTCGCGGGGCACCACGCTGTTGACGAAACCGCACTCGTACATCTCCTTCGCGCTGAACGGCCGCCCGGTGAACAGCATCTCGGAGAACTTCCGCAGGCCCATCGTCTCCGCCCACCACCAAAGGCGAGGGCCCCAGCCCACGTAGCGGAACGCGGGGTGGCCGAACAGGGCGTCGTCCGAGGACACCACCAGATCGGCATCGCCGGCCTGATAGAAGTGCCACCCGTAGCAGTAGCCCTTCGCCTCGATGATGCTGATCTTCCGAAGTTCTTGCAGCGGGCGGTTTCCCGCGCGCGCCTTGGCGTAGAAGTCCGTGACGGTGGACAGGTAGCGGTAGGACCCGCCCGGCGGGTACTTGACGTCGTCGTCGTTGATCGCGAGCTCGTGCAGCAGCGGCAGGCCCGGATTCTCCAGCATCGGGCGTTGCTCGGGCAGGTCGCCGCCGCTACCGAAATCCTCTCCCTCGCCGCGGATCACCACGACCTTGACGTCGTCGTCGACGTTGCACTTGTGGATCAGGTCGGCGTAGTTCTGCCGCATGCCGAGCGTCGTGGCGTTTTGCGCGTCGGGACGGTCGAAAGTGATGTAGGCGATTCTGTTCTTTTTGTCCTTCTCGAACTTGATGTACTGCTCGGCTTCCTTCTTCAGCTTCTCGTAGTCGTATTCAGGCATCGGTCTCCACTTTCTTTATTTGAGCAAAGCTCCCGCGTCGACGGGTAGCGAAACGCCGGTGACATAACGAGATTCGTCAGAGGCGAGGAACAGGACGGCGTTGCTGATGTCGGCGGCTTCCACCCAGGGCACCGGTAGCGTGTGGGTCATCTGCGAGAACGGCGCAAAGTCTTCCGGTCCGGGGTTCTCCAAGTCCGGGCGGAACAGGCGGAACGTCACGTCGTTCATGGTCATCGGCGTGTTGACCTGGCTGGGGTGCACCGAGTTCACCCGGATCATGTGCTGGCCCAGCTCCACCGCAAATGCGCGCATCAGCCCGATCACCCCGTGCTTGGCGGCGATGTAGTGGCCGGTGTAGGCCATGGCCTTGTGCGACCCGACCGAGCCGGTGAGCACGATCGAGCCACCGCGTTCGCCGGCGATGATATGGGGCACACCTGCTTTCACGGTGTGCCAGACGCCCGAAAGGTTCACGTCGATCATGTCCTGCCAGACGTTCTCGCGAATCTTGTGCAGCTTGTTGCCGAAGGTCCCGATGCCCGCGTTCGCGACGACGATGTCGAGACGGCCGAGTTGTTCCACCCCGCCGTCGACCGCCGCCTTGAGCGCGTCATAGTCACGCACGTCGACTTGTGCGGTCACGATGCGGCGGTTGTGACCCTTCACCAGGTCGGCGGTTTCCGCGAGGTCCTCGGGGGTCGAATGCGGGTAGGCCAGGTTCTCGATGGGTCCGCAGACGTCGACCGCGATGATGTCGGCACCCTCCTGGGCCAGGCGCACCGCGTGACTGCGGCCCTGCCCCCGGGCCGCGCCGGTGATGAAGGCGACCTTGCCTTCTACCCGGCCCGCCATCACGGCACCACGGTTGGCAGAGTCTCCCAACCCCGCACCGACGACGTCGGGCTGAGCGTGGCGTTGGCCAGATCGGGCTCCCATTCCGGAAAGCGCTTGAGGATTTCCTCGAGGGCGACCCGGCCTTCCAGCCGGGCCAGCGCCGAGCCCAGGCAGAAGTGGGCTCCGACGCTGAAGGTGAGGTGCGGTCGAGCGGGGCGATGAATGTTGAATTCGCCCGCGTCGGGACCGAATTGGCGCTCGTCGCGGCAGGCCGCCCCGAGCAGCATCATCATCACGCTGCCTTCGGGCACCGTCTGGTCATACAGGCTGACGTCGCGCGTCACGTAGCGCGCCATGTGCGGAGCCGGCGGCTCGTAGCGCAGCGAGATTCTGGTGTACCTCAACGTCGTGGCCGGGGCGGGCAACGAAACCACGACCCGGCTGATCGGTTGGGCGGGCAAGGTACTCGCCGAGCACCCCGATCAGCGCCGCGAGCTCGTGGAGAACCCCGGCCTCATCCCGCAGGCCATCGAGGAGCTGCTGCGCTACGAGCCGCCGGCTCCGCACATGGCGCGCTACGTGACGCGCGACGTCAGCCTGTATGACCAGACGGTGC
>NZ_LZKK01000153.1 GCF_001672815.1 Mycobacterium sp. E796 | reverse complement strand
GTAGGACGGGATCTTCACCGCGAGCCGGCAAATCCAAATAGGGACTTTCGCCCTCTGTGGTCGGGCCTAAAATCATGCACGCGTCGCCCGGCGCTGGCGACGTCAGGCAGGGGCGTCGGGGCCGCCCCAGCGTGCGGCGTAACGGCCGGATGCACGGCTAGAGGTTGAATCCCCTTAACGCGGCGACCCGCGCCACAAAGGCGTGGGCCGAGGCCGCAGAGTCACGGTCAGGTGCGGCGGCGTCTGTGTCGGCGGGTCAGCAGGGGCGCGAGGCGCGCCTCTGGGCGGCCCCGAGGGCTCCCGTAGACCTCGATTCGGATTTCCTGCGTCCCGATGAACAGGAGTCGGTGAGACACCCGGCTGCTGAGAAGGGCCAAAGATTGGATGTTAGGAGGCCGTTGTTTGGCCCAGCGGGTTCACCAAGGCGGATAGTGCGCGGAGAATTTGTACTGTCAGATTCGCCGGCCAGAAGAACGCAGTGGTGAACGACTGGACTAATTGAGTGCCGGCTGAAACGAGCTGGCCTACAACGGGAAACGCCGTGAGTAATGGGTTTATCGCGTCGGTCAAAACGTTCAATAGTAAGCCGTAGAACGGGAACGATTGGATGATGTTTGCCGCAGCGGACGCGAAGTACAGTACGACGAGATCTGCCATGAGCCAAGAAAGAAAACCAATGACGAAGCCGGCCACGGCGGCGGCACCTAGAACAAAGACAGTATTCGTCACTACATTTGTTATCAAATCATTTAATGTCGACTGGGCGGCCGTGGCTGCGGCAATCGGGGCCCCAATTGCTGTCAAGGGCTTGATCAGCGACGTGACGTTGGCGGCCTCCGCGCCGGCATACGC
>NZ_LZKK01000152.1 GCF_001672815.1 Mycobacterium sp. E796 | reverse complement strand
GCCCTACCTGCTGGTGCCGCCGACCCCGCAGCACGAGGCGACCCTCGAGGCGCTGAAGAAGCTCGAGTTCGCCGACGGGACGGCGACCGGTGAGGCGATCTTCACCGCGCTGCACGCGGTCGGCGCCGCGGCCATCACCGGCGGGGACACGCCGCCGCCGGCGCGGATCGTGCTGCTGTCCGACGGCGGTGAGAACAAGCCGACGGACCCCAGCGACCCGCACGACGGCGCGTTGGGGTCCAGCGGCACGTTTTCGGCCCCGTCGGATTCCAGCACGATGCGCGCCGGTGGCGGCCCTTCGCCGCCGCCCATCACCGAGCCGACCGTGGCGATCGCCTGCAGCGCCGTGAAGATGCCCTCCCCCGTCGCGGTTTTCGGCGCCGGCTTCAACCCGTCGATCGCCGCCTTCACCGCGGCCCGGTTTGTCGTCGGCGACACAAGCAACGAGGCGTTGGCAGCGAATTCCACCAGGCCCAGGTTGATGGCCGGCGTCAGCTCATCGGCGAATTTCTTGCCGGCCGCCTGCTCGGCCGCCTTGAGCCGGTTGGGTTCGACGTCGGTCGCGCGCATCGAGTTCGACATGTCGATGATCAGCACGACGCAGGCGCGGTTGCGCGGGATGCGCATGTCATGCGTAGGCGTGGCCAGGGCGACGGTCAACAGGAACAGCGACAGCAGCGCAACCGCGACGGGAACGTGTCGCCACC
>NZ_LZKK01000151.1 GCF_001672815.1 Mycobacterium sp. E796 | reverse complement strand
CCCCGGTGTGCTGGACGGTCAGGCCGTCGGTGAACGACGCCGCGGACAACAGCAGGCCCGAAACGAATTGCGAGGACGCCGAGGCGTCGATGGCGACGGTGCCGCCGGCGACGGACCCGCCGCCGTGCACGCGGAAGGGCAGACCGTTCCCGTCGATCTGCACGCCCAGGCCGCGCAGGGCGTCCAGCAGCGGCGCGATCGGCCGGGCCCGGGCCTGCTCGTCGCCGTCGAACTCGACGACCGAATCGGCCAGCGCCGCCAGCGGCGGAACGAAGCGCAGGACCGTGCCCGCCAGGCCGCAATCCACCCTGGCGCCGGGCGCCGGCGCGATCCCGCCGCTCACCGTCAGGTCGGAGCCGGGCCCGTCGACGCGCAGGCCCAGGGTGCGCAGCGCCCCGATCATCAGGTCGGTGTCGCGGCTGCGCAGCGCGCCCGTGATGGTCGAGGTGCCCTGCCCCTGCGCGGCCGCCAGCCCGGCCAGCACCAGCGCCCGGTTGGTCTGCGACTTCGAGCCGGGAACCGTGACCGTCGCACGCACCGGTGTCCTCGCCTGGGGGGCCGTCCACGAGCTCACGTGCTTCATCCTGCCGTACCGGGCACTCAGGGATCGGGTGCGGAGCACTATGGAGGTTATGTGCGGACGTTTTGCCGTGACGACCGATCCGGCCAAGCTGGCCGAGAAGATCAAGGCGATCGACGAGGCGACCGGAACCGCGCCCAACACCCCGGCGCCCAACTACAACGTGGCCCCGACCACGACCATCGCGACCGTCGTCACCCGGCACACCGACCCCGACGACGACCCCACGCGGCGCGTCCGGCTGATGCGCTGGGGCCTGATCCCGCCGTGGGTCAAGGCCGGGCCCGACGGGGCGCCGGAGGGCAAGGGCCCGCTGCTGATCAACGCCCGCGCCGACAAGGTGACCAGCTCGCCCGCCTTTCGCTCGAGCGCCAAGTCGAAGCGTTGCCTGATCCCGATGGACGGCTACTACGAGTGGCGCGTCAACTCCGACGGCACCGGCAAGAAGTCGGCCAAGACGCCGTTCTTCATGTACCGCGAAGACGGCGAGCCGCTGTTCATGGCGGGATTGTGGTCGGTCTGGAAACCCGCCAAAGACGGTTCGCCGCTGCTGAGCTGCACGATCATCACCACCGACGCGCCGGGCGAACTCGCCGAGATCCACGACCGCATGCCGCTGGCGCTGCCCGAACGCGACTGGGACCGCTGGCTGGACCCGGACGCCCCCATCGACGAGGAGCTGCTCACCCGACCACCCGACGTGCGGGACATCCGCATGCGCGAGGTGTCGACGCTGGTCAACAGCGTGCGCAACAACGGGCCACAGCTGCTGGAGCCGGTCGAAGAGCGATCGGAGCAAATGAAGCTCCTGTAGCGCGCGACCTCGCTACCATCGTGCAGCAGTCCTGAGCCTGGCGCTCCGCGGGAGATGGGAGCCACCGATGTCGTACGTGATCGCAGCACCCGTGGCCCTCGTCGACGCGTCGGAGGACCTGACCGGGATCGTAGAGGCGGTCAAGGGGGCCGCCGCCGGGGCGGCGCCGCCGACGACGGGGATCGTCGCCGCGGCCGGCGACGAGGTGTCGGCGGCCGTCGCGGACGTTTTCGGCAGCTGCGCCAAAGAGTTTCAGACGTTGACCGCGCGGACGATGGCTTTGCAGACCCAGTTCGTGCGGGCCTTGAGCGCGGCCGGCGCCGCGTACGCGACGGCCGAGGCAGCGAATGTGCCGCCTCTGCACGCGGTGGAGCAACAGGTCGAGAGCCTGGGAGTGCTGGCGCCCATCGAACGGCTGCTCGGGCACCCGCTGTTCGGTAATACCACCGGTGCCGGTCAAACCGGTTCGCTGCTCGCCACAACCCCCACCGGCGGGGCGGTGACCACGGCGCCGACCACCAACGGGGTGACCGGGGTCAAGACGGGGTTCTCCTTCCTTCAAATTCCGCTTGGCGAAGCCTCGATCTTCGGGATTCCGCTCGGTCAACTGAGCTTGCCCGCCCCCGCGCACTGGTACTTCCCGACCCAGGCCGACGGCTCGGTGCACGCCAACGGCGTCATCTATCTGCAGCACGGCTTCGGGGCGATCGGGTGGTTCTACGACCCGCTGGCCATGCAGCTGGCCCAGCAGACCGACAGCATCGTGGTGGTGCCCACCGTGCCGTCGCTTCCGTTGCCGTTCGGCGCCTGGTTGGGCGGCCCGCAGCTGCAGCAGGGCGTCGCCTCGCTGTTCCTCGGCAGCGAGACGGCGCTGAACATCAGCGCCAACCACGCCGGCTACCAGGGCACGCTGCCGGTGAATTTCATCCTGACCGGACACTCGGCCGGCGGTGGCCTTGCCACGATCGCCGCCGGCGATTACATCGCCGACCTCGGGACGAACACCGCCAACAACCACCTCCTCGGCGTGGTGATGTTCGACGGCGTCGCCATGGATTCCTCGGCGTTCGCGACGGCGGTGGCCAACCTGCAGACGTTGCACATCCCCGACTACGTGGTGGCCGCGCCGCCCCAGCCGTGGAACGCGTTCGGCGCCACCACCAATCAACTGATCAGCCTGTATCCGGGGCAGTTCGTCGGGGTCGAGCTGGTCAACGGCTCGCACGTCGATTCGATGATCGGCGGCCATCCCCTCGTCGACTTCGCCGCCCAGCTGATCACCCGGTTCTCCCCGCCCGGAAACACCGCGGCCGTGTACACCCTGGCCACCGGCTGGATCAACGACATTTACGCCGGGGCGGGCCCCGCCGACCCGATTTACGGCGTCTACGGGCCGACCGGCGGCTACCTGCCGCCCGGCGGCCAGCAGATCATCCTGGGCAACGCCGCCGGGATCGTGCTGTAGTAATCGGCTGTCTTCGCGCGACAATCCTCGGCGCATCGTTTGTGTTTCGGCGACGGAGCTTCGCGTGCGGGCGCGGCTTAATGTGTTCGTGTGAGTGGTTCGTACACGTACACGTTCGAGGAAATCCAGCACCGCCCGGTCGCGGTGATCGGCGCCGGAACGCTGGGCCGGCGCATCGCGGTGATGTTCGCCAGCCGCGGCGGAACCGTTCGGATCTTCGCGCCCCGCGCCGAACAGCGCGCCGCCGCCGTGCAATATGTGACCGAGACGCTGCCGAAGGTAGTGGCCGACCGGGGCTTCGGCGAAGTGGGCAGCGCGGCCGGCGCGGGATCGCTCGAGGAGGCGCTGGCCGACGCCTGGCTCGTCATCGAATCCGTCCCGGAGAAGCTCGAGATCAAGATCGCGACCTGGGACCAGATCGATCAAGCGGCGCCGCCCGACACGATTTTCGGGACCAATTCCTCGTCGTTCCCCTCGCGCCTGATGGCCGCCGGTGTCCGCGACAAAACCCGGTTGTGCAACGTGCACTTCTACATGCCGCCGGAGGTCAACGCGGTTGATCTGATGTCCGACGGTCAGACCGACCGCGGGCTCCTCGACACGCTGCTGGCCGTGCTGCCGGAGTTCGGCGTCTTCCCCTTCGAGGCGCGCAAGGAGTCCACCGGCTTCATCTTCAACCGGATCTGGGCGGCCATCAAGCGCGAGTCGCTCGCCGTGGTCGCCGAGGGCGTGGCCCGGCCGGAGGACGTCGACGGGATGTTTCGGGTCAACTGGGGCGTGCCTGCCGGGCCGTTCCAGATGATGGACCTGGTGGGGCTCGACGTGGTGCTCGACATCGAAAACCATTACGCCCAAGAGTTTCCGCACCTACCGAAGCACGTGCGCGAGTTGCTGCAGTCCTACGTCGATGCCGGCAAGCTCGGGGTCAAGACCGGCGAGGGCTTCTACACGTACTGACGTGAATTTTCAGTTGCTGAGCACCAGGCGCCACTGGCCGGCGACGACACGGTCCGGGACGCACCAGAAGTTGTTCCAGTTCCCCGGCGTCGACGCCTTCACACCCGGGCCCGCGTCCTGACAGGCCTCCCGGGTCGGGTAGTTGCCCTCGGTCTGGATGGTGTCGGCGTGGCCGACGCCGGCGCCAACGGTCATCAAACCCCCGAAAGCCAGCATGCCCGCGGCGACCGCCTTGGCGGCCGCATTGACAAACGTAGCCATCGAATCCTCCTGTGCTGCTTCAGGTGGCACCGTCGTGCGCAACTGTAGTCAATCGACTACGCTTGCGCAAGACCCGGGCTCGATGAAGCGTCACGCCAGCAACGCGCGGGCCATCACGACGCGCTGAATCTGGTTGGTGCCCTCGTAGATTTGGGTGATTTTGGCGTCGCGCATCATCCGTTCGACCGGGAAATCGCGGGTGTAGCCCGCGCCGCCGAACAGTTGCACGGCGTTGGTCGTGACTTCCATGGCGACGTCGGATGCGAAGCACTTGGCGGCCGACGAGATGAATCCCAAACCCTTTTCGCCGCGTTCCGCCCGCGCGGCGGCCGTGTAGACCAGGAGCCGCGCGGCTTCCACCCGCATAGCCATGTCCGCGAGCATGAACTGCACGCCCTGGAAGTCGCTGACCGCGCGGCGAAACTGCTTGCGCTCCTTCGTGTACGCGATGGCGGCATCCAGGGCGCCCTGGGCGATACCGACGGCCTGCGCGCCGATCGTCGGGCGCGTGTGGTCGAGGCTGGCGAACGCGGTCTTCAGGCCGGTGCCGGGCTCGCCGATGATCCGGTCGCCCGGGATGCGGCAGTCCTCGAAATAGAGTTCGGTGGTCGGTGAGCCCTTGATGCCCATCTTTCGTTCGGAAGGGCCGACGGTGAAGCCCGGATCGTCCTTGTGCACGACGAACGCCGAGATCCCGTTGGCGCCCTTGTCCGGGTCGGTCACCGCCATGACGGTGTACCAGGTTGACTTGCCGCCGTTGGTAATCCAGCATTTCGTGCCGTTGAGCACCCAGTCGTCGCCGGTGGCGCGCGCACGGGTGCGCATCGACGCCGGGTCGCTGCCGGCCTCCCGCTCGGAAAGCGCGTACGACGCCATCGCGTCACCCGATGCCAGCGTCGGCAGCACCTGCCGCTTCAGTTCCTCCGATCCGTTCAGGATGAGGCCGATGGTGCCGAGCTTGTTGACCCCGGGGATCAGCGACGACGAGACGCACACGCGGGCAACCTCTTCGATCACGATGCAGGTGGCGACCGAGTCGGCGACCGGCCCACCGTAGGCCTCCGGGACGTGGACCGCCGAAAAGCCGGTGTCGTTGAGGACTTTGAGCGCCTCCTCCGGGAAACGCGCGTGCTCGTCGACGTCGGCCGCGTACGGCGCGATCTCGGCCTCGCAGATGTCCCTCAACGCGACGCGCAGCTCGTGGTGCTCGTCGGGAAGCTTGAACAGCTCGAAATCCGAATTGCCGGGCGATGCCATGGCGAGGTCCCTTCGTTGGGAGAGGAATGAAACGTCGTGACGACGTTAAGGTCTCGGCCGGTTGAATCCATCGTCGTGAGTCGACGAAGAATGCCGCCGTTTTTGTCGGCCGGCGACAGCTCGCCCGGCGGGGCGGCGATCAGGCGACGGTGCGCAGGTAGCCGAGGGCCTGCGCAGCGGCGTTGGCGCCGCACATTCCATGCGCACCGGGCCCCGGTGGCGTCGCCGCCGAGCAGATGTACATGCCTGGGACGCCAATAGTGTAGGGAGACAACGTTATTCGTGGCCCGAACGTCAACTGGCGAATGTCCTTGGAGCCGGTCATGATGTCGCCGCCGGCATAGTTTGCGTTGTAGGACGCCATCTGCGTCGTCGAGCGCACCGCCTGGCCGACGATGCGCTCCCGGAAGCCGGGGGCGAACCGCTCGATCTGGGCGATGATCGCCTCTGTCGCGTCGCCGGCATAGCCGTTGGGTACGTGGGCGTAGCTCCACACCGGATGCGTATTGCCCACCGAGCGTTGCGGATCCGCCAGGTACTGCTGGCCCACCAACACAAACGGCCGCTCCGGCATGCGCCCGGCATGGATGTCCCGCTCGCTCCCCGCCAGTTCGGCGTAGGTGCCGGCCAGGTGAACGGTGCCCGCGCGGCGCGCATCGGGGTTCGCCCACGGCACGCCGCCCTCGACGGCGAAGTCGACCTTGAACGCGCCGGGGCCGCGGCGAAACTTCGTGAAGGCGCGGGAGACTCGACGCGGAAGCCGGTCGCCCAAAATGCCCGCCACCGCCTCCGGCGCGAGGTCGAACATCGTGACGTCCGCCGGCGGCAGCTCCGACGCCGCCTGGACCCGGACACCGGTCTCGATCTTGCCGCCCAGGTCGGTCAGCAGCGCCACCATTGCGTTGGTGATCGCCTGGGACCCCCCTTCGGCGACCGCCCACCCGTACCGGTGACCGGCGGCGAGGATGCCCATCCCGATGGCCGAGGTCATCGGGTAGTGCAGCGGCCTGAAGGCATGGGCGGCGACGCCTCCGAACAACGCCCGCCCCTCGTCGGTGCGGAAGAAGCGGGCAAACGTCGACCCCGGAAGCACGGTGGGCGCGCCGAACCGTGCCAGCATCAACGGATGATGAGGCGGCCGCAGCAGGGGCCGCATGATGTCCTCGCTCAGGGCGTCGAACCGGGCCGCCGAGTAGCCGAATGCGAGCCGCCAGCGCGATCCGTCGCGTCCGAGACCGGCCGCGGTCCGCCCCACCGAGCGGTGCAGGACGCCGGCGCCGCCGCCATCGAGGGGATGCACGCAATCGATTGCGGGCCATCGCCATGTCAGGCCGTACCGCTCCAACTCGAAACGGCTCAGGAACGGCGAGCCGACGGCCATCGGGTGAATCGCCGAGCAGTGGTCGTGCAGCAGGCCCGGCAAGATCGCCTCGCTGCTGCGGGCACCGCCGCCCACCTCGTCGGCGGCCTCGAGCACGGTGACTTGTACGCCCTCGGCGGCCAGGCAGATGGCGGCGGCGAGCCCGTTCGGCCCGCCCCCCACCACCGCTGCGGTTGTCATGCCGGCGCGCCCGCCTTGTCCCGCACCGTGCCGCGCGGCGAGCATTCGATCTCGTCGCGAAGCGACCATTCGACCTGGGTGGGGATGGGGCCGTTGGGCAGCCAGGGTTGCTCGGCGACCGCGTCGGCCACCTTCCACGTGCCGCGCTCGACGACGCCGAGCGCCGCGTCGATCAGCTTGTAGTGCTGCACACCGCTGCCGAATGCCTCCGACTCGACCCAGGCGATGACACACTCGCCCGGTTCGAACGCGGCTTGGCTCTGCACGGCGCTGATCAAGTCTTCATTGTGCAGGTGACCGTCGCCAAAGTTAAAGCCGATCAGGGAATTGCACACGAACTCACCCTCGCGCACGGCGCGGGTGTCGACGTCGGGCAGGCGCCTCAACAGCAGCGAGTACAGGCCGCGCCCCTGGCTGTGCATGCAGCGCCACGCGGCCGCCTTCTGCAGGGTGATCTCCGCCCACTTCGGCTCGTAGCCGGCCGCGATGAACTGGTCGATCTGGTTGGACGCGGTGCGGGTGACGCGATTCAGTTTCTGCTCGGCGCCCGGTGTGAAGGTCCACAGCGCCGACGCCCAGTTGCCCGCGTACTGACGCAGCGACGGCAGGAAGGAAACCTTGTCGGGCCGGATGTTGCCCAGCACCGGGTAGACGAGCAGGGCGGCGGCGATGACGGCGGCCAGCCACGGTGGCGTCATGTTCCACGGGGCGTAACCGTTCCAGTTCGGGAAGCCGAGGAACAGGAAGATCGTGGTGTACGCGAACACGACGTTCCATTCCAGCGGCACCGCGAGCGGGAACGTCGAGATGATGAACAGGTGGAATCCCACCATCAACATCGCCGCCGCCAGCGTCAGCCACCTGTTCGTCGAGAAGAACAGCACCAGCGGGGCGGCGATTTCGACGGTGGTGCCGTTCACGTGCGCCATGAAGTCCGCCAGCCGCGACGGCCGCATGTCGCGCCCGAAGTCGCGATAGTGCGCCCGTCGCACCCATTTGGGGGCGAAGATCGTGTTGGAAACCATCGGCGGGATGACGTTGGAGAAGTGCTTGCCGAATTTCGAGAACCCGGCGCCGATCCACACCACCACGATGAGCATCTTGCACGCGATGATCATGTCGACGAACGGCAATGCGGCGAAGAAGAACAGCGCCGGCAGGTACTGTTCGCCGCGGGCGCCGAGGAAGACTGTTTTGTCGCGCAGCCCGATCAGCACCAGCAGCGCGATCGGCGCGACGAGCAGCGCGGGGTTCACCAGCCCGGAAGTGTTGTGGGGCAACGCCTTTGATAGCGAATCGCTGTGCACACCGGGCGACAGGAGCGCGACGGCCAGGCTGCCCAGCAGCGCCAGGTACTCGGCGACGTCGAACCAGGTCCGCCGGTCACCGGCGGTGAACGGCACCCACTTCCACGGGCGCAGCCGGATGGTGCCGGGCCGGGCCCAGAACAGGATGCCGCCGGTCATCGGCTTGACCTTGCCGGCCAGCGGTCCCCATGAGCCGGCCACGCCAATGGCTTCCAGCAGCACGGTCCACAGGATCACCTTCTGGTAGACGATCGGTTGGTTCCACCACTGGGTGACGTGCCAGAAGGCGGGCAGCCCCGAGGTCGCCGTCGCGACCGTGACGCCGCCGATCGCGAAGAACACGACCAACTTCAGGAGGTAGATGGTGTGCACCATCCTCGGTGAGCCGAAGCCCTTTTCGCCCCAATCGAGGACGAGGATCCGCATTCGCTCCATCAGGGGCTTCCCGAGGAAGCTATCCGGGTCGACCGCTGGGAGAACCGGCTTGGTGAATCCCATTTCCTTCGCTCCTTCGGCGTCGGGAGTAAGCGTGGCCGCAACGCTAGGTTCCGTGTGCCGCGTGACACAGTCCGCGATCGACAAAACCGCTCGCCGGAGTTATCGCCAGAAGACAACGTCGCGTCTAACGTCATTGAGGTGAAGAAATCGCACGTCGACGCCCCTGACGCCGACGTCGTCGGGGTGAGGGGCTGTGTCGCCGAGGTCGCCGGCCGATTGCACGGGCGGTTGGCCGACGCTACCGCGGAGATCCATCGAGCCCTGGAGAACCAGATCCCGGACCTGCCGCGGGAACCACGGATCATGGAGTTGCTCGGTGCGAGCATCGAGGGAAACGTCGACACGATGTTGCGCGCGTTGCGCTACGACATCGCGGTCGAGCGCGTCGAAGCGCCCACCGCGGCGCTGGAGTATGCCCGCCGGTTGGCGCAGCACGGGGTGCCCGTCAACGCGCTGGTGCGCGCCTACCGGCTCGGCCAGCGCCGGATGAACGAGCTGATCTTCGCCGAGCTGCGCGAGGTCGATATCCCGGACGGGTTGCGGGTTGCGGTCATCGAGGCGATGAGTGCGTCGATGTTCTCCTACATCGACTGGATGTCGCAACAGGTCGTCGCCGTCTACGAGGGCGAACGCGAGCGGTGGCTGGAGAACCAGAACAGTCTGCGCGGGCTGCGGGTGCGTGAGGTTCTGGCAGCCAGCAAGGCCGTCGATGCCGACGCCGCCACCACGGCGATCCGCTATCCGCTGCGCTGGTACCACCTGGGGCTCGTCATGTGGTACCCGGAGCCGGACGGCGCGGGTGACGAACTGGCCAGGCTGCAGCGATTCCTGCGCGACCTGGGCGAAGCCGTCGCCGTCGACGCCGGGCCGCTGCTCGTTGCCGCCGACCAAAGCTGCGCATGGGGGTGGTTGCCCTACCGCGCCGCGCCGATCGACGCCGCCGATGTGGTCGCGAAAATCCGAGGGTTTGCGCTGAGCCGTCCGGACTCGCCGAACGTGGCGATCGGGTCGATGGGAGCCGGTGTCGATGGTTTTCGCCGTTCTCACCGGGACGCGATGGAGGCCCGCGGCGTCGCGGCGGCCGGGCGGCGGTCGGACGGTTCGGCTCCGAAGGTGGTCGCCGCCACCGATCCGGGGCTATCGGTCGTGGCGGGGCTGGGTGGCGACATCGACCGAACACGGGGCTGGGTGGCCACCGTGCTCGGTGACCTCGCGAGCGACAACGACAACGACGCGCGACTGCGCGAGACGCTGCGTGTCTTCCTCGGTTGCGGTTCCAGTTACAAGTTGGCCGCCGAGGCATTGAACATGCACTTCAATTCGGTCAAATACCGGGTGGGACGTGCCGTCGCCCGGCGCGGACGGGAGATCGGCGCCGACCGGCTCGACGTGGAGGTGGCGCTGCTCGCCTGCCACTGGTATGGAAGCGCGGTGCTGCGCCGACCCTGAGGATCGTCAGCCCATGGCGGGAGCGGCGGCGCGACGAGTCACCGCGAGCCGCGGGAGGCCAACCGTCGAGACCGCCGGGAACGGCCGGTAGGTCGGTCGCAGGTCGCGGCAGAAATGGACGGCGTGGACGGCCACCGGAATGAGCACGGGGACAAGGACGCCCGTCAGGTAGCTCGCGATCACCAGCATCGATTCGAACATGATGTGCCTGCGCTTCCCCGCTGAGCGGAATCGAAGATGTTTGCGGTCTGATTCGCGGCAGAACTTACGGCGCCGCGCCGCCGCAGGGATGTCGCGGAGCAACGAACTTGCGACGCATTGTTGTCTTCCGTCGACAATCGGGCGCCGCGGACGATCCGTTATCACAGAGCGCTGCGAGATATTGGCCCCGCCATTGTGCGATACCGAATTGTGTCGCCAAAGACATTTTCTTTACGCAGACGAGGGCGAATCATATTGACATGACGAATACCGATCAGACCGTGTTTGAAGGTCCACTACAGCAGCTTGCCCGCAGTGCGTGGCAGCTGCTCCTGCTCATCGGCGTCGCCGCCGTGGCGCTGGGCGTCATCGTGCTGGTCTGGCCTGGCAAGACACTGCTGGTGGCGGGTGTCCTGTTCGGCATCTACCTGGTGGTGTCCGGAGTCGGATACATGTTTGCTGCATTTGGCACACACGCCGGCGCGGCAATGCGCGTGCTGGCGTTCCTCACCGGCGTCGTGTCGCTGGTGCTGGGATTCTTCTGCTTCCGCGATAAATTCGAGGCGATCTGGCTCTTGGCGCTGTGGATCGGCATTGGCTGGGTTTTCCGGGGGATGACCCTGCTCGTCGCTGCGCTGTCCTTTGATCACATGCCCGGACGCGGCTGGCAGGCGCTCTCCGGTGTGATCCTCGTGATCGGCGGCGGCGTGCTGATCATCTCGCCGATCGATTCGATGGCGGTCCTGACCCTGGTGGCCGGCTGGTGGCTGATAGTCATCGGCATCATGGACGTCATCACGGCGTTCCAAACCCGCAGCCGGGCGAAGGCGTTGACCGGCTAGGGCAGTCGCCGCTCGACCTCGAAGGCCAGGCACAGCTCGGCGAGATCCCTTGGCCGCGAAAGGGATCGGCTCGTCAGCTCCTCGATGCGGCGCAACCGGTGCCGCACCGTGTTGGGGTGGCAGAAGATCTTGGAAGCGGTGTCGTTGGCCGAGCCGCCCGCCTCGACCCAGGCCCGGAACGTGTCGATCAGGATGGCGCGTTCCTCGTCGGGCAGTTCGTCCACGCGCGACAGCACCATCGATTTGATCCTGGCCATCGCTTCGGGCGCGCTGACCGCCGCGACGGCGAGCGGGGTGTCGTCGAAAAGGGAGACCAGCGATTCACCGGAGGGCTTGCCGGTGACCGCGACCCGGGCCAGTCGCAGCGCGTCGCTGGTGTCGGCGAGCTCCTGAAACGCCGGACTGATGCCGACCCGCGCGGTCGCGGCCTGGCGGAGCACCTCGACGAGGGCGTTCAGGCCGTCCGTCGGGTCGGGGCCCCGAAGGTGGACGATGCCCACCTGCAGGTCGGGCAGCAGCCGCCACGCCGACCGGATGTCGCGTGCCGACAGCTTGTTTTCGATCGCCGGCAATCCCAGCTTCCCGATCGCGGGCAGCTCGGCCGCCACGACGACGTAGGGTCCCGACGTGGGTAGTCGCAGCAAATCCGCTGCCTCCCAAAGGCTTTGGCTGTCGGTGATCCGGTGAGCCAGCAGCGCTTCGACCAACGCCGACCGTTCTTCCTCGCGCTCGAGAATCTGCGTGGTGAGCTGCTGGCGGTAGGCGGTGGCCATCGCCTGGGTGAAGGTGTCTTGCGCGAAGAAGATCCGGGCGGTGGCATCGAGGATGGCGTCGGTCGGTATCGCCGCGGCACGGGCGACGGACAGGGTCTCCTCCCACACCGAGCGAAAACCGATACGGTAGGCGGTCATCACCGCGGCCAGCGGCACACCGGCGAGCGCCCTCTCGGTGCCGGTGCGCTCCGCGGGCGACACGTCGACGTCGGTGCCGCCGGTGAGCGAGTCGAAGATGAACGTCACGTTCGCGACGCAGCTCTCGGCCACTTGTTCCTTGGTGACGACGCTGCCGTCGCGGTAGGCCGCGATCTCGTGGCACAGCAGGTCGGCCATCGCCGTTCCCAGCGCCGGGGCGCGGGCCAGCATGAGCCTGCCGAGCTCGACGACGTGTGGGTCCACCGTTGCGCCCGGTCGGACGCTGCGGCTTTTCGATGCCACGGCCATACCGCAAACCTTATGCCCGGGCGGTGGCGAATGTGACCGGTCACAGCCAACCGGCACGGTCGTTGTCTCCGTGAACATTGTCGCCCGGGGCCGCCCGGATCACGATTGAACCACTCAGGAAGCACGTCCCGGAGGCACCCCATGACCGCGTTGAGCGCCAACCTCGTCGCATCAAAAGACCGTCACCCGCAACGGGTGGCGCTGCGTTGCGACGACTTGCGGGTGAGCTACGCCGAATTCGACGCCGCGGCGGCCCGGGTCGCGACGCTGCTCGAGCGCGCGGGAGTTCAGCCGGGCGACCGCGTGGGCGTGATGCTGCCCAACACGCCGGCGTTCGCCGTCGCGTTCTTCGGGATCATGTACCGCGGCGCCGTCGCGGTCCCGATCAACCCGTTGCTCAAGGCCCGCGAGGTCTCCTACTACCTGTCCAACACCGCCGCCAAGGCGTTGTTCGCCACGCCGTCCTTCGCTCAGGAGGCGACCGAGGGAGCGGCCGAGGCCGGGGCGCAGTGCTGGCTCGTCGACGACGCCGGGCTGGCGGAACTGACCGCCGACCTACCCGCGCAGACCTCCCCGGTGCCGCGCGACGACGATGACGTCGCCGTCATCCTGCACACGTCAGGGACCACGGGGAAACCAAAGGGCGCCATGCTGACCCACGGCAACCTTGGCCGCAACGCCGAGGTCAGTGTCCGGACGCTGGTCGAGCTCGGGCCCGACGACGTGGTGATGGGCTGCCTGCCGTTGTTCCACGTCTTCGGGTTGACGTGCGCCCTCAACGGTTCTGTCCTCAGCGGTGCGACGCTGACGCTCATCCCGCGTTTCCACCCGGCGAAGGCCCTCGAGGTGATCGAGCGGGACGCCGTCACGGTGTTCGAAGGCGTGCCGACCATGTATTCGGCGTTGCTCGCCGTGGCGGACGAGGCGGCGCCCCGGGCGACGAGGAGCCTGCGCACCTGCGTCTCGGGTGGCGCGGCGCTGCCCGTGCAGGTCCTCAACGACTTCGAAAAGGCTTTCGGGTGCACGGTTCTCGAGGGGTACGGGCTTTCCGAGAGTTCCCCGGCGGCTGCGTTCAATCATCCGGACCGGCCCCGCAAGGCGGGCTCGATCGGCACCCCGATCGAGGGCGTCGAGATGCGGGTGGTCGGCCCGGACGGCGTCGAGGTCCCGCGGGGGGAGTCAGGCGAAATCCAGATCCGCGGCCACAACGTGATGAAGGGCTACTGGAACCTCCCGGACGCGACCAGGGCCGCGGTCACCGCCGACGGCTGGCTCAACACCGGCGACGTCGGGCGAGTCGACGAGGACGGCTATTTCTACATCGTCGACCGCACCAAGGACATGATCATCCGGGGCGGGTACAACGTCTATCCGCGCGAGATCGAGGAAGTGCTCTACGAACACCCGGCGGTGGCCGAGGCCGCCGTCATCGGCGTCCCGCACGATTCCCTCGGCGAGGACGTCGGGGCCGCGGTCGCGCTCAAGCAGGGCGCGGTGGCGACGCCGGAAGAGTTGCGCGACTACGTCAAAGCCCGGGTGGCCGCGTACAAGTACCCACGCCTGGTGTGGCTCGTGGACGAGCTGCCCAAGGGGCCGACCGGCAAGCTCCTCAAACGCGAAATCACCGCCCCGACAACCGAAAGCACGCGATAGCCATGACCGCTCAAACGACCAAACCCGACGAGCTTGCCGCCCCGCTCGACCTGCTGCTGACCAGCGCCACCAAGCCGTTCGTCAGCCGGATGATGCCCGACGACACCTGGACCCGCTTCGGTGTCAACCTCGCCAAGCAACCCGGCGCGGTCGCCGGCCGGGTCGGCGCGCTCACGCGTGAGCTCGGCGCCATCACGGCGGGCAATTCCGAGCGCGTCCCGGCCCGGGCCGACAAGCGCTTCAGCGACCCCGCCTGGCAGGACAACCCCGTCCTGCACCGGATCATGCAGGCCTACCTCGCGGCGAGCGAGGCCGCCGAGGGGCTGCTCGCCGACGCCCAGCTGGACTGGCGGGACAACGAGAGAATGCGGTTCGTCATCGACAACCTCGTCGAGGGCCTGGCCCCGAGCAACAACCCGCTGATCAGCCCGCTGGGCTGGAAGGCGATGATCGACACCGGCGGGCTCAGCGCGGTCCGCGGGCTGAAAACCTTTGCACGGGACATGCTTTCGAAGCCCAGGGTGCCCGCGATGGTCGAGCCCGACGCATTCGTGGTGGGCGAGACGGTGGCCGTCACGAAGGGGGCGGTCGTGCTGCGGACGTCGATGTTCGAGCTGATCCAATACGCGCCGCAAACGCCGAAGGTCAACGAGATCCCGTTGCTGATGGTGCCGCCGGTGATCAACAAGTTCTACATCATGGACATCGCCCCCGGGCGCAGCATGATCGAGTACTTCGTCCAGCAAGGCCAACAGGTCTTCGCGATTTCGTGGCGCAATCCGCAAAAGCGGCACCGGGATTGGGGCTTCGATGCGTACGGCGCCGCGATCGTCGAGGCGATGGATGCGGTGCAGAAGATCGCCGGGACCGACAGCACCCACCTGCTGGCCACCTGTTCGGGTGGCATCCTGGCGGCGATGACGGCGGCCCACCTCGCCGACATCGGACAGGGCGACCGGATCGCGGGGCTCAACCTGTCGGTCACCGTGCTCGACGAGACCCGGGCCGGTTTCGCGGCCGCCATGATGAGCGACCGCGCGGCCCAGGCGGCGATCCGGGTCTCGCGCCGGAAGGGCTACCTGGACGGGCGCGACATGGCGGAGATGTTCGCCTGGCTGCGGCCCACCGACCTGGTCTGGCGCTACTGGGTGAACAACTATGTGCAGGGCCGCAAGCCGGCGGCGTTCGACGTCTTGTTCTGGAACGCCGACACCACCCGGATGACCGCCGCGTTGCACCGCGACATGATCCTGATGGCGCAGCGCAACGACCTGGTCACCCCGGGCGCGCTCACCATGCTGGGCAGCCCGGTCGACCTCGGGAAAATCACCGCGGACGCGTACGTCGTCGGGGGCATCGCCGACCACATCTGCCCGTGGCAGGCCACCTATCGGAGCGCGCGGTTGCTGGGCAGCAAGGACAACCGCTATGTGCTGTCGACCAGCGGCCACATCGCCGCGTTGGTCAACCCGCCGGGCAACCCCAAGGCGTCGTTTCGAGCCGGTCCCGTCGAGGCCGAAGACCCGCAACAGTGGCTGGAGTCGTCGCAGAAGTCCAGTGACTCCTGGTGGCCAGACTACGCCGGTTGGCTCGCCGAGCGCAGCGGCCCGCAGGTCGACGCCCCGACAGCGCTTGGGGCAGAAGGCCTTCCGCCGCTCGGCCCGGCCCCGGGCGGTTATGTGATGGAGAAGTGAGCAAGCGTGGCGCGCCGCGGAGGCGCCTGCGCGTGGTAACGCCGAGCACGATCGGCGAGGAGCGCTATGTCAGCGCGGGCGGTCAGCGGATCCGGGTGAACGTGCGCGAGGGAACGGGCGTGCCACTGGTGCTGTGCAACGGCATTGGCGCCAGCCTCGAGGTGCTCGATCCGCTGGTCGAACAGCTGCCGATGACCGTGATCAGGTTCGACGTGCCGGGCACCGGGGGATCGCCGACCTCGCCGCTGCCGTATGGGATTCCCTACCTCGCCTGGGTTTTGGGCCGGGTGCTGTCCCAACTCGGCATCAGCGTGGTCGACATCTTCGGGCTGTCCTGGGGCGGTGCCCTGGCGCAGCAGTTCGCCTTCCAGAACCCGCGTCGTTGCCGTCGCATGGTGTTGGTGGCGACCGGCACCGGCGTGCTCATGGTGCCCGCTCGCTTATCGGTGCTGTCCAAAATGATTACCCCGCGCAGGTTTTCGGATCCCGACTACGCCGCTTCGATCGCCGGTGACCTCTACGGCGGTACCGTGCGCGCCCACGGTGAAGACGTGGCGCGCCTGTTCGTGCGGCAGTTGCACGCCGGATCGAAGATGGGCTACCTGCACCAACTGCTCGCCGGGTCGATTTGGACGAGCCTGTTCGCGCTACCCGCCGTGCGGCAGGAGACGCTGATCGTCTCGGGCACCGACGACCCGATAATCCCGGTGGTCAACGCCCACATCCTGCACCGGCTGCTGCCCCATTCCATTCTGTACCTGCATTCGGGCGGTCATATCGACATCGTGCACAACGCGACCGAACTCGCCCCCGTCATCGAGGGATTCCTCAGCGAGGCGGGCGACCGGCCCTAGGCTGCAACACCTTTGGCGCGCGAGCCTAACCTGGCTGCGAAAATTGGCGCGGATTTTCGCAGTGCGGTTAGGCTCGCGGAGCCGGAACGCGCCTAGGCCTGGATGTCCGCGGTGACCGCGCCAGTCAGCCGGATCAGGTCCTGAGGTGCCACCGCGACGTCCCAGCCGCGACGACCGGCGCTGCAGTACACCCGGTCGAAGCCGAGCGCGCCGGCGTCGACGACCGTGGGCAGGCGCTTGCGTTGCCCGAACGGTGATACCGCGCCGACCACGTAGCCCGTGGCCCGTTGGGCGGCACCCGGTTCGGCCATCTCGGCCCTGGCTACTCCCAGCGCCGCGGCCGCGGCCTTGAGCGACAATCTGGACGCCGCGGGAACCATCGCGACGGCCAGCCCATTCGGCACGGCGACGATCAGCGTCTTGTAAATCTGTTCCGGCACCACGCCGGCGCGGCCCAGCGCGTGGACCGCCTCGACGCCGAACGACGATTCCCGCGGATCGTGGTCGAATTTGATGATCTCGTGCGGCACACCGGCTTTGACGAGCGCCGCGATGCCCGGTGTGGCGGCGGCGGCCATTTTGGGTTCCTTAAGGCCCGGTGTACCCCGGCGGGTTGACGCCGTCGACCCAGAAGTCGACGCCGAGCTTGGAGCCGGGAATGCAGTCGTACACCGACAGATCCTTGACGCCGGATTCCACCAGCACGTCCTCGCACAGCAGCATGTTGCCGGTGTACTCGCGGGCGGGCTTGTTGAGGATGACGTAGGCCGCGTCGGAGTACACCTCGGGCTTGCGCGCCCGGCCCATCGCCTCGTCGCCGCCGAGCAGGTTCTGCACTGCGGCCGTGGCCACCAGCGTGCGCGGCCACAGCGTGTTCGAAGCGATGCCCTCGTCGCGCATCTCCTCGGCGATCCCCAGCGCGCACAGCGTCATACCGAACTTGGCCATCATGTAGGCGGTCGGCTTCAACCACTCCTTGCCGAGCAGCACCGGCGGCGACAGCGTCAGGATGTGCGGGTTCTCCCGGCCCTTCATGTGCGCCAGGCAGGCCTGCGAGACGGCGTACGTGCCGCGCACCTGGATGCCGTTCATCAGGTCGAACCGCTTCATCGGGACCTCGGTGATCGAGCCCAGGTTGATCGCCGACGCGTTGTTCACACAGATGTCGATGCCGCCGAACTGCTCGACGGTCTTGGCCACCGCCGCCTCGACCGATTCCGGGTCGCGGACGTCCCCGACGATCGGCAGGGCCTGCCCGCCCGCGTCCTCGAGCTCCTTGGCGGCGGTATATACCGTGCCCGGAAGCTTGGGGTGCGGCTCGGCGGTCTTGGCGATCAGCGCGACGTTGGCGCCGTCCTGCGCGGCCCGTTTGGCGATCGCCAGGCCGATTCCGCGACTGGCGCCGGAGATGAACATGGTCTTGCCGTTCAGGGACATGGCGTCACATTAACGCCACGGGGGAACCGGCCCGATTCCGCCCGGGAAATAGCCGGCTGCTCCATGCTGTTAAAACAGTCGGTTTCTGATGCAGATGCGCAGCCCGGGCGGACACTGTCGGGGGCAGCCTTTAGATTGGGAGGAGCAGTCTGGTGCCAACCGCGACGTGCCTAGTGGGCGCTGCCCAGTGGGACGAGCAGTTGACCCGGTCGCTTGCGAGCTCGGCGGCGTTCTCGGTGCCGGCCGGCGACATCGCTGCAGAAGGGACCGTGTTACTGAAGATGGCCGATACCGACGGCGAGGCGACTCTGGGGGCTGCCGAACCGGCACCGCCGCAGGAGACGGACGAGGAACTCACGGCGCGGTTCGAGCGCGACGCGATTCCGCTGCTGGACCAGCTCTACGGCGGCGCGCTGCGCATGACGCGCAACCCCGCCGACGCGGAGGACCTGCTGCAGGAAACGATGGTGAAGGCCTACGCGGGCTTCCGCTCGTTCCGGGCCGGCACCAACCTCAAGGCCTGGTTGTACCGGATCCTGACCAACACCTACATCAACAGCTACCGCAAGCGGCAGCGCCAGCCGGCCGAGTACCCGACCGAGGAGATCACCGACTGGCAGTTGGCGTCCAATGCCGAGCATTCCTCGACCGGCCTGCGTTCGGCGGAGGTCGAAGCGCTCGAGGCGCTGCCCGACAACGAGATCAAAGAGGCGCTGCAGGCGTTGCCGGAGGAGTTCCGGATGGCCGTCTACTACGCCGACGTCGAGGGTTTCCCGTACAAGGAAATCGCCGAGATCATGGACACGCCGATCGGGACGGTAATGTCTCGGCTGCACCGCGGCAGACGTCAGCTGCGCGGTCTCCTGGCCGACGTGGCCAAGGAGCGCGGATTCAACCGCGGCCAGCATGCGCACGAGGAGGTGCCGTCATGAGCGAGTTCGCCGGCCCCGCCGAGCCGCGCGCCGATGACAGCCATTCCCACGGAGTGGGCTGCGCCGAAGTGATCGCCGAGGTATGGACCCTGCTCGACGGCGAATGCACGCCCGAGGCGAAGGAGCGGCTGCGCCAGCACCTCGAGGCGTGCCCCGGATGCTTCCAGCATTACGGCATCGAGGAGCGGCTCAAGGCGCTGATCGCGGCCAAGTGCACGGGCGAGAAAGCCCCCGAGGGCCTAAAGGAACGCCTCCGGCTGGAAATCCGCCGGACCACCATCATCCGTGGGGTGGAATAGCTACTCCGTCAGGAGTTGGGCCGCTTGCCGTGGTTGGCCTTGCTGTACTTGCGGTCGCGCTTCTTTCGGCCACGCTTGGCCATCTCTTCGAACCTCCGTGATTGGTCGGGCGCCGCGCACCCGTTAGCTTGCCTCACATTGTCTCACGCCCCGCGTGCCGCGGTCCCGACCGGTCCTGTGGTTCGATATACATGAGCTTGATAGACCAGCAGTCGGCATGCGCCAATGGCCAGGATGAGTGGGGTGAAGATGGCGGAGGATGTTCGCGCCGAGATCGTGGCCAGCGTGCTCGAGGTCGTCGTCAGCGAGGGTGATCCGATCGGTAAGGGCGACACCGTGGTGCTGCTGGAGTCGATGAAGATGGAGATCCCGGTCCTGGCCGAAGTCGACGGCACGGTCAGCAAGGTGAGCGTGTCGGTGGGCGACGTCATTCAGGCGGGCGACCTTATCGCCGTCATCAGCTAGCCGTTTGGGCCGTTCGTATCTGCCGCCGGGAATCGACGCGGGGGTGATGGATGTCCACGCTCGGTGATCTGCTCGCCGAACACACGATGCTGCCGGGCAACGCGGTCGACCACCTGCACGCGGTGGTGGGGGAGTGGCAGCTGCTGGCCGATCTGTCGTTCGCCGACTACCTGATGTGGGTTCGCCGCGACGACGGCGTGCTGGTGTGCGTGGCGCAGTGCCGCCCGAACACCGCGCCCACGGTGCTGCTCACCGACGCGGTGGGCAGCGTCGTCCCCGCCGACCGGCTGTCGCTCGTCGCCGAGGCTTTCGACACCGGCGCCGTCGTCGTGCAGGAACACCCTGCAGGCCAACCACATTCGGCGGAGCTGCCCGGCCCGCACGTCGAGGCGTCCCCCGTGCGCTACGGCGGCAACGTGGTCGCGGTGCTGACCCGGCACCAAACCGCGGAAGCCGCCGTCCGCGCGTCCGGCCAGCTGGAGACCGCCTACCAGGAGTGCGCTACGGACCTCATGCACATGCTCGCCGAGGGCACCTTCCCCGACGTCGGCGACGTGGTCATGTCGCGTTCGACCCCCCGCGCCGGCGACGGCTTCATCCGCCTCGACGTCGACGGCGTCGTCGCCTATGCAAGCCCCAACGCGCTGTCGGCGTACCACCGGATGGGGCTGACGGCCGAGCTGGAGGGGCGCAACCTGGTCAAGGTGACGCGGCCGCTGATCTCCGACCCGTTCGAGGCGCAGGAGCTGGCCGAGCACGTGCTCGACCTGCTCGCCGGCGGGCGGAGCATGCGGATGGAGATCGACGCCGGGGGAGCCACGGTGTTGCTGCGGACGCTGCCGCTGGTGGTGCACGGCGCCAGCGCCGGTGCCGCCGTTCTGATCCGCGACATCACCGAGGTCAAGCGCCGCGACCGGGCCCTGATCTCCAAGGACGCCACCATTCGCGAGATCCACCACCGGGTGAAGAACAACCTGCAGACGGTGGCCGCGCTGCTGCGCCTGCAGGCCCGGCGGACCGCCAACGCCGAGGGGCGGGAGGCGCTCATCGAGTCGGTGCGCCGGGTGTCGTCGATCGCCCTGGTCCACGACGCGCTGTCGATGTCGGTGGACGAACAGGTGAACCTCGACGAGGTCATCGACCGGATCCTGCCGATCATGAACGACGTCGCGTCGGTGGACCGGCCCATCCGCATCAACCGTGTCGGCGACCTGGGCGTGCTGGACTCCGACCGCGCGACGGCCCTGATCATGGTGATCACCGAACTCGTCCAGAACGCGATCGAGCACGCCTTCGACCCGGCCGCGCAGGAAGGATCCGTCACCATTCGCGCCGAGCGCTCGGCGCGCTGGCTCGACGTCGTCGTGCACGACGACGGCCGCGGACTGCCCGACGGGTTCAGCCTGGACAACTCCGACAGCCTGGGCCTACAGATCGTGCGGACCCTGGTGTCGGCGGAGCTGGACGGCACGCTGGGGATGCGGCACGCCCCGGCCCGCGGCACCGATGTGGTGTTGCGGGTGCCGATCGGGCGCCGGACAAGGTTGTTGATATAGACGGACGCCTACACAACGGTGCGGCCCCGACAATGTCGGGGCCGCACCGTATGCAGACTGCGTCAGACTCCGCTGCGTGCCTTCGTCCGGGCGTTGCGACGCTTGAGTGCGCGCCGCTCATCTTCGCTCATGCCCCCCCAGACGCCCGAGTCCTGGCCGGTGTTCAGGGCCCACGACAGGCATTCCGTGGTCACCTGGCACCGATTGCAGACCAGTTTCGCGTCAGCGATCTGCGCGAGCGCCGGGCCGCTGTTCCCTACCGGGAAGAACAGCTCCGGGTCCTCGTCACGACAGACCGCCTTGTGGCGCCAATCCATAAGTTGTTACTCCTCACTGAGTGCGCAGCAAGGCGCACGGTCTTTTTCTTCGGCTGTTAAAGCGTGCACAAGAAAAGGGTCCGCGCCCCTACGTGAATTCCTGCATGCAACCTTTCGATCGTTTCACAGGCTCTACAGATGTCAATAGTCGTGCGTAGCTCGTGGGCTATCTCACTTCACAGACTTCTTATTCGAGCCCTTAGTCCGTTGTACTACACTGCCGGGCGATTTCCCCTGTGATTTTCGTCCGATTGGCTGGTTTTCGCAGCTCAGAGGTGGTTTTTTCGAGGCGGTGCGACCACCGGCAGCGCATCCGGGACCGTCCTGAATGTCATGGTTTGGCGCAGTCCGAGGTAATCCCCGTCGAACTGGCTCGCCACCGGGCCGCCGGTCGAGGTCACCCGCAGGCAGGTGGCGTTGTCGTCGCGGATGAGCTGTTTCGGTTCGCCCTTCGGCCCGCTGCCCAACAGCTGGCTGACCAGCCGCAACGTGGGGAACACCTTCATCTCGGTGAGCGCGAACACCCCGAGGCCCGACTCGAAGCTGCAGCCGGGGTTGGTCACCAGCGGGCGGCTGTTGCTATAGGTCCACGGGCTGGTGTTGGACACCCACGCGAAGTGCACGCCGGTGACGGGTTCGCGGCCGGCCAGCTCCACCGTCAGGATCGGCTCGCGACGACGGAAAGCCAAGGTGACGGGTATCGCCACGCGCCAGTAGCGCAACGGGGTGACCTTGACGCCCTTGTTGCGCTGCCTTTCCACCGCGGCCACCACCTCCGCGTCGACGCCCATCCCGGCGTTGACCACGGCCCACCGCTCGCCGCAGTCGATCAGGCTGATGCGGCGCCACGTCTGGTGACGGCGGTAGTCGTCGAGCAGCTGGATGAGCTGGTTGGTCGCGGCGACCGGATCGGGCGAAATGCCCAGCGAGCGGGCCAGCACGTTCGCCGACCCGCCGGGCACCACCGCGAGGGCGGGCACGTGCCCCGAGGCTGCGGTGCCGGGGCGCCCCAGCAGGCCGTTCACCACGCCGCTCACCGTGCCGTCGCCGCCGTGCACGACGACCAGGTCGACCCCGTCCTCGACCGCCTTGTGCGCGAGTTCGGTGCCGTGACCCCGGTGGCTGGTGTGTTCGACGGTCAGCTGCAGGCGGCTCTTGAGCGCGTGCGCGAGAAGGTCGCGACCGGCTGCAGTGGTGGACGTGGCTGTGGGATTCACGATCAGCACGGCGCGCATGATCCACGAGCTTAGGCGGGGCCGTTATGGCCGCGCTGTGCGGCAAGCAGCCCTGACTACGCTGGCGCTGTGAACCCGCGCGCCCCGTCGACCGTCCGCGCGGCGGGTGTGATCGTCGCGGTGCAGGGCGTGGCGGCGCTGCTCGTGGCGGCGGTGCTGGTGGTGCGGGGGATCGCGGGGGCCGACCAACGCGTGGTCAACGGGCTGGGCACGGCGGTGTGGTTCCTCCTCGTCGGCGCCGTGGTGCTTGCCGCGGGGCGCGCGCTGGTGCTCGGCAAGCGCTGGGGCCGTGGGGTGGGCGTTTTCACGCAACTGTTGTTGCTTCCGGTGGCGTGGTACCTCGCTGTCGGCTCGCACCGCCCGGCCTTCGGCATTCCGCTGGGCGTCGTGGCGCTGAGCGTGTTGGTCTTGCTCTTCACTCCGGCGGCCGTGCGCTGGGCCGCCGGCCGTGATCAGGGCCGCCCCGCCAGCTCGGCCAACGGCGGGCCGGACACCCGGTAGGTGGTCCACTCGCGCTGCGGCACGGCGCCCACGCCGTCGTACAGCGCGATGGCGTCGACGTTCCAGTTCAGCACCGCCCACGACAACCGGGTGTAGCCGTTGTCGAGGCATTCGCGGGCCAGCGCCGACAGGAGCTTGCGGGCCAGGCCGCGGCGGCGAAAACCGGGCCGCACGAACAGGTCTTCGAGGTAGATGCCCGCCACCCCGTCCCAGGTGGAGAAGCTCACGAACCACAACGCCATCGCGGCGAGCTCGCCGTCGACCTCGGCGACGTGCCCGTGCGCGACGGGTGAATTGCCGAAAAGCGCTGTCGAAATTTGCGTTTCGGTTACGGTGCATTGCTCGGGGGCACGTTCGAATTCGGCGAGCCCGTGAATCATGTCGGTAATATCGCCGGCGTCCGCCGGGATGGCGCGGCGGATGTTTTCCGTCATTGCCCGGCTCCCAGCGCGTTCAAAATGGTGGCGAATTTGGTTGTGGTTTCGGCGACTTCATCGTCGGGATCGGATTCGGCGACGATGCCCCCGCCGGCGCGCGCGAGCGCGGTGCGGCGGTCGGCCGACAGTTGCGCGCAGCGCAGCGACACCACCCAGGAGCCGTCGCCCGCCGCGTCGCACCAGCCCACCGCGCCGGCGTAGAAGCCGCGGTCGCCCTCCAGCTCGGCGATGAGCTCGGTCGCGGCCTTCGTCGGAACGCCGCCGACCGCCGGGGTGGGATGCAGTGCCAGCGCCAGATCGATTGCGGTGGTTGACTCCTCGCGCAGACGTCCGCTGATCGGGGTGCACAGGTGCCAGACCGCGGCGGTGCGGCTCAGCCGGGGTTCGGCGGCGATGACGAGCTTGTCGCACAGCGGTTCCAGCGCCGCCCGCATGGTGTCGATCACCAGCCGATGTTCGTGACGGTCCTTGGCGGAGCCCGCGAGCGCGGCCCCGTTGGCCGCGTCGGCTTCGGGGTCGGCGGCCCGCGGGGCCGAACCGGCGAACGGCTGGCACACCACGCGATCGCCGGTGCGCGCGACCAAAAGTTCGGGGCTCGCGCCCACCAGGGCGACGCCCGTGTAGTCGTCGCCGGCGGCGGTCAGGTCGACGAGGTAGCCGTAGGCGGCCGGGTCGGCGGCGACCAGCCGGCGCAGGATCACGCGGGCATCCAGCGGCGCGTCGGCGACCAGTTGCAGGGCGCGGGCCAGCACCACCTTGTGCAGCGGGTTGTCTTCTGCCGCCAGCTCCTCGCGGGCGCGCATGATCCGGTCGCGGTAGTCGGCCGGCGGCGGCACCGCGGCGGCGACGCGCACCGGCGGCAGCGGGCCCGCCGGCCAGTCGGGCGGTCCGTCGGTGGAGCGCACGGCGCCCGGCACCAGCAGGGCCGCGGGCCGGCTCATGTCGAATGGCAACGCGCCCAACACTATTGGGGCGGATCCGGAGCGCAGCGCCTCCTGGGCAGCAGCGGCGTCGCTGTAGCTGGCGCGCACCCCGTCGGCGACCAGCGTCCCCTGGGGCCCGCACAGCGCGAACGGCGGTTCGGCGCTCACCCGGGTGCGATCGCCTGTGGCTGGCCGGTCAGCCCGAGCGCCATGAGCTGTCGCACGCCGTGCTCGAACCCGCACACGGCGATCGACCCGGCGAGCATCCAGAACCGGCTGCCCTCGACGAGCGGCAGCTCCACCCAGCGCGTGATCACCGAGCGGGAGAAGTGGCTGTGGCCGACGAACACCACGTCACGCGTGCCCATGTGCCCCAACGCAAATTCCACGGCCTTGTCCGCGCGGTCGCTGACCTGCGCCACGCTCTCGCCGCCTGGGCATCCGTGCGTCCACACCAGCCAGTCGGGGTCGAGTTCCCGGATCTGCGGGGTCGTCAGCCCCTCGTAGTCGCCGTAGTCCCACTCGGCGAGCATTGGGGACACCTCATCGACGGTGAGGCCCGCCAACTTGGCGGTGGTGAGCGCGCGGATGCGGGGGCTGCTGACCACGAGCGGGTCGGCGAGGTTCAGTTCGCTGAGAACGCGGCCGGCCAGCTCGGCCTGGACCCGGCCGTGATCGGTGAGCTCGAGGTCGGTGCGGCTCGTGTGCTGGCCGGATTTGGACCACGGGGTCTCGCCGTGGCGGAGCAGCACCAGCCGGTGGTTGTAGATGCCCATGCCGACCGATTCTGCCGGACGACATCCCAGGCCGTTGCTTAGAGCACATGGCGACCGAACATGCCAGGATGGGCACTGTGACCGTGGCAACAAGGAGGGGCGGGCGCTCGTGAGCAAGACCCGGGTATTGGCGGTGGCCAACCAGAAGGGCGGGGTCGCCAAGACGACCACGGTCGCCTCGATTGGGGCGGCGATGGCGGACGAGGGCCAGCGGGTGCTGCTCGTGGACCTGGATCCGCAGGGTTGCCTGACCTTCTCGCTCGGCCAGGACCCTGACAAGCTGCCGGTGTCGGTGCACGAGGTCCTGCTCGGTGAGGTCGAGCCGAATGCCGCGCTGGTGACCACGATGGAGGGGATGACGCTGCTGCCGGCCAACATTGACCTCGCGGGCGCCGAGGCGATGCTGCTGATGCGGGCCGGCCGCGAATACGCGCTCAAGCGCGCGCTGGCCAAGCTCGCCGACCAGTTCGACGTAGTCATCGTCGACTGCCCGCCGTCGCTGGGCGTGCTTACCCTCAACGGGCTGACGGCGGCCGACGAGGTCATCGTGCCGCTGCAGTGCGAGACGCTCGCCCACCGCGGCGTCGGCCAATTCCTGCGCACGGTCGCCGACGTCCAGCAGATCACCAACCCGGATCTGCGACTGCTGGGCGCCTTGCCGACGCTGTACGACTCCCGTACCACCCACACCCGCGACGTGTTGGTCGACGTCGCCGACCGCTACGAAATGCCGGTGCTCGCCCCGCCGATCCCGCGCACGGTGCGGTTCGCCGAGGCGAGCGCCTCGGGGTCGTCGGTGATGGCGGGGCGCAAGAACAAGGGCGCGGTGGCCTACGCCGAGTTGGCGAAGGCGTTGCTCAAGCACTGGAAGACGGGCAAGCCGCTGCCGACGTTCGCCGTCGAGATTTGACAGCTTGAGTGTGAACTGACGGCTTTCCGTGTGAGCTGACGGCGCCGCCGCTCGGCGTGTCGCCGCCCAGGATTCACACGCAACGGCCGGGCTCAGCCCAGCGCCACCACGGTGTCGCCGCGCTGCTCGAACACCCGCGACCCGGATGCGGCCGGAACCACCGCGGCGGCGCTGGGCGCCCGGTTCACCGGGATATAGCGCTCGTTCGCGCCGGTTAGCGGGTCGTAGACGCCGATCGCCCCGGTGACCGGCACCAGCAGCCGGCCGGCCATCATGACGCCCGGGCCCAGCGGCGCGGTCGTCTCGCCCGCGGCGATCGTGTAGCGCAGGGTCAGGTTGCTCGCCTCGAACACCATGAGCGAATCGCCGGTCCACCAGGTGACCAGGTTGCCCGTCTGCGACACCGCCGCCGATTTCGTCGGAGGCTTGGCCAGCAGCGTGCTCGCCACGGTCGTGCCGGTGTCGTCGACGACCTCGACCCTGGGCTGCGGGGACGGCAGGTACACCGCGGTGTTGTTCTCCCAGACGGTCAGCACCCGGGCGCCCGAATTCGCCCCGATCCCGGGCTCTGCCACGACGTGTTGCTGGGGTTCGTCGTCTTCCTTGCCGGGGCGCAATAGGACCAGCCGCAGGTCGGCCTGCTGGGCGCAGCTCTCCAGCACCGACACCGCCGACGAGCTGGCCGCCGCCGAGATCAGCCGGCACCCCGAGTGCAGCCCGCGCGCCGACGGTTTCACCCGGGCGTCGGTCTCGCCGTAGGCCAGCATTCGGACCATGTCGGAGCGCCACAGCTCGAGCCGGGTGTCGCCGGTCGACAACACGGTGGTGCCGTCGGAGGAAAGGCGCACGCTCGGGTCGGCGTAGCCGCTGCGCGCGGCGCCGCGTCGGCCCGTGGCGCCGTCGAGCGTGCTGACCTGCCCGCAGCCGCGGTCGTCCTTATAGACGGCGACGGCGTAGTGGTAGACCCAGGACAGCCCGCACAGGTCCGTGTCGCGCGCGTAGCTCCAGCGGGACTGACCCGTGCCCGGGTCGCGCCCGTCGACCTGGCGGCCGCCGGCGGTGGCGATCGTGCCGCTGACCACGACGGGCGCGGTGGTGCCGGGGCTTCGCGCGGTCCACAGCTGCTTCAGGGTGGCCGGGACTTCGCGGGCGGGCGTCGGGGCCGGCGCCGGGGTGGCGGCGGGGCGGCTGACGGTGGCCCGTGCGTCGCTGGTCCACCAGATCAGCGCCGCCACCAGGGCGACGACGATCGCGATCGCCGCCGCGGCCACCATGTCGCCCTTCGTGCGGCGCTCCGGTTTGACCATGCGGCGGCGCGGGCCTCAGTTGGCTGCGGCGGCTGCGGTGCTTGGGTTATCGGCGGGCTTGCGGCGCCGGCGGCGACGCCGGCTGCTGCCCGAGTTACCGGCGGGCGCGCCGGGCGGCGTCTCCGCGGGGGCCTCGCCGTTCGTGGCGGCGGGGTGCGCGGTGACGGGCTGGCCGCCACGGGTGCGCCGTCGCCGGGCGCCGGAGCGCGGGCGGCCGGACTTCTCCGCCTTCTCCGAAGCCGGGCGGCCCTCGCGTTCGGTGTCGCGGCGCTTGACCGGTGACTTGCGCGGCGAGCCCACCGTGCCGCCCGCCTCGGTGGGGATGCCCAGCTCGTCGTACAGGTGCGGCGAGCTGGAGTAGGTCTCGGCGGGGTCGGGGGTTTCCAGGCCCAGCGCCTTGTCGATCATCGTCCAGCGGGGCAGCTCGTCCCAGTCCACCAGGGTGACGGCGACGCCGGTCTTGCCGGCGCGCCCGGTGCGGCCGATCCGGTGCACGTAGGCCTGCTCGTCCTCGGGGATCTGGTAGTTGATCACGTGGGTGACGTCGTCGATGTCGATGCCGCGGGCGGCCACGTCGGTGGCGACGAGCACGTCGATGTCACCGGTGCGGAATGCCTTGAGCGCCTTCTCCCGGGCGATCTGGCCTAGGTCGCCGTGGACGGCGCCGACCTTGAAGCCCCGCTCGGCCAGTTCGTCGGCGACCTTCTGGGCGGTGCGCTTGGTCCGGGTGAAGATCATCGTCGCGCCGCGGCTCTCGGCCTGCAGCACGCGGCTGACCAGCTCCACCTTGTCCAGCGCGTGGGCCCGGTAGACGAACTGCTCGGTGGTGTCGTGCGTGGCCGCCGAGTGCGGCGCCTCCGCGCGGATGTGGGTGGGCTGGTTCATGAACGTGCGGGCCAGCGTGATGATCGGGCCCGGCATGGTCGCCGAGAAGAGCATCGACTGCCGGTCTTCGGGGATTTGCCGCAGGATGCGCTCGATGTCGGGCAGGAAGCCCAGGTCGAGCATCTCGTCGGCCTCGTCGAGCACCAACATGGACAGCCCGCCCAGCTGCAGGTGGCCCTGCTGAGCCAGGTCGAGCAGCCGGCCGGGGGTGCCGACCACGACGTCGGCGCCGGTCTGCAGCGCCTCGATTTGCGGCTCGTAGGCGCGTCCCCCGTAGATCGACACCACGGAGAGCCGGCGGTCGTCGTCCGCGGTCAGGTATTTGGCGGCGGCCGCCAGGTCCTCGGTCACCTGCAGGCAGAGCTCGCGGGTGGGCACGACGACCAGCGCGCGGGGTGTGCCGTTGAGTGGCCGGACGCCGGCGCCGGCGGTGATGCGCTGCAGCAGCGGCACGCCGAACGCGAGGGTCTTGCCCATGCCGGTGCGGGCCTGGCCGATCACGTCGTCGCCGGCGAGGGCCAGCGGCAGGGTCAGTTCTTGGATGGCAAACGGGCTCTCGATGCCCTTCTCCGACAGTGCGCGGACGATTTCGTCGCGGACGCCGAGTTTGGCAAAGGTGAGTTCAGTTGTGCTGGTGGGTGCGGTCATACGCGGATGAAAGCCTTTCGGTGACGTTATTCGCCTGTTGTGTCGGTGTTCTCTGTCGCGGTCACGCGCGCACGAGTTCCGACTACGAATACGTCGCCGAGTCGCGGCCCGAGGATCCTGGGCCAGCTGTGCACGCACATTTCGCAGATACTGGCGGCGGTAAAAATTCAGCCAATACCTCCGTCCATGATAGCTGGTCGAAAGCTGGCGCCCATTTGGTGCTAAACCCGCCGACTAGAGTGTTGCCATGACCCCGCCCCTTTCCGGGCCCTCCGGAGCCGACCTGCAAGCCGATCAGGTGGACGATCCCCCCGCCTCCCGGCTGTCGGCGGATCACCCTGGCGTCAACGAGTTGTTCGCGGTGCTGGCCTACGGCGAGGTCGCCGCGTTCTACCGGCTCACCGACGAGGCGCGGATGGCGCCAGACCTGCGGGGACGGATCTCGATGGCGAGCATGGCCGCCGCCGAGATGCAGCACTACGAGCTGCTGCGCGACGCGCTGGAACGCCGCGGGGTCGACGTGGTGTCGGCGATGGCGA
>NZ_LZKK01000150.1 GCF_001672815.1 Mycobacterium sp. E796 | reverse complement strand
GCCAAGCACGGCATCGCTCGGGTGCACGAAAACTATGCGGCGCTTATCGCCGACCCGGACGTGGATGCGGTCTACATCTTGGCGCCGACGGGTTTGCACGGCAGGTGGACCCGGGCTGCGCTTGATGCGGGCAAGCACGTGCTGTGCGAAAAGCCGTTCACTGCCAACGCCGCCGAGGCCCGCGAGATCGCCGAGTTAGCCGCGAAATCAGATCGTGTCGTCATGGAGGCGCTCCAGTACCGCTACCATCCGTTGACATCGCGCGTCGAGCAGATCATCGCTTCGGGGGAGCTGGGTAGATTGCAGCGAGTGGAGGTAGCGGTGTGCGTCATGCTGCCGAAGCGTTCAAATAGCAACATCTACGACTACTCCCTTGCCGGTGGCGCGCTGATGACCGACGGAAGCTATACGGTCGACATGCTCCGTACGTTCGGCGGTTCGACCCCGGAAGTCGTTTCGGCTCGTGCGAAACTGGGCGGTCCCGAAGTGGACCGGGCTATGACGGCCGAATTGCGGTTCGCCGGCGGGCACACGGGCCGCCTGCACTGCGCGCTGTGGTCGTCGAACCTGTTTTGGGCGAGCGCCAAGGTGGTTGGGGATCGCGGCCGGCTGCATTGGCTCAGTCCGGCGGCACCTCAAGTTCTCCCTCGGCTCTCCATCCAATCAGCCGACAG
>NZ_LZKK01000149.1 GCF_001672815.1 Mycobacterium sp. E796 | reverse complement strand
TATCCCGCGAGGGTGCGCAGAATGCCGTCACACGCCGGCGTGTCGCGGACAAACGCGCACCCCCCGCCAGTGTTGTGCCTGCCGCCGCACCACCTCGTGCAGGGCGTGTGCAAGTGACGCCGCGGGTCCGAGCGAGGCTGGTGTCGATCCTGACCTCTCATGCGCCCACCACGGAACTGGAATTTCTCGTGCTATTTCACCGCGGTGCGCGCACACTTATTCGCAGCGTCGGTTCTCGCACGAGGCGCACCGACGCCTCATCGGCTGGGGAAACGATGTGACGACCGCGCTATCCAACTTTGACATCGTCAGCGACGGGGAGCTGGCCCGCGCTGCGGCGTCGGGTGATCGACGCGCCTTTGCCATGATCTACGACCGTTACGCCGACCGGCTGCACGACTTCTGCATCGGCATGGTCCGCGATCGCGACACCGCGGCCGACTGCGTACAGGACGTCTTCTGCTCCGCCGCAACCCAACTGCCCAAGCTGCGCGACCCCGAGCGGCTGCGGCCCTGGCTGTACGCCATCGCCCGCAACGAGGCGCTGCGCTGCATCCGGGACCGCCGCCGCGAACAGGTCTCCGACGAGCTGCCCGAGGCCGCGTCGCACGACGCCGGACCCGACACCCTGGCCGCGCGCAACGAGCTGGCTGCCCTCGTCGCCGAGGCCGCCGGCGGGCTCGTCGACCGGGACCGCGCGGTGCTGGAGCTGGCCTACCGCCACGGCCTGGACGGGCCCGAACTGGCCAACGCGTTGGAGGTCAGCCCCGGCACCGCCAACAAGATGGTGTCGCGGCTGCGCACCACCATCGAATCGTCGTTGGGCGCGTTGCTCGTGGCTCGGCGTGCCCAGCACACCGTCGACAAATGCGCCGAGCTGGGCACCATCCTGGCCGGCTGGGACGGGCGCTTCAGCGTGCTCATGCGCAAACGCATCAGCCGCCACATCGAGTCCTGCTCCGTCTGCGACGAAGAACGGCGCCG
>NZ_LZKK01000148.1 GCF_001672815.1 Mycobacterium sp. E796 | reverse complement strand
AACACCAAGCCCTCCAAACCCTGCTCAACCAGCGCTCAGAAACCGCTACTTGACACAGGGCTTCTATGAGGCGGGCACAAAGGGTGCCCGCTCGGACGGAGACGCGTGTGGCGGGTGTGACTCCACCGCGCCGTCTGGCCGGTTGCCCGGCTCGCCCGCGACGCCTATCGGCGCGTGAAGCTCAGGTGGGTGACGCCGCTCGGGCTGGTCACCGACTCCACCGCAAACCGCTGCTCGAAGCCCTCCAGTCCCCGCCACAGCGGTTCCCCGCGCCCCAAGACGATGGGCACCACGGCGACGTGCATGCGGTCGACGAGGTCGGCGGCGAGGAATTGCCGGATGCTCGACGGTCCGCCACCGAGGCGAATGTCGCGGCCTCCGGCCGCTTTTCGGGCAATCTCGAGGGCTTCCGCGGGACCCGCGTCGATGAAGTGGAAGGTGGTGCCGCCGTCCATCTCGATCGGTGGCCGAGGATGGTGGGTAAGCACGAAGACCGGGGTGTGAAACGGCGGATCGGCACCCCACCAGCCTTTCCAGTCGTCGCCGTCCCATGGGCCACGCTGTGGGCCGAACTTGTTGCGTCCCATGATTTCGGCGCCGATGCCAGGCTCCCATCCGCCGGCCAGGGCGTCGTCGATGCCCGTCGTCCCACCCGACTCGCCGTGCATCGCGCGGAAGGTGCGCGTCGCGAAGAACCACTCGTGCAACCGACCGCCGGCGTGCCCGAACGGTGCGTCCGCGCTTTGTCCCATGCCCGTGCCGAACCCGTCCAGCGAAACCGAAAAATTGTGCACGCGCACCTGTGACATGGCGGGACTCCTCTGCGTCGATTGCCGTCGCAGGATTGACCGTCCACACCCGCCAAACTCATCGGTCGAACGCCGAACCTATGCTGGGGGCCATGGCGTCGATCTTCACCAAGATCATCAACCGTGAACTTCCCGGCCGCTTCGTCTACGAGGACGACGACATCGTCGCTTTCCTGACGATCGAGCCGATGACGCAGGGCCACACACTGGTGGTGCCTCGCGCCGAGATCGATCAGTGGCAAGACGTCGAGGGCGCGGTGTTCGCCCGCGTCATGGCGGTGAGCCAGCTGATCGGCAGGGCCGTGTGCAAGGCGTTCCGGGTGGAGCGTGCCGGCCTGATCATCGCCGGGCTGGAGGTGCCCCATCTGCACGTCCACGTCTTCCCGACCCGCAGCCTGAAGGACTTCGGTTTCGCCAACGTGGACCGCAATCCGTCAGCGGAGTCCCTCGATGCTGCCCAGGCCAAGATCAAGGCGGCGCTGGCTCAGCTGGCGTGAACCGGCTCCGGCGCGGGGACGTCGCTGACCCGGGGCAGCGTGACACGGAAGCAGCATCCCTCGCCAGGTGAGGTCGTCACCGTGACGTCGCCGCCGTGCGCGCGCACCAACGAGTCGACGATGGACAGCCCAAGGCCCGTGCCGCCGCTGGCCCGCGCCCGCGACGAGTCGGTGCGGTAGAACCGCTCAAACACCCGCGACGCGTCCTGCTGATTCATGCCCGGCCCCTTGTCGGCCACTTCGAGCACCGCGTCGTTGCCGGCGGTGCCGACCCGGATGGTGACGTCGGCGCTGGGCGGGGTGTGCTGCAGGGCGTTGGCGACAAGGTTGCTGAGGACCTGGCGAATCCGGGGCTCGTCACCGAGCACCTCTGGGGTTCCGGGCCCGTCCAGGACCTCCATGGTGATGGCGCGCCTGGGGTCGATCGCCTGCGCGTCGTGGACGGCGTCGCTGGCCAGCGCGAGCAGGTCGACGCGGTTGTGTTCCAGCGGTCGCTGCACGTCCAGCCGGGCCAGCAGGAGCAGGTCGTCCACCAGCAGGCCCATCCGGCTGGCCTCGCTTTCGATGCGCGACAACAGCATCGACACGTCACGCGCGGCGCCCTGGCGATACAGTTCCGCGAAGCCGCGAATGGTGGTCAGTGGGGTGCGCAGCTCGTGGCTGGCGTCGGTGATGAACCGGCGCATCCGTTCCTCGGAACCGCGGGCCTTCTCGGCCGACGACTCCGAAGATGCCATCGCTTGCTGGATCTGTGCGAGCATTCCGTTGAGCGCCAACGAAAGTCGCCCCACCTCGGTCCTGGGATCGCGCTCCGGGACGCGGCGATCCAGCTGGCCCGCGGCGATGTCGGCGGCGGTGTGTTCGACCTCCATCAGTGGCCGCAGGCTGCGCTGCACCACCGCGAAGCTGGCGATCCCGACGACGACGAGCACCGCCACGCCGATGCCGATCTGCAACCAGACCAGCGAACTCAGCGTGTGCTGCACGTCGGACAGGTCGACCGCGACCGTTGTCAGGCCGTGCGGCCCGCGCACCGACACCGCCCGCCATTGAATGTCCGAGCCGTTGACCGACGGCAGGGTCGTCGGATTGGGGCCCACGTCGTTGTTGGGCGGCAGCGCCGGTTCGGCGTTGCGGTCGTTGATCGCGGTGAACGGGGTGCCGTCGGTGCCGATGCCGCGCACGTAGAACTTCGACGGCGGCCGCCCGGGATCGGGACCTTCATAGGGGGGCGGTGACTCCCGCCGCGGCGCCTGCGCCCAGCTGCGCGACGCGTCGAGCAGGTTCTGGTCGATCCGGCTGATCAGGCTGTGCCGCAGAATCGAGGTGACGGCCAGACCGGACACCGCCAGACCGCAGGCCACCAGCAGCAGGGTGGCCGCCACCAAGCCCACCCGTAGCGGCAATCCGCGTCGAACGTTGTTGGGCATTCCCATCTTCCTCGCTACCGCTCGCTGCTCAGCGCGGCTCCCGCAGCACGTAGCCCACGCCCCGCAGGGTGTGCAGCAGCCGCTTCTCGCCCGTGTCGATCTTGCGACGAAGATACGACACGTAGGACTCGACGACGTTCACGTCGCCGCCGAAGTCGTAGCGCCAGACATGGTCGAGGATCTTCGGCTTGCTCAGCACGGTGCCCGCGTTGATCACGAAGTAGCGCAGCAGGGTGAACTCGGTGGGCGACAGCGACACCGGTTCGCCGGCCTTCCACACCTCGTGGGTCTCCTCGTCGAGTTCGATGTCCGCGAACTTCAGGCGGGCGTTGCGTGGTTCGGCGCCGCCCTTGCCGGCGCGGCGCAGAATGACCCTCAGCCGGGCGACGACCTCCTCGAGGCTGAACGGCTTTGTCACGTAGTCGTCGCCGCCCAGCGTCAGGCCCGCGATCTTGTCCTGCAGGGAGTCGCGGGCGGTCAAGAACAGCGCCGGGGCATCGATGCCGTCCGCGCGCAGCCGCCGCAGCACCCCGAAGCCGTCCATGCCCGGCATCATCACGTCGAGGATGACCGCGTCGGGGCGGGCGTCACGGGCGCGATCCAGGGCCTGGGCGCCGTTGGTGGCCGTGTACACCTCGAACCCCTGGAACTTCAGGCTGACGGAGAGCAGCTCGACGATATTGGCCTCGTCGTCGATCACGAGGACGCGAGCTTCCGGTTTGGATCCGCTTTGGCTGGGCGCTGTCATGAGGTCACTTCTGTCCTTCGCTCGAACCCTTATCTGGAGAAGCCTTTCCAATTATTGTGTGATTCCTGAAAGATCGGTGCCAGTCGCCTGCTAACAGTCTGCAAAGAATCATCGTATGAGCTTGGAACGGCCGGGCTCGCGCAGGGGTGGCGCGAATAGACTCTGGAGGCATGAACTTCGCCAAGGGAATCGTGTCGCTCGCGACGGCCCCCGCGCGGGTCGGGCTGGCCGCGGCCGACGCGGGCTTGAACGTCGCTACCGCGGCGGTGGGGGTGGCGAAGCGTGCGCTGGGCGACGCCGGGGACTCTGGGACCTACGCAATGGCTTCGATGTTCGGGATCGACGAGGCGATCGTGCGCGCCAACCGGCTGGCCCGGCTGCTGGACGACGACGCGCCGCTGGGACGCGCCGTGGCGCCCGACGGCCCGCTGGACCGCTTGCTGCGACCCGGCGGCGTGGTCGACATGCTTACCTCGGAGGGCGGCGTGCTCGACCGGCTGACCGCGGAGGGCGGCGCGCTGCAGCGCGCGCTGCAGCCTGGCGGGCTGGCCGATCAGTTGCTCGACGAAAACGGGTTGGTCGAGCGGGTGCTGTCCGAGGACGGTCTCGCGGACCGGCTGCTCGCCGAGGGCGGCCTCGTCGACAAGCTCACCGCCAGGAACGGTCCGCTGGAACAGCTCGCCGACGTCGCCGACACCCTCGCCCGGCTGACCCCGGGGATGGAGGCGCTTCAGCCGGCGATCGCCACCCTGCAGGACGCCGTCGTCGGCCTGACCATGGTGGTCAACCCGTTGAGCAACATCGCCGACCGGATCCCGCTGCCGGGCCGCCGCATGCCGCGCCGCTCGCCGTCGCGGCCGGTGCGCTCGACGCGCATCATCGAAAGCGATGAGTGACCCGTTAGGCTGACACCCTGATTTACCCGGCCTCCTTAGCTCAGTGGTAGAGCACTCGCCTTGTAAGCATCAATAGGACCGGCCGTCGGCGTACCGCAGTCGCCGGTAGTAGCGACCGTTGCCGCGATTCCTTGCTTTGTACGTCGGCAGCTGGCTGTCACAGTTGGGACAAATGAGCCGGAGATTCTCACGACGATCGTTGCTTGCGTCTCCGTTGATGTGGTCGACGATCAGCGCCAGGGTCACGCCGTTCCACTTGTCCGCGATGCCGCAGATCGCACAACAACCCCCCTGCTGCTCATAGAGGTAGCCCCGGACGTAGTGGCCCTGGTAGGACGTGCGACCACAGACTCCGGTGTCGAGCCAGGCCTCCAACAGCAAGCGTCGGCGGTGTGACTGTTGGCATGCATTGGTGCAGAACACCTTTAGCCGACGGCCGTCGAAAACGACTCCGCACCCGAGGCAGGTCACCGACATAAGACGACGCTATCTGCCAGTGCCGACAGAGTTGGAGCCGCGTGAGAGACTCGAACTCTCGACATCCGCTTTACAAGAGCGACGCTCTACCAACTGAGCTAACGCGGCCGGGGTCGGCTCGATGAGCCATGAAGATTCTACGACGGGGTGATGCCGTCGGAGTTGCGAGCCGACTCGAGAGGGCGGAGGTGCGAGCCAGCGCGGTCGTGTCGTCATGTCGGCGGAAGCCCGCGGAAGGATCGCCTTTCGTGGGCGAGCGGTCGTCAGCTCAGTCCTGACAGAGGGCTCCAACTCGGCGCCGTTCTATTGCGGAAGCACTACTGACTGACGTCGAAAAGTCTGTCAGGTGCCCAGCATCATCGATGAGCCGGTCTGGTTCCGTTTCACTGGCGGGGGGACGCGGGTAAAGAGTTTTGGGGCGCGCGGCAAGCCCGCCCCGTCGCACGCTTACTCAGCCCTCGGCGGTCATGATGGCGGCTTCCGCGGGCATCGTTTCCCACCGGTAGAGGTGAAGAACATGCGTAAACCACCAATCATCGCTGCGGGGCTGGCGCTAGTCGCCCTGGCGTTCAGCGCCGGGGTAGCCCAAGCTGACTATGTGGATCCGGACCCCAATGATCCCGGCCTCCAGTCCAACTGGCCTTGCGGCGTGACGGTCGGACCGGTTACCACGAGCACGGGATTACAGGTCATCGGAGTACGCGGCGGCAAGCCGTGCCCACCGCCGCCCGCACCGGCTGAGCAACGCTAACCGTCTGCTAGTTCATTTGACGGCGCCCACGGTGAGACGCCCACGGATAACCGCGGATGCGTGCCGGGCCGCCCTGGTAGGCGATCGATCGTCGCCTAAATCCTGACGGGGGCTCCACTCGGGGTGTCCGGCTTGCGCCGAGGTGGCGGCCCGGCGAATCATCGACATCTGGCATGAGCAGTCACATTGGCGTTAATGGTTCAGCGTGACGCTGAGGCGTGTTGACGAGTTGAAGCCCGGTGACAGGATCCGCATGAAGATCGGGCACGCCACCATCGTCGCGACCGAGCCCCTCGACGACGACCGAACCCTGATCACCTTTCTCTACGGGACGCAAGGGGCCGCCGATAACGACCTCACGGTGGATGTCCTGGACGACGACGAGTGGGGTTGGTAATCACGACTTCTTCGACGGGATGACGATGACAACGATCAGCGTCAGGATCGAGAAGAACAGCCCGAGCAGGCCCCAACCGAGGGCGCTGCGACCTTTCATGCCGGCGATCAAAGCGCACACGATGGCGGCGATGATGCTGCCGATCGCGACGAAGATGCCTTTGATCCCCTTGAGGATGATGCCCGCGGCCTCGGGTTGCTGTGCCGCGGCAAGGACAACGCTGTGCAACATGGTGCCTCCTCGATGAACGACACAGTCCGGACGTGCGCCGATCTGACTGGATAGATACCCAGCCGGGCGAGCAACCATGCCAGGAGCAGGCCCCCTGGAGTAGTCCGGCCGGTAGCGGGTAGCCGGTGCCCAAGCGTTTTTTCGGTCTGGAGGTCACGCGATGCCGGTTACCGCGGGTCACGTTCCCGGCATGACGTCGGGTTTGCGCAGGGTCCCCATGGACCCGGGGCGCTTCCACAGCGGGCGTTGGTTCCTGCTGATCGAGGGTGTGCTGGTGAGCGCATTCGGCGTCGTCGGGTTGGTCTCGGCTGCCCTGCATCCGCATGCAGGACCCACCGGCGCCCCCGTTCTCGGCCTGACGTCGACGCCGGCGCACAGCGGCGTGCTGCTGGCGCTCGGGTTGGTCGCCATTACGGCCGTCGTGCATCGCCGCGCGGCGGTGACGGTCACCGCGGTCAGCGCGGTGGGCTACACGATGTTGTTGTTCTTCAGCAGTGTCGCCACGGCGCGCAGGGTCCCGACGCCGATGGGCTTCCACGCCAGCGACATCTTGCTGCACGGGATTCTGGGGGTGGTCAACCTCGCGCTGCTGATGTGGCTGATTCCCGACGAGTTGGGCGACGAGGTCTGGGCACCGCGACGGCGCCGGGGGCGGGATCGGCGGGAGCCCCCGGCCCCCGAGGCGGCCACGGCGCCGGTCCCCGCGCCGGCACCGGTGCAGGAGTCGGGCGCTCCCACAGGCATGCCGGAGTCAGCCGCCCCACCGGTCAGCGTTCCCGAACCCCTCGAGCGGTCGAGTAGCGAAGATTCCCACGAGCCCTCGGCCTTCCACGGCGTCGAGACGGACGCGGTGCGATCACGCCGCGCCGCCGTGGCTGTGGCGGTCCTGGCCGCCGTCGTCGTCATCGCCGTCTGGCTGCGCCGCCGCGGTCGCTAGAGCAATCCGGTCAGCTCGCTCGTCAGCCCACTGACACTGGTGTTGGTCACGGCGTGGACCAGGTCGCGGCCCACCGCGACCGGGAAGTGGACCGTCGCCGCGGCGACCTCGTCGACGCCGTTTTGCACCGCGCCCACGATCGTCGCCGGATCGCCGGTGCCGAGGGCCGTCAAGCTGTTCCACGCCGCGAATTGCGGCGCCGTGATCAGGTCGCGCACATCGACGAACAGCTTGGTCGGTAAGGTTGCCGGCCCCACCGGCACGCCGTCCCAACTGACCAGCGACCAACCGCCCTGGGGACTGCCCTGCACCACGACCACGCCGGTGTTGGGCAGCGGGTGGGTGAGCATCAGCAAGGGATTGGGATTGTTGACGTTCATCAGCGTGCCGACCTCGATCGCGAACTCGCTGGAGAACGCGACGTCGGTGATTTGACCGTTCGCGGGGTTCACGACGGGGTGCATCATCGCGGTGCCATACATCGTCTGCATCGCGTTGGTGAACCCCTGGTCGAAAACGATCCCGTTGATGTGGGCCGAGCCAGGGCCGAGCATCGGCACGATGGGGAATCCGAGGGTCCACGCCAGCGGCGCAACCAAATACAGAAGGCCCTGGGGGCTGATGTCCGGTGCGCCGTCGAAGACGCCGGCGCTGATCTCGTTGAGCCCCGCCAATATTGGCACGTTGTTCATGCCGGCGAAGAACGCGGTCTGCTGGACCCTGGTCAGCTGCGACTCGAAAACTCCCGCGAAGTTAGCCTGCGGCCCGAGCGCGGTGCCGATGGCCGTCGCCTGTTGGACGCCCAGCGGCGTGAGGGGCAATCCGGGCACGGCCGTGTCAATCAGGTTGGCGGCGTTGCCAACTGACTGCCCGTGCCGCACGAAGTCGATGACGATCGACTGCTGGTTGCCGCCCGTGCCGAACAGCGCCTGGTCGATGGCGCTTCCGAACGGGCTGTTGGCCCAGGCCCCGGTGATCGTGCTGAGCGGAGCGTTGAGGAACGTCTGCAGCTCGCTGGAAAGGCTGGCGGCATTGACCGCCTCGGTGGCCGTGTACGACGCCGCCGCGGCGCTCAGGTTGCGCACGAACTGCTCGTAGTACGTCGTCGCCCGCGCCGCCGCCGCTTGGTAGTCCTGCGCGTGCGCGCCAAACAGCGCCGCGATGGCCGCCGATACCTCGTCGCCGCCCGCCGCCGCCAGCTGGGTCGTCGGAAAGGCCGCGGCCAGATTGCCGGCGGTCACGTCCGAACCGATGCGCGCCACATCGGCCGCGGCCGTCTCCAATATTTCCGGCACAACGAGCACAGATGACATTCGCCTAAACCCCCGGTTTGGTTTTGAGTACTAGCCATCATGGAGCGCGAAGGGCGAAGGCGTGGCCGGTTTCGACCAATCGCCGGCACGCGGAAGGCTTACCGCCGATCGTCCTTGCGCGCGAGGAACGCCCGCATGTGCTGTTGCGGCTCGCCGGTCAGGAACGCGAGACCGAACTGCTCGACGCTGTCCTCGACGGCCCTCTGAACCGTCATGTCGAACCAGCTGTTGAGGAGGCGCTTTTGTTGCCGGACCGCCTGCGGGCCGAACCCGCTCAGCTTGGCGCCGAGCTCGGCGATGCGGGCGTCGAGGGCGTCGGCCGCGACGACCTCGTGCACCAGGCCCCAGGCGGCGGCCGTGTCGGCGTCGATCGTTTCACCCGTGAGCAGCAGCCAGGTCGCGTGCGAGGCCCCGATCAGCCTTGGGATCAACGCCGCATGGATGACCGACGGGATGCCGACCGCCACCTCCGGCATCCCGAATTTGGCACCCGACTCCGCGATCCGCAGATCGCATGATGCCGCGACCTCCAATCCGCCACCGAGGCACCAGCCCGCGAGCCGGGCGATGACCGGGACGGGGCAGTCGCGGATGGCCTCGCACAGCGCCGCGAGCCGGCGGATGAACACTTCGGCGCTGGACCGGTCGAGGGTGGCCATCTCGTTGATGTCGGCACCGCCGATGAAGGCCTTCTCACCGGCTCCGCGCAACACGACGACCCGCACGTCGCCGTCCTGGCTGACGGCGCCGAACGCCTCGGTCAGCGCCTCGATGGCGCCGGTGCCGATGATGTTCAGCGGCTTGGAGTTGATCAACTCGATGGTGACCGAGCCGCCATCGCGACCGACCCTGACGAATTGGGTGTCCGTCGTGTGCATGCTCTACGCCTACACGAGTCACGGGGAAAGGTCAGCAACTGAAGAGGCCGCCCCGGCGCGAACCGGGGCGGCCTCAAGGCCCAAGGGCTGCGAGGGCGCTCAGTACAGCGGAACCCAGACGCCGAAGAACCAGTAACCCCAACCGCCGTAGTACCAGTTGAAGACCGGGAAGACGGTGAAGGTGTTGTACTCGAACGGGCCGAAGTCGGATCGGGCGTAGACCACGTCGCGCGGCGGGCCGTCCCAGGGGCGGTTCCACCCGCCGGGAGGCGGCGGGCCATCCCATCCGCCGGGGGGCGGCGGGCCATACCAGCCGGGCGGCGCGTGGTGCGGGGGCGGGCCGTCGTTCCAGCCCCACCCGCGCTCCGGCGGCGGAGGTGGCGCGCCGCGGCCCACGACGCTGAATTGGACATCACCCGCGGGGCCGCCGATTTCCGCGCTCGCGGTGACCAGGTCGCGGCGCGGGACGTAGGCCGGGTGGGGCGGCTGCGTGCTCGGCGGGTTGAGCGCTGGGCGCGCCTCCCGGCCGGACGGCGGGGTGGTTTGTCCACTTGCCGGCGCGGTCGTTTGTGCGCTCGGCGCCGTCGTCTGCCCGCCCGGCTGGGTGGTTGCCGGACTCGACGGCTCGCTCCCCCGGGTCCAGGACGGGTGCGTGCTTTCGGTCGCGGGCGGCTCGCTGGATTGGGTGGCCGGCGGCTGCGTGCTCTGGGTGGCCGGCGGCTGCGTCGAGTGCGTCGCCGGCGGCTGGCTTTGGGTGGCCGGCGGCTGGCTTTGGGTGCTCGGCTCATGGGTCTGCGGCGGGTTCTGCGGAGCCTGCGTCGCTCCGCCGCCGCCACCACCGCCGCCGCCGTGGCAGTTCGGGCACGGCGGTGGCGGGTCCAGCGGCGCCGAGCTGGCGAACCCCGGGTTCAGGGCGGAGATGCTCAGCCCCGCCGCGACCGCCGCCGCGCTGACGATACGTTTCATAGACATAGAGTTTGTCCCCCTGGTGGGTGTCGATCGCCTGCGCTACGGGCAGGTCACGTCCAATTCGAATGGCTTGGTCACCGTCTTCGGCTGCTGCGGATTGCTCATGTCGGTGCCGGTTGCGGTGCCCTTGATGGCGTAGGACTTGCCGTTGACGGCCGCCCCTGCGTTGCTCGCTTGGTTGGGGGCGGCGTCGGAAAAACCGAGCGCGATCCCGTTGACGCTGCCCAGTCCGACCGAATGGACGATCGGCGGATTGTCGTTGCTGACCACCGCCCCGACTCCGGCCGTCGGGTCGCCGATGCCGATGGTGGTGACGCCGTTGGCCGAGTTGCACGTGACTTGGCCGCTGACGTTCTGGTTTTGCCCGTCAACGACGACCTGAGGTCCGGCCGCCGCCGGAGCGGAACTCGATGACGCTCCCGTGCTGGACTTGTTACTCGAACAGCCGGCGCACGCCGCGACCACAACGGCCACGCCCGCTACCCCGACCACGATCCCACGCTTCACTACTGATCTCCTTGGTGTCGCTGGTTCGTACCTTTTCGTTGACAGGCTCCACTAGACGGACGCTGACAAACGCCGCCCCGCCGGGTACCCGTTCCTGCAATTTGCAAACGCCAGTTCTAGGCGCGTCCTCAGGGCAGCACGTGCAAGCCCCACCGGCCGAGCAGCGGATTCACGAGCGCGAAGTACGTCGTGTAGTCGTCGTCGTCGAAGCCAGCGTGTACAGTCTCAATGGCGACAGCGGCAGCCCCGGCTTCGTGAAGAACCCGGACGGCACCGTCAGCGCCGTCGGCCTGTTGATGTCGTCGCCCGACGACGACGACTACACGACGTACTTCGCGCTCGTGAATCCGCTGCTCGGCCGGTGGGGCTTGCACGTGCTGCCCT
>NZ_LZKK01000147.1 GCF_001672815.1 Mycobacterium sp. E796 | reverse complement strand
GTCGGCGCGGTCGACGGCCACCACCAGCGACTCGCGGGCGGTGATCACCCCTGGCGGCCAGCCGTCGGTGAAGCCGCCCTCGCGCCACAGCCGCAGCGACTCCAGGCCCAGCCGCAGTAACCGTTCTTCGCCGGGCCAACCCTCGCTGTGCGGGGCGAGCATCCCGCCCGCCACCCACGATGCACCCGGTTCGCCGGTGTGGTGCACGACGACCGACCATCCGGCCCGCGCCGCGCGGCGCGCCACCGACAGCCCGATGACACCGCCGCCGATGACGGCCAGTGAGTCTTGCATCCTTTGCTCCCTTCGCCGGCATGACCCGGATCAGGTGTGACGGTAAGGGCGTGCGCGCCCACTCTCAGTCCCCGGTCGCCAGGACTCCCGTGCTCTTCGGGTTCCACGCTAGCGCGCTAGCGTCGCGGTGTGCACCAACCGTCCACCCGCCTCGCTGCGGCCAGGCTGTATCTGTGTACCGACGCGCGCCGCGAGCGCGGCGACCTGGCCGAGTTGGTCGACGCCGCGCTGGCCGGCGGGGTCGACATCGTCCAGCTTCGCGACAAGGGCTCGGCGGGTGAGCAGCGGTTCGGTCCGCTCGAGGCCCGCGCCGAGCTGGCCGCACTCGAGATCCTGGCCGACGCGGCCCGCCGGCACGGCGCCCTGTTCGCGGTCAACGACCGCGCCGACGTCGCCGACCTGCGCACCGTCGCCGACTGGTTGTCCGAGCAGGGCCATCCGGTGGTGTGGGAGCCGGCCGCCCGCGACGTCGAACCGCTGCTGGCGC
>NZ_LZKK01000146.1 GCF_001672815.1 Mycobacterium sp. E796 | reverse complement strand
GCAAGACGTGGGACGCCTGGTGGTTTCCCTGCACATGGGGCTGCGCCAAACCAGCAACCTGGAGGAACCGGAGCGGTTCTTGCACGACCTGGAGAAGTGCTGGCTCCTGATGTTGACCGGAATCCTGCAACCGGAGCGCATCGATTACTTCCGCCAATTCCTCAGGCGCCGCGCGGCACTGGCGATCAACTCCACCTCGGCGGGCACGGATTCCGGATAACGCCATGGGCAGGTCGCGCGATCGGGCCCGCGCGTGGGCGGCTGTTACGCTTACCGCTCCGGTTCCTCCAGGTTGCTGGTTTGGCGCAGCCCCATGTGCAGGGAAACCACCAGGCGTCCCACGTCTTGCGGGTCACAATGCTGGCCGATGTCGCCCTCCGCGATGGCCTGCTCGACGACCCCCGCGAGCGCCTTGGCCCACTCCTCCAACAGCTTCTTCTGCAGCCCTTCCGACCGACCGACCGACTCGAGCAGGTTCAGGCCCGCCCTGACCCCGTCGGTTCGGATATCTCCGGAGGCGATCAGATACGAGAAGTCGATCAAGGTCTCCAGGCCCGAAAGCCCACGAGTGAGGAGCTCTTCCACCGCGACGGCCCCCGCGGCCGTCTGCTTCTCGATGATCGCCACGGCCAGCGCGTGCTTGGAACGGAAGTGGAAATACATCGCGCCCTTGGTCAGCTCCGCTTCCGCGAGGATGTCGTCCAGGCCGACGTCGTGATAGGCCCGGCGAGCGAACTGATGCGAAGCGGCCCGCAAAATCTGTCGCCGCGTCGCGTCCGCGCGTCCGTCGGTCGAATGGGCGGTCATCGGAACCGAGAACTCAACTGTCCGGTTCGGGTCGACCACGCCGGTGCATGAGCAAGGCGGGTGATCATTCCGGGGCCGGTGCCATGGCCCGAATCGATCGCTTCCACGTTCTCGATGCCTTCCTCGAGCAGGGCACACACCTCGTTCTAAGGGCCAGCACTCGGCGGTGTGCCTCGGGCGGCATATGGGCCGTCTTTGAGGTTAGCAGTCAGGTGTCGTTCCACGGCATTCAACGCAGCGGGTCGCGTTAACAAACTCACAAATACTTTCAGTTAGAGAACCTGGTGTATGCCGAACTAAAAGTATGTATAATCGGTTTCTATGTGGCTTCCAGTTTCTTCGCCTGATCAGCGCCCCTTTTGTGGACCGCGGGCGTGCGGTGCTGTTCGATCGCCGCGTCGACCACTGCGCCGGGCGACCCGCGCCGACCTCGGACGACGTGTGTCGTTCGTCACGTCAGGGGCGTCCTTCTCTGCCGGCGCCCACGCGGCCGGCGGCGCGTCGACGGGCGGGGATCATTCGAAATGATCGACTTTGGCGCTCTTCCGCCGGAGATCAACTCCGCGAGGATGTACGCCGGCCCCGGCGCGGGATCGCTGACGGCGGCCGCGGTGGCCTGGGACAACCTGGCCACCGAACTGCATTCCGCCGCGGCCGCCTATCGGTCGATCATCTCGGGCTTGACGGTCGGGCGGTGGCTGGGCCCCGCGTCGCTGAGCATGGCGTCTGCGTTCGGACCGTACGTCGCGTGGACGGCCGGGGCCGCCGCACGGTCAGCGGAGGCCGCCGGTCAGGCCAGGCTTGCAGCCGAAATATACGACGCGGCCTGGGCCGCGACCGTGCCGCCGCAGGCGGTCATCGCCAACCGGGTTCAACTCGCGTCGTTGATCGCCACCAACTTCTTCGGTCAGAACTTGCCGGCGATCGCGGCCAACGAGGCCCAATACGCCGAGATGTGGGCTCAAGACGCCGTGGCGATGTACGAATACGCCGCTAATTCGGCGCTGGCCGCGGAGCTCACAACGTTCACGCCTGCGCCGGAGGTCGCCGACCCCGCCGCCACGGCGGCCCAGGCCACCGCGGTCTCCCACGCCGCGGCCGGGGCGGGCACCCAGCAGGTCTCACTGGCTGGCCTGATGTCCACGGTGTCCTCGATGTTGCAGACCCTGGCGACACCCGCCGCGGCGAGCGCTGGCGCGGAAACGCCCTGGGGGACGCTGGTGGGCGGGCTCACCTCCGGGACCGGCGGCCTGTCGATGTCGAGCTTCATGAGCAACCTTGAAAGCAACCTGCCGGCCCTGCTGCCGGGCTACCTGATGGTGGCCGCGACCCCGCTGTACGGCCTGTCCAGCGTGCTGGGCATGGCCCAGACCCTGCAGGGGATTGCCGCCACCGCGTCAACGGCGGCCGCGGGCGCGGCCGACGTCGCCGGGCAGGCGGCGGCCGAGGCCGCGGGAGCGGCGGAAGCCGCAGGTGCGGGCGTGGTGGGAGGCCTGGGCCAGGCCGCCGCGCTCGGCCCGCTCTCGGTGCCCGCCAGCTGGACCAGCGTCATCCCGACCGCCCAGCTGACCAGCGCGGGCGCGATATTGCCCAACGCCGGCGTTCCCAACGGCATCGGCACCGTGCCGCCGAGCATGCTGGGCGGTCTGCCGGGCGGCGCCGCGGGGCGCCAGGCGCCCGGTCCGCGGTACGGGCAGATACCGACGGTCATGGCACAGCCGCCGTCCGGCGGCTATGGGGCGGCGATCATATGACCCGCCCAAATCGCGAAATACCAAAAGTATCGTTTCTGGCCCATAGGCGGGAATCCGGTCTCGAATCATCGAAGGGATGGGTGTCATGAAAGTCGTGCTCTTCTGTGGCGGTTACGGCATGCGCATGCGGACCGCCGAGGGCGACCAGGTTCCCAAGCCGCTGCAGATGGTCGGGCCCCGACCGCTGCTGTGGCATGTGATGCGCTACTACGCCCACTTCGGGCACAAGGAGTTCATCCTGTGCCTGGGCTACGGGCAGGCCATGGTCAAGGACTTCTTCCTCAACTACCGCGAGATGGAGTCCAACGACTTCGTCATGCGCGCCGGTCAGATCGAGCTGCTCGATTCCGACATGTCCGACTGGAGCATCACCTTCGTCGACACCGGGCTGGAGTCGCCGATCGGCGAGCGGCTGCGGCGGGTGCGCAAGTACCTCGGGAACGACGAATACTTCCTGGCCAACTACGCCGACGTGCTGACCGACGCGCCGCTCGACACCATGATCGACCGGCTCAAGACGAGCGGCGCGGCCGCCTCCATGTTGATCGTGCCGCCCCAGTCGTCCTTCCACTGCGTCGATGTCACCGCCGGCGGTGACATCAAGGAGATCGCTCCGATCGCCAAGTTCCCGATCTGGGTGAACGGGGGCTACTTCGTCTTGACCCAGGAGGTCTTCGACCTCATTCCCGAGAACGGCGACCTCGTCGGCGACGCCTGCATGGCGCTGGCCGGGACCGGCCGGCTCCTCGGCTACCAGCACGACGGCTTCTGGAAACCGGCCGACACGTTCAAGGAACGGGCCGAACTCGACGCCGACTACAACACCGGAAACCGCCCCTGGATGGTGTGGGAGCAGGCTCCTGCGAGACGTTCGGCATGATCCAGCTGAACACGGGCGCAATCGACTCGATTGCCGTCATCGGCGCGCACTGTGACGACATCGTCATCGGTGCGGGCGCGACGCTGTTGCAGATCGCCCACCACAATCCGGGTGTCGTCGTGCACGCCCTGGTGCTCACCGGCGCCGGCACCGAACGCGAGATAGAAGAAAAGAACGCCTTCGCGGCCCTGTTCCCGCGCTCGGAGGTGCGGTTGACGGTGGCCGACCTGCCCGACGGTCAGCTGCCGGGGCACTGGGGAGCGGTGAAGCGCCAGCTTGCCCAGTTCCGCCGCGAATGCCAGCCCGATCTGGTGATCGGTCCGCACCGCCACGACTACCACCAGGACCATCGCTTGGTCGCCGAGCTCATCCCGACCGAGTTCCGTGCGCAGCTGGTGCTGGGCTACGAGATTCTCAAATGGGAGTCCGACTTGCCGAATCCCACTCTCTACGTGGGCATTCCGACGGAGATAGCGCACCAGAAGGCGCAGCTGCTCGCGCACTCGTACCCGTCGCAATCGGGCCGCGACTGGTTCGACGACGAGGCGTTCCTCGGCCTGATGCGGGTCCGGGGCGTTCAGTGCCGGGCGCGCTACGCCGAAGCCTTTGTGGGCGAGAAGGCCGTCATCAGCCCCTTCGACGCTCATTTCGACAACTGATCTTTCGACGGGAGGGATGACATCATGCGAGTGCTGATCACCGGCACGGAGGGCTATCTCGGTTGCCTCCTGGCGCCGCTGCTCCTCGAGGACGGTCACGACGTCGTCGGTTTGGACACCGGCTACTACCGGGCCGGTTGGCTGTGCCCGGGGCCGCTCGCCGGCAGTGCCCACCCGGTGGCGCCGCTGACCCTCATCAAGGACATTCGCGACGTGACCGTCGCGGACCTGCGCGGGTTCGACGCGATCGTGCACATGGCGGAGCTGAGCAACGATCCGATCGGGGACCTGATCGGCGACGTCACGTACGAGGTAAACCACCGCGGCAGCGTGCATTTGGCAGAGTGCGCCAAGCACGCCGGCGTCGGCCGATTCGTCTACATGTCGTCGTGCAGTGTGTACGGGATCGCCGACGGGACGGTCGACGAGGCCAGCCCCATCAACCCGCTGACCCCGTACGCCAAGTGCAAGGCCCTGGTCGAGCGGGACCTCACCGCGATGGCCGACGACGACTTCTCGCCGGCATTCCTGCGCAACGCAACGGCATTCGGCGCCTCCCCCCGCATGCGCTTCGACATCGTGCTGAACAACCTGGCCGGGTACGCCTGGACCGAACATCGCATCGCGATGACCAGCGACGGCACCCCGTGGCGGCCGCTGGTGCATGCCCTCGACATCGCTCAGGCCATCCGGTGCGCGCTGCGCGCCGACCGGCAGACCGTGCACAAACTCGTGGTCAACGTCGGCAGCGACGAAAACAACCGCACAGTACGCGAAATCGCGGAGACCGTCAGCGCCGAGTTCCCCGGCTGCGAGCTCACCTTCGGCCCGCCCAACGCGGACAACCGCAGCTACCGGGTGGCGTTCGGCAAGATCCGTGAGGTCTTCCCCGACTTCCGCACCGCGTGGGACGTCGCGGCCGGGGCGGCGCAACTGCATCGCGTCTTCCAGACCATCGCAATGGATCCCGAAACATTCCACGGCCGCGGGCACACCCGCCTCAAGCAGATCGAATACCTGCTCAAGACCGGGCAGGTCGACCAGCGACTGTTCTGGAAGGAGACGCAGTGAAGTACACGCCCACGAGTGTCGCCGGGGTGACGATCATCGACATCGAACCCCATCGCGACCATCGCGGCTTCTTCTCTCGATCCTTCTGCGCCGACGAATTCCAGACCTACGGGCTCATTTCCGAAGTGGCACAAACCAACCTTTGCTTCAACTACACCCGCGGGACGGTGCGCGGCTTGCACCGGCAGGCGCCGCCGCACGCCGAGGCGAAACTGGTGCGTTGCGTGCGCGGCGCGATCGCCGACGTCGCCGTCGACATCCGCCCCGAATCGCAGACCTACGGCAAGCACGTGATGGTCGAATTGACCGCGGAGAACCGCCGCGCGCTGTTCCTGCCGCCCTACGTCCTGCACGGCTTCCAGACGCTGACCGACGACACCGAGGTCATGTATCAGGTCAGCGGACCCTATGTGCCCGAAAGCGAAGAGGGATTCCGTTGGGACGAAACCGAATTCGCCATCAAATGGCCGCTGCCGGTGACCGTCATGTCGGAGAAGGACGCCAGCTGGCCCGTTATGAATGAGACGGCGGCGGCCGAGAGCGAGGCGTCATGACCTCGTACCACCCGGTCCGAGAGCGCCTGGGATAGGTTTGCCATGGGCCACGAATCCTCAGCAGCCCCGGTGCGCATGGTCGTCAGCGGGAGCGTCGTAGAACGCTGCGACACCGACCAGGTGCTGTCCATCATCTCGGCTCGCCTGCGCTCGCAGGCCGGCGGACTGGCGGTGGGCTCGGTGAATCTGGATCACCTCCACCACTTCCGCTCCCTGGGCGCGACGCCCGCGAGCCGGCTGGAATGGCTGCTGCTGGCCGACGGCATGCCGATCGCGTGGCGGGGGCGACTGCTGACCGCAAAGCCGTGGCCGCGCGTCACCGGTGCCGACTTGCTGCCCGCCGTCTTGGCGTTGGCCGAGTCGACGGGTCAGCGGGTCGGCTTCTTCGGCGGCAGCGCCCAGACCCACCGGCTGCTGGCGCAGCGCCTGTGGGCGCGCTATCCCGCGCTGGTGGTCTCGGGCATGTGGGCGCCCGACCCGGCCGACATCGAATCGGGTTCCGACGCCTTGGCCGCCGATATCCGCGCCGCGCGCACCGACATCCTGGTGGTCAGCCTCGGCAAGCCACGCCAGGAGCAGTGGGTGGATCGACACGGATTTGCCACGGGTGCAAAGGTTTTCCTACCGTGCGGTGGCGCCATTGACTTCCTGGCCGGCATGACCAGCCGGGCCCCGAACTGGATGCAGGAAGCCGGCCTGGAATGGTTCTACCGGTTGACCCGCGAGCCTCAGCGGCTGGCCCGCCGGTATCTGCTGCAGGGGCCGCTGGCCTTGCTGCGCGCATCGCGCGCCCAGCTGATCTGTTATCCGGGCGTGTACTACGCCGGGATGCCGACTTCCGAAACCACCGAAAACACCGAAACCCTCCTCGCCGCGGCGCAATCGGCGACGGCGTAACCGAGAGAACGGCCATCATGACGACCACGCTTCCAGCCGACACCGGCCCGGCACCGCTTGCAGTGCTGCCCGCGCCGCGGGCCGGCACCAAGGCCGTTGCCCGTTGGCAGCAGCGGTACTCGGCTCGCCTGCGCGTCACCGACTCGATGATCGTCTGCGCCGCGGTCGCGCTCGCCCAGTTTGTCCGGTTCGGGGACTCGCCGAACACGTCCGGGTACCCCGGGCCCGTCATGACGCTGTTCTCGGTTCTCTTTGCCGCGCTGTGGCTTTCGTCGATGTCGATGTTCCAAACCCGGTCTACCCGGATTATCGGCGCAGGAATCGACGAATACCGACGCATCGCCAGCGCCTCGTTCTGGACGTTCGGGTTCATCGCCATCGTCACGCTGCTGGCCAAGATCGAACTGGCCCGCGGCTATCTGGCGGTCGCGCTCCCCGTGGGCACCCTCGGGTTGCTGGCGAGCCGCAACCTGTGGCGCAAGCACGTCTGGCGTAAACGGGCGCAAGGGCAATACCAGTCGCTGGTATTGGCAATCGGGGACCGCCCGGGCGTTTCGCACCTCGCCCACGAGCTGCTCCGCAACCCGAACGACGGCTATCTGGTGGTCGGCGTCTGCATCGCGGGCTACGGCCCGCCGCGCGGCGAGATGCTGACGGTCCAGGGCCGCAAGATCGCGATCCTCGGCGACGAAACCACCGCGGTATCCGCGATCGCCGGCTGTGGCGCCGACACGGTGGCGGTGACGCGCACCGAGCACTTCGGCGTGCACGGGATCCGGGACCTGATGTGGCGATTGGAGACGATGGACGTCGACCTGGTGGTGGCGCCCGGGGTGGTGGACGTCGCCGGGGCGCGGCTGACCCTCAAGCCGATCGCGGGATTCCCCCTGCTGCATGTCGACAAGCCGCAATACGAAGGGACCCAACGGTTTCAGAAGCGTGCCTTCGATTTCTGCTTCGCCCTGGCCGCACTCGCCGCGACCTCGCCGCTGCTCGTCGCCGCCGCCGTCGGCATCAAGGCGACGAGCAGGGGGCCGGTCTTCTACCGGGCGGAGCGCATCGGCCTGGACGGCAAGCCCTTCACGATGCTCAAGTTCCGCACCATGGTGGACGGCGCCGACACCCAGGTCGAACGGCTGATGCCGCTCAACGAGGGCGCCGGCGGAATGCTCTTCAAGATCCGCCAGGACCCGCGGGTGACGCCCATCGGCAAGATACTGCGCCGGTTCAGCATCGACGAGTTGCCACAGTTCATCAACGTGCTCAAGCAGGACATGAGCGTTGTCGGACCGCGCCCGCCGCTGCGGCGCGAGGTCGAGAACTACGACGGCGAGGTCAAACGCCGCCTGCTGGTGAAGCCGGGCGTGACCGGCCTGTGGCAAGTGAGCGGCCGGTCGGACCTGTCGTGGGAGGACTCGGTGCGGCTCGACCTGTCGTATGTCGACAACTGGTCGATGACGGGCGACCTGCTGATCATCGCCCGGACGCTCAAGGCCGTGCTGAGTAGCGACGGGGCGTACTGATGGCGCACGACACCACGATTGAGCCGGCCCCGTCCGCACCGGCATCGGCGGCGGTGCCGAGGTCGCGGATCGCGCACGCGTTCTCCGTCCAGCTCGTCTGCCGGGCGCTGGGGATGCTGGCCTCGGTCGTCTCGGTAGCGATGACGGCCCACTACCTCGGGCCCGGGCGCTACGGCCAGCTGACCATCGCGGTCGCCTTCGTCGGAATGTGGGCCAGCCTGGCCGATCTCGGCATCGGCACCGTCATCGTGCGCCGGGTGACCTCCGGGACGGGCGACCTGGAGCGGCTCGTCCGCATCAACAGCGGACTGTCCCTGATGTACTGCCTGCCGCTCGCGGCACTGGCGGCTGGTTCGGGTCTGCTGCTCTACCGTGACGCCGACGTGCGGGTGATGCTCGTGGTGTTGTCGGGCCAGCTGCTGATGCTGACGATGACGACGCGGTTCGAGCCGGTGTTCCTGTCCACCGTCCGTTTCTCGGCCGTGGCGATGTCCGACGTGCTGGGGCGGCTGGGCACGCTGGCGATGGTCAGCTACCTGGTGGCGGCGCGGGCCGACGTCGTCTGGTTCGCGGTCGCGCAGCTGATACCGCCGGCGCTGCAGCTGCTGATCCAGGGCACCGCGGCGGCCCGGCACATCTCGTTGCGGCCGATCTTCGCGCCACGAGAGATCGCGGACCTGTTGCGGGAGAGCGCATTTCCGATCGGTGTCGCCGTCGTCGGCGTCCTGTACTGGCGCACCGACGGCGTCATCCTGTCGAAGGTGAGCACGCATTCGGAGGTCGGTGTCTACGGGTTGGCCTACACCGTGGCGTTCAACACGCTGATCGTGTCGATGTTCTTCCTCAAGGCGACGCTGTCGACGGCCACCGATCTGTTTTCCCGCGACGTCGCCGCGTTCGCCAAGTTCCTGCGCCGCTGCGTCGAGCTGATGTACTTCGCGGGTGTCCCGGTCGCGGTCATCGGCACGTTGCTGGCTCGGCCCCTGATCGAGTTGTTCGGCGACCGCGAGTTCGTCGAGCGTGGCGCGCCGACGCTGGCGACGCTATTCGTGGCGGTGGCTTTGCGTTTCGTCACCGGCACCCTGGGCCAGGGGCTGTTCGCCTGCCATCAGCAGAAGTTCCTGTTCCGGTTGTCGATCGCGACGCTGGCGTTCAACATCGTGCTGAACGTGGTCCTGGACGCGCCGTTCGGCGCGGTGGGCGCCGGCCTGGCATTGGTGGGCACCGAGGTGTTCGGCATGGTGCTGGCCAGCTGGTGGCTGCGCCGCGAGTGCGACTACCGCACGCCGGTGGCGTTCCTGCTCCGGCTGCTGGTCCCCACGGCGGCCAGTGTTGCGGTGGCACTGCTGCTTTCGGGCCACCACGCCGCCCTGACCGTGGCCGCCGCGGCCGCCGCGTACCTGGCCACCAGCGCGGCGGTCGGGCCGTTCGGCTGGTCGACGCTGGCCGCGCTGCGCCACAGGCCGGTGATCGCATGAGCCGCGAACTGGACCGCGCGTACCTCAAGCCCCCGGTCGGCACGCTGACCAGGTCCGGCCGGCCGATGGTGGTCATGATCGTGACCTACAAGAGCCACGACCTGGTGGAGCAATGCCTGGCCGGCGTGGCCGAACACCTGCCCGAGCTGCCGGTGTTCGTCTACGAGAACAGCGGCGACACCTATCCCGGTCGCGAGGAGCTGGCGGCCCGCCACCCGGAGGTGCACTGGGTGCTGGGTCCGGTCAATCTCGGCTTCGCCGCGGCGTTTAACGCCTTGGTCGAGCACACGCCGTCGGACGCCGACCTGCTGCTGCTGAACGCCGACGCCCGCTTGCAGGGGCCGCTCGCGCGCACCCGGGAGCTGCTTCGCCAGGAGAAGGTCGCCGCCGTGGCGCCCATGGTGCACGACGACGGCGCCCCCGGCCCGGAGCGGTGGGACATCGCGACGCGGCGCCGGACCCTGAGCCGGGCGCTGGTCGCGGCCGCCGGCTACTCGGATCTGCTGCGCGGCACGCCGATTTCGCACCTGTACTCCCGCCAGCCCGGCGAGTCGGAAAGCATCGACGGCTATGTGGGCGGTGCCTGCCTGGCCATCAACCGTGCGGCTTGGAACGAAGTCGGCGGCTTCGACGAGGAGTTCTTCCTCTACGGAGAAGAGACCGATTGGCAGGCCCGCGCCAGCGCGGCGGGCTGGCGCATTCTGCTGGCCGACGAAATCGACGTCGACCACGGCAATCCGGCGACCGCCGGCCGGTTGGAGGAGCCCGATGCCGCGCACGGCGCGGAGGTCTCGACGCCGGAACGCCGCCGCAATCGCGACCTGTTGCGCGCCAACATCGCGCTGTTGCTCGAACACCAGGACGGCGTACACCATGCGGACCTCTACCTGGCCGGCACCACCCTGCTGGAGCGGCTACAGCGCTCCAAGCGCGACGCACGACGGCGCGCCTTTAGCCACATGGCAACCGCGCGCCCCGGCAAGCCGGCGATCGTGATCACCACCAACCGCCTGGTCTACGGCGGCGCCGAACGCCAAAAGGCCCTGCTGGCGGCCGAATTGGATCGGCGCGGCTACCCGGTCACCATCGTCTGCATGCAGCGGTTCGGCCCATTGATCAAGGAGGTCCCGCACAGCGTGCGGGTGGTGCGCCAACCCTGGTGGGCACCGGCCGTCGACGTTCCGCCCGGCCCGGCGGTGCTGATCAGCGGTGACACCAACACCGAGACCGGGTTCGCGACGCTGTGGCGCGCGGGCGGCGGCGGCCGGCGCTGGCTGGTCGCGCCGCACGTGCCCCCCGAACCGGACCGCCCCATCTACTCGCGGCCACTGGCGGCGGCGATGGGTCGCTGCGACGGCTTCGTCGTCCTCGCCCAACGCCATTGGGACATGCTGACCGCGCAGCACCGGCTCGGCGGGCGCCGATCCGTCGCGCCCAACGGGGTGGCGCTGACGGGTGAGCCGCAGCCCCGCGATCGGGCCGCCGGTGACCCGGTGCAGTTGGTGATGCTCTCGCGCATCGTCGAGCACAAGAACCCGCACCTGCTGATCGAGGCGCTCGGCGACCTGGCCGACATGCCTTGGGAGCTCTCGATATTCGGCGACGGACCCGACCGGGAGCGGCTGCAGGCGCGCAC
>NZ_LZKK01000145.1 GCF_001672815.1 Mycobacterium sp. E796 | reverse complement strand
GACCACCCGAACGAACAACGGCAGCGCATAGGGCGGCAGTTGCGAGTACACCGCGCGGGCCAACGACTGGCCGTCGAACTCGGCGCCCTCGCGCAGCTGGACCGCGGCCATCCCGGCGCGCCCACCGGTGTGCGGGATCTCCACGCCGAACACCGTGCATTCCTCGACGGACGCGTCGGAGGCCAGCGCCGCCTCCACTTGCGTGGTGGCGACGTTCTCGCCCTTCCACCGGAACGTGTCACCGAGCCGGTCGACGAACGCGGCGTGGCCCATGCCCTGCGGGCTCATCACGTCACCCGAGTTGAACCACACGTCCCCCTCACGAAAAGCGTTGCGCACCAACTTCTTTTCGGTCGATTCCTGGTCGGTGTAGCCGTCGAACGGCTGCAGCCTGTTGATCGGGCTGAGCAGCAGGCCGGGCTGGCCGGCGGGCACCCGGCGCACCCGGCCGTCCTCGTCACGCAGCGGCTCGCCGGTGTCGGGGTCGTACTCCACGTAGGCCAGCGGCATCGGGAAGACGCCGGTGGACCGCGGCACGTTGAAGACATTGATGAACGCGGTGTTGCCCTCGCTGGATGCGTAGAACTCGCACACCCGCTCGATGCCGAACCGCCGGGTGAACTCGTCCCAGATCTCAGGGCGCAGCCCGTTGCCGGCGATCACCCGCACCTTGTGCGCCCGGTCAGTCGGCTTGGGCGGCTGGTTGAGCAGGTAGCGGCAGATCTCGCCGATGTAGATGAACGCGGTGGCCTCGGTGGCGATCACCTCGTCCCAGAACTTCGACGCCGAAAACGACTTGCCCAACGCCAGCGTCGCCCCGGAGTTGATCACCGACGACAACGCGACCGTCAGCGCGTTGTTGTGGTACAGCGGCAGGCAGCTGTACAGCGTGTCGGTGCTCTTCAGCCGCAACCCGATGCCGCCGAACGCGGCCAGCGCCTTGAGCCAGCGCAGGTGCGTCATCACGCTGGCCTTCGGGAAACCCGTTGTGCCCGAGGTGAATATGTAGAACGCGGTGTCGCGGGCCTGCACGGCTGTCGCCGACGCCGGGTTGGTCGCCGGCGCGCTGACGGCGAAGCGGTCCAGGTCCTCGACGGTCAGCGTCTCGGTGGCGCCGGTGCCGCCGGACTCAGCCACGGCGCTGACCAGGTCGGTCTCCGCGATCAGCACCTTGGCGTCCAGCAGGCCCAGGCTGTGCGCCAGCACCTCGCCGCGCTGGTGGTAGTTGATCATCCCGGCGACCGCGCCGCACTTGACCGCGGCCAGCATGGCCAGCACCGCATGAGGCGAGTTGCGCAGCATGATCGCGACGACGTCGCCGCTGCCGACGCCGTGCGCGGCCAGCACCGCGGCGTACCGGTTGGCGGTCGCGTTGGCGTCCCGGTAGGTCAGCTGCTGATCGCCGAACCGCAGGAAGACCCGGTCGCCGTGGCGGGCGGCCCGGTCGGCGAAGACCGTGCCGATCGATTTCTTGGAACCCGGCTGGGCGAACAGCCCGGTCAGCGCCCCGCGCACGATCGTCGGCATGTCGGCCAGCAGGCCCGGCACCCGAGATGCGATGTCGGTCAGCCTGACGGCCGTACGCGCTCCCCCGTCGTCGGACACGTTTCCCTCTATTCCTGTCAGTCCTCACGGCGTGCGTTCGCCCGGCACTCAGGTGGGTGCGCACGCCTCCACTGCGGCCCCCACCTTATCCACCAGCACCAACCGGTCCATCGCCGCTTGCGTGATGTACCCGCTGTCGAGCAATCCGCACAACCACAGCCACAGCCCCTCGTAATGCCCGAAGGGGTCCAGCATCACGATGGGTTTGTCGTGCACCCCGAGATACCCCGTGGTCCACGCGTCGAACAGCTCGTCCAGGGTGCCGACCCCGCCGGGCAGCACGACGAACGCGTCGGCGCGGGCCTCCATGATCTGCTTACGCTCGTGCATGGTGTCGCTGACGATCAGCTCGTCGGCGTGGCGGTCGGCGACCTCGAGGCGCATCAGGTTCTGCGGAATGACGCCGACGGTCCGCCCGCCGCGGGCGCGCGCCGCGCTCGCCACCGCGCCCATCGCCGAAACCCGGCCGCCGCCCCACACCAGCGTCCAGCCGCGCTCGGCGATCGCCTCGCCGAGTTCCGAAGCCAGCTCAAGCAATTCGGGGTGCTCCGGGCCCGACGCGCAGTACACGCACACCGCCCATTCGCGCATACAACGAAAGGTAGACCAAGCCCGGTGCGGCGCGCACACTGCGCGCAATAAACTCCGGCTGGTGCCGATTCGTTGGAACGTCCCTCAACACGAGGCGGCGCTGGAGCGGCTGAACGACGCGCTCGGGGCGGCCCGCGGCGCCGTCGTGCTCGGCCCCGACGGCTGCGGCAAATCCACCCTGGCCCGGCTGGCCGCAGAGGGCTACGGCCGCGCGCACCCGAGCACCCTCACCCGCTGGGTCACCGGCACCCCGACCGAGCGGGCCGTTCCGTTCGGGGCGTTCAGCCACCTGGTCGCGATCACCGACCTCGGCAAGCCGGCCGCGCTGTTGCGGGCCGCGCGGGCGTCGCTGGCCGGCGGAGACGACCTGCTGCTCGTCGTCGACGACGCCCACCAGCTCGACGCCCTGTCGGCCACGCTGGTCTACCAACTGGCTCTGACCGGCACGGGCCGGATGGTGGTCACCGCCCGCGGCCCAAATTTCTCGGCGGCGCCCGACGCCATCGCGGCGCTGTGGACCGACGGCCTGCTGCCGCGAATCGATGTCGAGGCGCCCGGCGGCGCGACCACACCCGCCCAGGTCGACGCGTTCATCGCCGAGCTGCCGGCCGCGGCGCGGGCGGTGCTGGACTACCTCGCCGTCGCCGAGCCGCTGCCGGTCGCCGACCTGACCGTCCTGGCCGGGGCGGGCGCGGTCGACGAGGCGGAAGACCTCGGCGCGGCGGAAACCCGGGTGCGCGCCGACGGCGACGAGCCGGTGGTCTACACCGCACATCCGCTGTTCGCCGAGCGGGTGCGCGCCGCGCTCGGTCCCGACGACGCCCGGCGTCGGCGCACCGAGCTCGTCGCGCTGCTGTCCCAACGCGCATCGGACCACCTCAGCGATCGGCTGCGGCTGGCGTCCCTGGCCCTGGACAGCGACGCCCCCCAGCGCGTCGCCGACGTCGCCGACGCCGCGCAGCAGGCGCTGCGCCTGGGCGACCTCGCGCTCGGCGAACGTCTGGCCCGCTCGGCGCTGGAGCGGTCCGGGGGCCTGGCGGCGCGGCTGTCGCTGGCGCACGCCCTCGGGTGGCAGGGCCGCGGCCGCGAGGCCGACGCGCTGCTCGCCGAGGTCGACTCCGCCGCGCTGGCCGAGCCGGCGCTCATGGACTGGGCGCTGCTGCGGGCCGCCAACCAGTTCTGGATGCTCAGCGAACCCGAGCGGGCCACCGCGTTCCTGCGGACCATCCGCAATCGGGTCACGGATCCGGGCCCGCGCACCACCCTCGACGCCCTCAGCGCGACGTTCGCGATGAACGCCGGCAACGTCGGATACGCCGTCAAGATCGCCGGCGAGGTGCTGGATTCACCGTCGGCCGGCGACCAGGCGGTGGCGTGGGCCGCCAGTGCCGCCGCGCTGTGCGCGGCGCGGCGGGGCCGGTTCGGCGACGTGGAGCCGCTGGCGCAGCGCGCCCTGTCCGCCGAACATCCCGGGCTGCTGCGGTTCACGATCGGGCTTGGCCAGACCACCGCGCTGTTGATGGCGGGCCGGCTGCCCGACGCGCGCGAATTGGCCCAGCAATTCACCGATTTCGCCGAATTGCAGCAGCCGGGCCGCGCGATCGGCGAAGTGCTGCTGGCGCATGTGCTGATCGCCCAGGGCGAGTTCGCGCAGGCCGCGGCCCTGCTCGGCCCGGCCGCCGGCACGCTGGAACGCACCGGTTACTCGTGGGGGCCGCTGTCGCTGACGCTGCTGGCGACCGCGCTGGCCCAGCAGGGCGACATCGCCGCCACCGCGAAGGCCCTGAGCCGGGCCGAGTCTCGGCACGGCACGAAGTCGGCGCTGTTCGGCCCGGAGCTCGGCATGGCGCGGGCGCGGCGGCTGGCGGCCACGCGCGACGCGGCCGGCGCCGTCGCGGCCGCCCGCGACGCCGCGCGGATGGCCGTGCTC
>NZ_LZKK01000144.1 GCF_001672815.1 Mycobacterium sp. E796 | reverse complement strand
TGACCACCGCCATGGCCGGGCCGACGTCGGACATCCGGATCCCGCTCAACCGCGCGGTCGTGGTGCTGATCATCGACATGTCGAACTCGATGCGCGCGACCGACGTCGAACCCAACCGGCTCAAGGCGGCCGAGCAGGCGGCCAGCCAGTTCGCCAGCCAGCTGACGCCGGGCATCAACCTGGGACTGGTCGGATTCGCGGGCACGCCCTACCTGCTGGTGCCGCCGACCCCGCAGCACGAGGCGACCCTCGAGGCGCTGAAGAAGCTCGAGTTCGCCGACGGGACGGCGACCGGTGAGGCGATCTTCACCGCGCTGCACGCGGTCGGCGCCGCGGCCATCACCGGCGGGGACACGCCGCCGCCGGCGCGGATCGTGCTGCTGTCCGACGGCGGTGAGAACAAGCCGACGGACCCCAGCGACCCGCACGACGGCGCGTTCACCGCGGCGCGGCTGGCCAAGGACCAGGGCGTGCCCATCTCGACGATCTCGTTCGGCACCAAGGGCGGGGAGATCGAGATGGACGGGCAGCG
>NZ_LZKK01000143.1 GCF_001672815.1 Mycobacterium sp. E796 | reverse complement strand
GGCTGGCGTCTGGGCATGATGCGCACCGAAGTTCTCTGCAGCCAATGCGGCGGCCACCTCGGCCACGTGTTCACCGACGGACCGCAGCCGACCGGTCTGCGGTACTGCATGAACGGCGTCGCAATGACCTTCCAGGCCCTGTGAGCCGACTAAGTTCCGTCGTCGTACAGACTTTGCCCGCCGCTACCGCCAAACTCAGGGCGGGCAGTATGTGTGGAATGAGCAGTGACGACAGTGTGGGCGCGGTGGACTTCCGTCGCGCATTGGCGCTCATCCAGCACGGCGAGCGCGGCGACGAAGCGGGCATGCGCGTCATCGTCGACGATGAAGTCATCCCGGCTGGCCGGCTGCCACAGCTGATCCGCGCCACCGTGTCGATCCTGTGGCAACTGGTGGCTCAGCTCTGCGACCCGGACGAAGTCGCTGAAATCGGCGAAACCCTGGCCTTGGCGTCGACCGACGACGAGATCGGTCTCGACCGTGACAACCGGCTCGTGGCCCGGATGTCCATGGCACAACATTCGGGGGATCCAAGCGCCGAGTATGCGGTGCTCCGCGACGCCGCCACGGCGCCCGACGGTCTGGTACGCCTCGCGCTCACCGCCGCCGGTGTCGTCTCCGCGATGCTGCCTCAGTTGCGCACTGCCGCCGGCCGGCAGTTGATCAACAACTTGGCGATGCAAGCCCTGCGCGAGGAGAACAGTTGCTAAGCAGGCGCGGGATCGGTTGATGCGGCAAATGCCGCCGGGGGTGGCAAAGGCCGTCGTCACCGAGGACGAGGACTGGGACTGCTAAATCCGCTGGCGCGCAACGTAATCGAGAGTGAGCGTCAGGGGTCAATCGGGGTTCAGCCCGTCCTCTTCAAGGCGCTGGAATGCCCGGACGGGGTCGTTGTGGCGGATTACCTCCTCGGCGACCCGCCACATGGGCCGCTTGCAGCGCTGTGACATTCTGCGGAGCACGTCCAGGGCTTGCTCGGTGCCGAGATCGAAGCGGTTCATGATGATGCCCGTGGCCTGCCAGACAACGGAATCCGCGGGCCAGACCGGGCGCGGATGGGCGGTCGCAATCATTAAGTTGACCAATCAATTCAAAGCCGCCCCTGCAGACACCCCATTGTCCTCCTTCGATTTCATGAATGGAAGCCTTGGGTGGGCCGGACCGAAACGGGGTAACCGCGTCCTAGCGCACGATTCGGAACCCGGGAGGGGAAGGACACGCCAGTGAGCGGTGCGAATAAAGCCCGGAACAAAGTCGACCAGATCACCGGCAAGGCCAAAGCGGCCATCGGCCGTGCGATGAACGATCCAGCGCTGGAGGCCGAGGGCCGGGCCGATCAGCGCGCGGCCCACCTGCGAGACGCCGGCGAAAAGGTCAAGGACGCCTTCCGGCCGCGACGGCGTCGGGCGACGCTTCGACGGCGCTGGCAGATTTAGCACGCAGTGTCACGGCCGGCTCGGCGGCGGTGACGCACCTCTTGGTCTCCCTCGGCTGCGAAAACGCTATCCCCGTCGAGGCTTCATAAAAAAGTGGACTGAAAGGGCAAGATGTTCGCGTCGTGAACGGCGCATGAATTGTGGGTCGGCTGCGAGGCCCCCGAAGCGCGCCAACGTGAGACTTATTGGGTGACTTCAACCCACGCGAACCACAAGCACGCCAAGTTTCTCAAGTCAGTGATCCGTTGGCTGGACGTCGGGTACCCGCAGGGCGTTCCCGGGCCGGACCAGGTGGCCCTGTTCGCCCTGCTCAGGAGCACACCACTGACCCAGGATCAGCTGGAAGAAGTGGTGGAAAACGTCATCGCCAAGCACCGCGCCGAAGGTGACGGGCCGATCACCAAAGACGAGATCTCCGAGTTCATCACCAAGACCACCCACCACGACCCCGGCCGGGAGAACATCATCCGGGTGGCCGCCACGCTTGCTTCCGCCGGCTGGCCGCTGGCCGGAATCAAGGTCAGCGAAGTTTGTCCCGGCGACGAGCACGGGGAGGCCGCCGAGGAGGTTGCCTGCCGGCGAGAAGAGGCCGCCTCACAGGGTTGAGATGTCGATGACGAAGCGGTAGCGCACGTCGCTGGCGAGCACCCGCTCGTAGGCCTCGTTGACGTAGGCCGCCTCGATCACCTCGATCTCGGGCGTCACGTCGTGCTCGGCGCAGAAGTCCAGCATCTCCTGCGTCTCGGCGATCCCGCCGATGTTGGACCCCGACAGGCTGCGCCGCGCCAGCGCCAACGGGAAAGCGTGCACCTGCATCGGGTGTTCGGGGATGCCGAGCTCGACGAGCGTGCCGTCGACGTCGAGCAGGTTCACGTAGTCATCGAGGGGCAGGTTCGCTGACACCGTGTTCAGGATCAGGTCGAAGCTGCCGCGCAGGTTGCGGAACGTGTCGGGGTCGGCCGTCGCGTAGTAGTGGCTGGCGCCCAGGCGCAGGCCGTCCTCCATCTTCTTCAGCGACTGGGACAACACGCTCACCTCGGCGCCCATCGCGGCGCCCAGCTTGACGCCCATGTGCCCGAGGCCGCCCAGGCCGATGATCGCCAGGCGGGTGTCCTTGCCGGCTTTCCAGTGCCGCAGCGGCGAGAACAGCGTGATGCCGGCGCACAGCAGCGGCGCGGCCTTGTCCAGCGGCAGCGAGTCGGGGATGCGCAGGACGAAGTTCTCGTCGACGACAATCGCCTGGCTGTAGCCGCCCTGCGTCGGCGTGCCGTCCTTGTCGATGGAGTTATAGGTGAAGGTCGCGCCCGGCTTGCAGTACTGCTCGAGCCCGGCCTTGCAGCTGCTGCACTGGCCGCAGGAGTTCACCATGCAGCCCACGCCGACGTGGTCGCCCACCTTGTACTTCGTGACCTCGGCGCCCACCTCGGTCACCACGCCGGCGATCTCGTGCCCGACGACCACGGGGTAATTCGGCACGCCCCATTCGCCTTTGGCGGTGTGGATGTCCGAGTGGCAGATCCCGGCAAACTTGATGTCGATGGCGACGTCGCGCGGGCCGGGGTCGCGGCGCTCGATGGTGGTCTTGGTCAGCGGTGCGGTCGCCGAGGTGGCGGCGTACGCCGAAACAGTGCTCATGAATATCCCTCTTCGAGTTTCGATGCGTCCTACAGAAGTTTAGCTAAGGTAAAGTTCTCGGGCCAATCGGTGGGTGGCTAGTTGATCGGGGCGTTGAGCAGGCGCAGGTCGTCGACGATGCCGCGGGCCGCGATCAGGCCCTCCCCGGTTTGCCATACCTCGTCGTTGACGACGTAGACCCTGTTGTCGTGATTGGCGGACAGCTTGCGCCAGGGGTTGCTGTCCAGCACGGTGGCGGCGCGATCCGCGGCGGCCGGGGTGGCGCACGACACGTAGACCACGTCGGCGTCCGCCGCGGAGAGATCCGGGTTCTTGGCGAGGTCGGTGTCGGTGGCGGGAATCTCGATGTAGGGCTTGTCGGTGAACCGCTGGGCGGCCGGCCGGTCCACCCCGACGGCCCCGAGCACGCTGGCCGGGAAGTTGTTCGCCCCGTACACCCGGATCGTGGTGGTGGTGAGCTGCACGATCGACGCCTGGAAGTGGGACGCGTCGTGCGCCGTGCCGATCTGGGTGGCCCGCTGCGTGAACCCGGCAATCAGGGCGTCGACGGCGCCGGTGCGCGCGGTGGCGGCGCCGACGCCACGCAGGTTGGCCTCCCAGGCCGCGCCGGGCGCCGCCGTGAACACGGTCGGGGCGATCACGGCGAGCTGCGGGTAGAGCTTGGGAGTCAGGCCCTGCGATCCCAGGATCAGGTCGGGGTGGGCCGCGGCGATACCGGTCAGGTCGGGATTGGTGCGGGTGCCGACGCCCGGCAGGCCGTGCACCGCACCGCCCAGGTACGACGGCTGGCCCGACGACCCGTCCGGGAGCGCGGCGGCGACCACCCGCGACTGCAGGCCGAGCGCGCACAGGGCGTCGAGCTGGTCGCCGGCGAGCACCACGATGCGCTGCGGCTCCGCTGGGACGGCGACCGTGTCGGGGGTGACGCCGGCGGCGTTGCGGGCCTGCCGGGTGGGCGGCCCGGGATCGGCCGCGGCGGCGTCGCGCGCGCACGACTCGTCGGGCTTGCGGTCGTTTCCCAGCACGCCGGCGCCCGCGATCTGAGTGGTGGGCGTGACCAGGGACCGGGTCGACGCCTTGGTGCCCGCACCGCCGGCACCGCACGCGCCGCAGGCCAGGACGGCCAGGGCCAGAACCGCTGCGGCCACGGTCGATCGGCTTGCCAGCACGAGTCCGACGCTAACATCCGGCGAGTTCGCAGCCGTTTACGACAGTTTGTAGGACTGCCCCTGACGGCGAGTTGTTGGAAGGCTAAGATTCGGAGCAGTACTGGGTTCGGGCCCTTCCCGATACGGATGTTTGGAGGAGCTGTTGACAGCCGAAGCCCCCCCGCTGGGTGAACTCGAGGCCGTCCGTCCGTTCCCGGCCCGGACGGGTCCCAAAGGGAACCTCATCTACAAGCTGATCACCACCACCGATCACAAGATGATCGGCATCATGTACTGCGTCGCCTGCTTCATCTTCTTCTTCCTGGGCGGGTTCCTGGCGCTGTTGATGCGCAGTGAATTGGCGTCGCCGGGCCTGCAGTTCTTCTCGAACGAGCAGTTCAACCAGCTGTTCACCATGCACGGCACGATCATGCTGCTGTTCTATGCGACCCCGATCGTGTTCGGCTTCGCCAACCTGGTGCTGCCGCTGCAGATCGGCGCGCCGGACGTCGCCTTCCCGCGGCTGAACGCGTTTTCGTTCTGGCTGTTCCTGTTCGGCGCCCTGATCGCTACCGCCGGTTTCATCACGCCGGGCGGTGCGGCGGACTTCGGCTGGACCGCCTACACCCCGCTGTCCGACGCGATCCATTCGCCTGGCGCCGGCGGTGACCTGTGGATCATGGGCCTCGCGGTCGCCGGCCTGGGCACCATCCTGGGCGCGGTCAACATGATCACCACGGTGGTCTGCATGCGCGCGCCGGGCATGACGATGTTCCGGATGCCGATCATGACCTGGAACATCCTGGTGACGTCGATCCTGGTGCTGATCGCCTTCCCGCTGCTGACCGCGGCGCTGTTCGGCCTTGCCGCCGACCGCCACCTGGGCGCCCACGTCTACGACCCGGCCAACGGCGGAGTCCTCTTGTGGCAGCACCTGTTCTGGTTCTTCGGCCACCCCGAGGTGTACATCATCGCGCTGCCGTTCTTCGGCATCGTGTCCGAGATCATCCCGGTGTTCTCCCGCAAGCCGATCTTCGGTTACACCACGCTGGTGTACGCGACGCTCTCGATCGCGGCGCTGTCGGTCGCGGTGTGGGCGCACCACATGTTCGCCACCGGAGCCGTTCTGCTGCCGTTCTTCTCGTTCATGACGTACCTGATCGCGGTGCCGACCGGGATCAAGTTCTTCAACTGGATCGGCACAATGTGGAAGGGCCAGTTGACCTTTGAGACGCCGATGCTGTTCTCGATGGGCTTCCTGGTCACCTTCCTGCTGGGCGGTCTGACCGGGGTGCTGCTGGCCAGCCCGCCGCTGGACTTCCACGTCAGCGACAGCTATTTCGTGGTCGCGCACTTCCATTACGTGCTGTTCGGCACCATCGTGTTCTCCACCTTCGCGGGCATCTACTTCTGGTTCCCGAAGATGACCGGCCGACTGCTGGACGAGCGGCTGGGCAAGCTGCACTTCTGGCTGACGTTCATCGGCTTTCACACCACGTTCCTGGTGCAGCACTGGCTGGGTGATATGGGCATGCCGCGCCGCTACGCCGACTACCTGCCCACCGACGGCTTCACCCCGCTCAACGTGATCTCGACGATCGGCGCCTTCATCCTGGGCGCGTCGATGTTCCCGTTCGTGTGGAACGTGTTCAAGAGCTGGCGCTACGGCGAGGTCGTGACCGTCGACGACCCGTGGGGTTACGGCAACTCGCTGGAGTGGGCGACCAGCTGCCCGCCGCCGCGGCACAACTTCACCGAGCTGCCCCGAATCCGTTCGGAGCGCCCGGCATTCGAGCTGCACTATCCGCACATGGTGGAGCGGCTGCGCGCCGAGGCGCACGTCGGCCGCCACGCGACGGCGCTCGAGTCGCCGAAGGGCTTCGGTCCGCGGACCGAACCCGATCGCTCGACCGCCGACCAGTAGCGGCGGCTGCCGGGAGTGAACTCACCACTCAAGGTGTCGGTGCTGATCACCGTCACCGGCGTGGATCAGCCAGGCGTGACGTCGGCGCTGTTCGAGGTGCTGTCGCGGCACGGGGTGGAGTTGCTCAACGTCGAACAGGTGGTGATCCGCGGGCGCCTGACGCTCGGGGTCCTGCTGTGTTGCCCGCCCGAGGTCGCCGACGGCCCCGCGCTGCGCCATGACGTCGAATCCGCCATTCGCGCAAAGGGTCTCGACGTCAGCATCGAACCCAGCGACGACGTCCCGATCATCCGGGATCCGTCGACCCACACCATCTTCGTGCTCGGCCGTCCGATCACGGCCCGGGCGTTCGGCGCGGTGGCGCGGGAAGCGGCCGCGCTGGGCGTCAACATCGACCTCATTCGTGGTGTCTCCGATTACCCGGTGACCGGCCTGGAGTTGCGAGTGTCGGTGCCGCCCGGCGCCGACGGGCCGCTGCGCAACACGCTGTCGCGCGTCGCCGGCGACGAGGGCGTCGACATCGCGGTCGAGGGCTACAGCCTGGAGCGTCGCGCCAAGCGGCTCATCGTGTTCGACGTCGACTCGACGCTGGTTCAGGGTGAGGTCATCGAGATGCTGGCCGCGCGGGCGGGCGCGCAGGGCGCGGTCGCGACGATCACCGAGGCCGCCATGCGCGGCGAGCTCGACTTCGCGCAGTCGCTCGAGCAGCGGGTGGCGACCCTGAAAGGCCTGCCCGCCACGGTGATCGACGAGGTCGCCGCCCAGTTGGAGCTGATGCCCGGCGCCCGCACGACGCTGCGCACGCTGCGGCGCTTGGGTTTTCGCTGCGGCGTGGTCTCCGGCGGCTTCAGACGGATCATCGAGCCGCTGGCGGAGGAGCTGGCGCTGGACTACGTCGCCGCCAACGAACTGGAGATCGTCGACGGCACGCTCACCGGGCGGGTCACCGGCCCGATCATCGATCGGGCCGGCAAGGCGCAGGCCTTGCGGGAATTCGCGCAACAGGCTGGGGTGCCGATGGAGCAGACCGTCGCCGTCGGGGACGGCGCCAACGACATCGACATGCTGGCCGCGGCCGGGCTGGGGGTGGCGTTCAACGCCAAACCCGCGCTGCGCGAGGTCGCCGACGCGTCGTTGAGCCATCCCTACCTGGACACGGTGCTGTTTCTGCTGGGCGTGACGCGCAGCGAGATCGAGGCCGCCGACGCGGTCGACGGCCAGGTGCGCCGCGTGGAGATCCCGCCCGACTAGTGGTGACCGCGGTACGGCACGATGAGCGGGTGCCCGAAAACGGAAGTCGGAGGTGAAGCCCGAGGATTCGAGAGAATCCGAGGGTGGAACCGACCAAACTAACGAGGCAGCGGACCCCGATCTGCTGATCGACTTCAGGAACGTGTCGCTGCAGCGCGATGGACGCACCCTGGTCGGACCGCTGGATTGGGCCGTGGAACTCGACGAACGCTGGGTGATCATCGGCCCCAACGGCGCGGGCAAGACGTCATTGCTGCGCATCGCCGCCGCGAGCGAGCACCCGTCGTCGGGCGTGGCGTTCGTGCTCGGCGAGCGGCTGGGCCGGGTCGACGTGTCGGAGCTGCGGTCACGGATCGGGCTGAGCTCGTCGGCGCTGGCGCAGCGGATCCCCACCGACGAAGTCGTGCGCGACCTCGTCGTCTCGGCGGGCTACGCGGTGTTGGGTCGTTGGCGCGAGCGCTACGAGGACGTCGACTACCGCCGGGCGATCGACATGCTGGAAAGCCTTGGCGCCGAGCACCTCGCGGACCGCACCTACGGCACGCTGTCGGAGGGGGAGCGCAAGCGGGTGCTGATCGCCCGCGCGTTGATGACCGACCCGGAGCTGCTGCTGCTCGACGAGCCCGCGGCCGGCCTGGACCTGGGCGGCCGGGAGGAGCTGGTGGCCCGGCTGGCCGACCTGGCCGCCGACCCCGACGCGCCCGCGCTGGTGCTGGTCACCCACCACGTTGAGGAGGTGCCGCCCGGCTTCAGCCACTGCATGCTGCTGTCGGAGGCCCGGGTGGTCGCGGCGGGCCTGCTGTCCGACGTGCTGACGGCCGAGAACCTGTCCGCTGCGTTCGGCCAGTCGATCGCCCTGGACGTCGTCGACGGGCGCTATTTCGCCCGGCGAGTCCGCACCCGCGCGGCCCACCGGAGGCAGCTATGACTACACCGCAGGATCCGCCGCCCCTGGTCCCGCGACCGGCGGCGACCGTGATGCTGGTCCGCGCCGAGCCGAAGGGCTCAGGAACCGGGTTAGAGGTCTTCCTGATGCGCCGGCACGCCAAGATGGAGTTCGCGGCGGGGACGATGGTGTTCCCCGGCGGCGGCGTCGACGACCGCGACCGCAACGCCGATATCGCCTGGGCCGGGCCGCCGCCGCAGTGGTGGGCGCAGCGGTTCGGCATCGAACCCGACCTGGCCGAGGCGCTGGTCTGCGCCGCCGCGCGGGAGACGTTCGAGGAATCGGGAGTGCTGTTCGCGGGACCGGCGGGGGACCCCGATGGGATCGTGGGCGACGCGTCGGTGTACGGCGAGGCGCGCCGCGCGCTGTCGGACGGGACGCTGTCCTTCGCCGACTTCCTGCGCCGCGAAAACCTGGAACTGCGATCGGACCTGCTGCGGCCCTGGGCCAACTGGGTGACCCCGGAGGCCGAGCGCACCCGCCGCTACGACACCTACTTCTTTGTGGGGGCGCTCCCGGAGGGGCAGCGGGCCGACGGGCGCAACACCGAGTCCGACCGGGCGGGCTGGACGACGCCGCAGGCCGCCATCGACGACTTCGCCCACGGCCGGTGCTTCCTGCTGCCGCCGACCTGGACGCAGCTGGACTCGCTGGCCGGCCGCACCGTCGCCGACGTGCTGTCCGTCGAGCGCCAGATCGTCACGGTGCAGCCGCACCTCGAAATCCAGGGCGACAACTGGATTTTCGAGTTCTTCGACTCCGACCGCTACCACCAGGCCCGCGAGGCGGGCGGCATGGGGTGGCGGCATTGAGGGAATTCGTCAGCGTCGTGGTCAGCGACGGGTCGCGCGACGCCGGCCTGGCCATGTTGCTGCTGTCGCGGCCGCCCACCAACGCGATGACGCGGCAGGTCTACCGCGAGATCGTGTCCGCGGCCGACGAGCTGGGGCGCCGCGCCGACGTCGCCGCCGTGATCCTGTTCGGCGGCCACGAAATCTTCTCCGCCGGCGACGACGCGCCCGAGCTGCAAACGCTGACCGCGGGCGAGGCCGAGACCGCGGCCCGGGTGCGACAGGAAGCCCTGGACGCCGTCGCGGCGATCCCCAAGCCGACCGTGGCCGCGATCACCGGCTACGCGCTGGGCGCCGGCCTGGCGCTGGCCCTGGCCGCCGACTGGCGGGTCAGCGGCGACAATGTCAAGTTCGGCGCCACCGAGATCCTGGCCGGCCTGATCCCCGCCGGCGGGGCGATGACCCGGCTGGCGCGCGTCACCGGCGCGAGCCGGGCCAAGGAACTGGTGTTCAGCGGGCGCTTCTTCGACGCCGAAGAGGCCCTGGCGCTGAGCCTGATCGACGAGATGGTGGCCCCCGACGACGTCTACGACGCCGCGGCGGCGTGGGCGCGCCGCTTCCTCGACGGGCCGGCGCAGGCGCTGGCCGTGGCCAAGGCCAGAATCAACGCCGTTTTCGATCGGCTACCCGACGCCGATTAGGCTGCCCTGCATGACGACGAGTACCGGGATCTCAGGCGACGCCGTTCCCAACCCGCATGCCACCGCAGAGCAGGTGGAGGCGGCGCGGCATGACAGCAAGCTGGCCCAGGTTCTCTACCACGACTGGGAGGCGGAGAACTACGACGAGAAATGGTCGATCTCCTACGACCAGCGGTGCGTCGAGTACGCCCGGGACTGCTTCGACGCCACCGTGCCGGAAGAGGTGCTCAGGGAGCTGCCCTACGATCGTGCGCTCGAATTAGGTTGCGGGACAGGCTTTTTCCTGCTCAACCTGATCCAGTCCGGGGTGGCGCGGCGCGGGTCGGTCACCGACCTGTCGCCCGGCATGGTCAAGGTCGCCACCCGCAACGGCCAATCGCTGGGCCTGGACATCGACGGCCGCGTCGCCGACGCCGAGGGCATCCCGTACGAGGACAACACGTTCGACCTGGTCGTCGGCCACGCGGTGCTGCACCACATCCCCGACGTCGAGCTCTCGCTGCGCGAGGTGGTCCGGGTGCTGCGTCCCGGCGGCCGCTTCGTCTTCGCCGGTGAGCCGAGCAATGCCGGCGAGGTCTACGCCCGCGCCCTCTCGACCCTGACCTGGCGGGTCGTCACCAACGTCACTCGGTTGCCCGGCCTGGGCGGCTGGCGGCGCCCGCAGGCCGAGCTGGACGAGTCGTCGCGCGCGGCGGCGCTGGAGGCCCTCGTCGACCTGCACACGTTCGCGCCGGGAGACCTGGAGCGGATGGCAAAGGGCGCCGGCGCCGTCGACGTCCGGACCGCCACCGTCGAGTTCACCGCCGCGATGCTCGGCTGGCCGCTTCGCACGTTCGAGTGCGCGGTACCGCCGGGGCGGCTCGGCTGGGGCTGGGCGAAATTCGCCTTCAACGGCTGGAAGACGCTGAGCTGGGTGGACGCCAACGTGTGGCGGCACGTGGTGCCGAAGGGCTGGTTCTACAACGTGATGGTGACCGGGGTCAAACCCTCCTGAGTGGGCTCCGCCCGGCGATGATGCGGGCCGCGTAGCGGCGTGAGGAGGAGTCGGGCAATCAGAATCAGCACCGACGACGTCAGCTACCTACGCTCGGAACCGGGTACCGCGGCGCTGGACGCCGTCGCCGAATTCGAGCTGACCGACGTGACGCGGGTCGCGGACATCGCCGCCGTGCGCGCCCGGTTCGGCGACCGGGCGCCGGTGCTGGTCGAGACGACGCTGCTGCGCCGCCGCGCCGCCGACAAACTCGGGCAGCTGGAGGTCTCCGGCTGGCTGTTCACCGACGAGGCGCTGCAGCAGG
>NZ_LZKK01000142.1 GCF_001672815.1 Mycobacterium sp. E796 | reverse complement strand
ATTACCCACCATGTAGGCACCTAGGGCCATAGTGCCCCAGCTTCGACCGCCGGCCGTCAGGTTGGGCGCCCGACCTCTTCGGGTTAAGCTGGCTGCGGCATCTCGCGTTCCGTAGATACTCGCTGTTTGCCGACGCAAGCTGCCTCTTGGCCAAGTTGTCGTGGAGGTATGAGGTCGGGTGACCGGCGGCGACGAACGCAGCTCGGCGTTTGCCGGGCTAGGCCAGCGCGGGCTGGTGAGCAGGATGCACGCGCAGCTGGACGAGTTGCTGGCGGCGCGCGATCAGATGGAGCAGCTGCTTCGCGTCTTCGTCGAGATCGGCGCCAACGTCGACGACCTTGACGCGACGCTGCACCGGATCATCACGGCGGCCAGGGAACTGACCTCCGCCCCCTACGGCGCCCTCGCCGTCCGCGACCCGGACGGCGCCCTGCTCAGATTCGTCCATGAGGGCATGGACCCCGAAACCGTCGAACGCATCGGACCGCTGCCGGTGGGCAAGGGTCTGTTGAGCCTGTCGCTGCTCGACACGCCGGCCCTGCGGGTGGAAGACCTGAGCGCGCACCCGGCCGCCGCCGGCTTCCCCGAGCACCACCCGCCTATGCGGGCCTTCCTCGCGGTGCCGATCACCATTCGCGGGATCGTCTTCGGGAACATCTACCTGACCCACGTCGACCCGGCGCGGGTGTTCTCCGAGTCCGACGAGGTCGCCGCCCGCGCGCTCGCGTTCGCGGCTGCGGCAAGCATCGACAACGCCCAGCTCTTCGAGCGCGAGCGGCTCTCGGTGAAGTGGATGGATGCGAGCCGCGAGATCACGACCGCCCTGCTGTCCAGCACCGAACCGCACCGGCGCCCGCTGCAGTTGATCGCCGAGAGCGCGCGCACGCTGACCGACGCCGAACAGGCGATCGTCCTCGTCCCAGCCGACGCGGACCTGCCGTACGACGAAACCGACACGCTGGTGGTGGCGGCTGCGGTGGGGGTCAACGCCGACAACGTGATGGGCCGCCAGGTCCCGGTGGCGGGCTCCTCCAGCGGCGAGGTCTTCCGAACCGGCCAACCGATGATCACCGAGTCGTTGCGCTACCCGATCCAGGCCTTCACCGACGTCGGGCAACGCCCCGCGATCCTGATGCCGCTGCGCACCGATCACGAAGTCGCCGGCGTCATCGCGATCGCCCGCGGCGCCGACCAGCCGCCGTTCGACGAGAGCTACCTCGACCTGGTCAGCGATTTCGCCACCCACGCCGCGATAGCCCTGGTCCTGGCCGCCGCCCGGGACGACTCGCGCCAGCTCACCATCGTCGCCGAGCGCGAGCGCATCGCCCACGACCTGCACGACCACGTCATCCAGCGGCTGTTCGCCGCCGGCATGGACCTGCAGGGCACGCTTGCCCGGGCCCGTTCCCCGGAGGTGGCCGAGCGGCTCAACCGCACCCTCGACGATCTGCAGACCATCATCGAGGAGATCCGGACGACGATCTTCCAGCTCAAATCGCCGTTGGGAAAGGGCGCCGACTTCCGGCGGCGGATCCAACAGGTGGTCGCCGACCTCACCGAGAATCGCGAGATCGTCACCACGATGCGCCTGCACGGCCCGATGACCGCGGTCGGCGGCGAACTCGCCGAGCACGCCGAGGCGGTCGCCGCGGAAGCGGTCAGCAACGCCCTTCGCCACTCGGGGGCGTCCCGGCTGACGGTCGAGGTTGATGTCGCCGACATGTTCATCCTCGACGTCAGCGACAACGGCTGCGGGATCCCCGCCGACAACACGCGCAACAGCGGGCTGGCCAACATGAAATACCGCGCCGAACAACTCGGCGGCACCTGCGAGGTCACCAATCCGCCGGAGGGTGGCGCGCGGGTCCACTGGATCGCCCCGCTGACCGACGACTAACGGGCTGGGGTCTAACGGCCCTGCCAAGCGCTGCCGAATCCGAATAACGTCGTGGATCATGAGCGATCAGGCGGTGGAATCCGCGGGTACGGCCCGGCTGCTCGACGGCCGCGTCGTGTCGTTGCGCCCCCTCACCGGCGGCGACGCGCAGGCCGTCATGGCGTTGCATCAACACCTCAGCGATCACGACCGCTACTACCGCTTCTTCACGCTGCAGCCGGTCCAGCTCGACGAAGTCGTCGACAAGCTGACCCAACCCGCCGACGGCCGATACGCCCTCGGGGCATTCGACGAGGACCGGCTGATCGGTGTGGCGAACTACACCGTCGTGCGCGAGCATCCGAAAGCGGCCGAGTTCGCGATAGTGGTTGCCCACGAAGATCATTCGCTCGGCGTGGGAACGGCCTTGCTCAAACACCTGGCGCGGGTCGCCCAGGCCCAGGGAATCGGGCACTTCGTCGCCGACGTCCTCGGCGAGAACCATCTCATGCTGATGGTCGTGTTCGACCTCGGCTGGCGCTGCGAGCCGGCGCAGTACGGATCCGTCCGTCACCTCGAGATCGAGCTGCCCGACTTCGGCGATGAGGACGCGAAATGCCCGGTGTGACACGCGAATTCGGGGTCCTCGTCTCGGTCGACGGGTCGCCGGCATCCGATGCCGCCGTCGCCTGGGGTGCGCGCGAGGCCATCATGCGCGACCTGCCCCTCACGCTGATGCACGCCGTGGCACCGGTGGTCGTCGGCTGGCCGGTGGGCCAACTGTACGACGAGATGCCCGAGTGGCAACGCGACGACGCGCGGCACGTCATCGATCAGGCCCGCAAGTCGCTGACGGCCGGCGTGGCGGGGGCCGCGCCACCCGAAACACGCACCGAGGTGGTGTATTCCGGCGTGGTGCCGGCGCTGATCGAGGCCTCCAAGGACGCGTGGATGATCGTCGCCGGCAGCCAGGGCCTGGGCGCGGTGGGCCGGTTGCTGTTGGGCTCGGTCACCACGGGATTGGTGCACTACGCGCACTGCCCGGTCGCGGTCATCCACTCCGATGTGACGGGCGATGACAGTGCGCCGGTGCTGGTGGGCGTCGACGGATCGCCCGCGTCGGAGGCGGCGACGGCCCTGGCCTTCGACGAGGCCTCGCGCCGCGGCGTCGGGCTGCGCGCGGTGCACGTGTGGAGCGACGTCGGGGTGTTTCCGGTGCTGGGGATGGACTGGCGCGACCGCGAGCGCGAGGGACAGGAGATCCTCGCCGAACGCCTGGCCGGCTGGCAGGAACAGTATCCGGACGTGCGCGTCGAGCGATTGCTCTTCTGCGACAAGCCATCCCACTGGCTGCTGAAGGAGTCCCAGCACGCCCAGCTGGTCGTGGTCGGTAGCCGCGGGCGCGGCGGATTTCCCGGGATGCTGCTCGGGTCGGTGAGTTCCGCCGTGGCGCAATCGGCGAAGGTTCCCGTGATTGTTGTGCGTGAGGAGAATCGATGATCGAAGTGTTGGAGGACATGCCGCAGGGCGTGACCGGCATCCGGGTGTCGGGCCGGCTGCGTGGCAACGAGCTGCGTCACTTCAAGCCCGAGATGGAAAAGATGTTGCAGGACGGCGAGATCAGGATCGTCGAGGTCATCGCGCCCGATTACGAGGGCTTCGGGCCGGGCGGGTTCGCCGAGGACCTCAAGCTGGGGTTCGGCGCGCTCTTCACTCATTACTCGGACTTCAAGCGGATCGCCGTGGTGTCCGATAAGGACTGGGTCGGCCACGTCATGCACGCGGTGGCGTGGATGATGCCCGGCGAGCTCGCCGTGTTCGGGCTCGACGAGCTTGACCGCGCGAAGGAATGGGCCGCCGCGACTTCGTAATCCCTTGTGTCACTTTAGTTTCAGGGGTCACATATCGGCATTTGTTGTCGGTGGGTGTTTCTACGATTCGGGGTATGGGTGCGAGTAGTCGTGAGGAGATCGTCGAGGTTTTCGACGCGCTCGATCATGGCCTGAAGCGCTTGTGCGATTTGTCTTTTGACGTGTTGACCACCCCGGAGCGGTTGCGGGCGTTGGAGCGCGTGGAAGCCGCGGCGCGCCGGTTGCGCGCCCCGCAGCACACGCTGATCAATCAACT
>NZ_LZKK01000141.1 GCF_001672815.1 Mycobacterium sp. E796 | reverse complement strand
TGCTCACGATGCGGAGCGGGCTCGGAACCCTCGGCGCCGGAATAGATCAGCGCGCGTTCGCCCAACTCGGCGCAGGCGTCGGCGATCATGGCCACCGTCTCGGCGGGGGAACTGACCGGGGTGCTGCCAAAACCGAAGTAGATCGGCGGCTTTCCCGCGGCGATCCACGATGCGACCTCATCGTCGGTCTCGGCGGCCAACTCCAGGGTCAACGAACCCACGAAGGGGCGCTTGCCATTCCACTCCGCGGCCAGGCCGGGGAACATCGCCTGGTCGTAGGCCTGGATTTCGAGCGTTCCGCCGTCGGCCATCCGCTGCCACGCGGGAACCGTCGTGGGCGGCAGACCCAGCTCGCGGCGCTGCGCGTCCTCGTCCGCCTTGGTGAAGCGGGAATACAGCCACCAGCCCGCCGACAGCGTGGTGCGGACGATCGGCGCCGGCGACGGCAGAAACGGAACGCCGATCTGACCGTTGACCCGCACCGGGAAATGATGCAGCCCCGCCACCGGAATGTCGTAGTATTCCGCGACATTCGCCACCACCCCGTGGTAGGTCTGGCCCGTCAGCAGCAGGTC
>NZ_LZKK01000140.1 GCF_001672815.1 Mycobacterium sp. E796 | reverse complement strand
ACCGCGTCGAGGTCGGTGCCGCCCATCGGCCCGACGCCGTGCCAGCGGCTCAGGACCAAATCGGTTGGCTCGGGCCCTAATTCGGGTAGTAGGGCGGCGCCGGGAGTGCCGGGAGTGATGCCGACGTTCCCACCCCCGACGCCGAAGATTCTGGCGTTGTGATTGGAGCCGAGCCCGTCGGGGCGTCGCTGCACCAGGCAGTGCACCACGCGCACCCTGGCCGCCCGCGCGGCCGGCAGCAGCCGCACGATGTTCGGCAGCGCGACGCGGCGCGCCTCCTCGGCCAGCACCGGCAGCCCGGCGTTCGGACCGATGACCGCGCCCTGGCACTCCTGCGTGACGATCGCGGTGTGCCCGGGCGCCACGAGGTCATCGAGCTTAGCCACGCGCGCCGCTCTCCCCCGCAAGCGGGAGGTGCCCCCACCTCATCGCTTCGTCCCCCGCAAGCGGGCGGTACCCCCACTGCATCGTCGCTGGCGCAGTCATGCCGGCACTTCATAGAACTGCGTGGCCCACTTGCGCAGCGCCATATAGCCTTTCGCGTCCACCTTGGAAAGCGGCGGGTGTTCCACGTACCTCTGGTAGCGCCAGATTTGCAGGTCGTCGAAGACGGTGGACAGGAACTGCCGTTCGATCACCTCGCGCAGCTTGCCCTCAGGCACGGCGGACTCGTCGCCCGGGATGCGCGGCCACCAGATCGAGTAGAAGAGGTCCGAGCATTCGTCGTCGACCGGGGTGCAGGTGAAGATCAGCCGATGATTCTGCGCGCCCTCGAAGACGCTGATCGCGCCGCCGAGGCCGAACAGGTGGCTGTGGAAACGCAACGCGAGATCGTCGGGGTTGTCGCTGCTGGCGTCCGGCCAACCGGCGACGAATTGCCACTCGTGTTCGACGATCTTCCAGTCCAGCACCCGGGGCGTCACCGTGGCGTGGTGCACGTATTCGAAGTGCGCGCTGTCGGGTGCGTTCTCGGCCACGATCTGCGGGTGCACCGGTTCGCGCTCGGCCCGCCGGGAGAACTCCGGATAGGCGCGGTAATAGGCCGCCGGATCGGTCTCGAACTGGGGGAACTTTCCGAAGATGTCCGGCATCTCCCACTGCGGCTCCTTGCCGTCCGGCTGATGCCAGATGAACACGCAGTCGTATTGCTCGCGGACCGGAAACACCCGCAGGCGTAGCGCGCGGTTGGGCCGCTCGGGCTGATAGGGGATGTAGCGGTTGGTGCCGTCGGGACCCCAGCGCCACCCGTGGAATGGGCACTCGACGCAGTCACCGACCACCTTGCCGCCGTGGCCGATGTGGGCGCCGAGGTGTTTGCAGTGGGCTTCCAGCACGTGCAATACGCCCTGCTCGTCGCGGTAGGCGACCAGATCCTCGCCGAAATAGCGCAGCGGCCGCACCTCGCCGACGGGGAACTCGGGTGACCACCCCACCATGAACCACCCGGTCACCTTCCAGGTGAACGGCACTTTCACGCCGGCGCCTCCCGCGATCGTTGATACTAAGGTCGTTACAGTATAGATTTCAGCAGTTCGGCCGGTAAGCCACAAGGAGACAGATGACGCAGGCGGCTGACGAGCTGGAAGCGATCCGGCAGCTCAAAGCCCGCTACTGCCGGTTCCTGGACACCAAGGATGTCGAGTCGTGGCGCACAGTGTTCACCCCCGATCTGGTGGTCACCCTCGATACGGCGGTATCCGCCGGCGGCGCCGATCCCAAGACGGCGCCACCGTTGGAAGGGGTCGACAACTTCGTACCCATGGTGATGGGCGGCCTGGAGAACGTCGCCACCGTGCACCACTGCCACACCCCGGAGATCACCCTGACCTCGGCCACCACCGCGACGGGGATCTGGGCCATGGAGGACCTGCTGGTCTTCGCGGACGGCCGCGAGCTGCACGGCGCCGGTCACTACCACGAGACCTACGAGAAGCGCGACGGCGCCTGGCGGATCAAAACCCTGCATCTGACCCGGACGATACTGAGGGTCAGCGATGGCGGTTGATGGGCGCCGTTGGTTCGAGGTGATCGGTATGTCATGGGCGACGCGGGGGCTGGGCCTCTCCAAGGAAGTGGCCCGCGAGCTGAGCATGCTGCTGCCCCGCACCGTGACCGGCCTGAACGAATCGACCGGTTGGGTGCCGGCGTCCCCACGCGGGCTGCGCCAGTTCGGCGAGGTCCTGCTGGACGAGCTTGTGCTGAGCGGCTTTTCGCTGCTGGCCGGCGGCCCGGCGGAGATGCGGCCGGTGGACTCGTGTAGCGCGGCGGCGGAGGAATTGTCGGCCCTCGGCATCGACGGGGCGCATGCCGAGCCAAAACCGTTGCGGGCGACCTCGATACGGCGGCGGAAGATCGCCGGACTGGAATACGAGCGGATGACGTTCGAACACGATCCTGCGCTGCCGCCGACACTCGAGGCCGAAGGCTTCGGCGGCCCGGCCCGCGCAGTCGTGCACCTGTGCCGGCATCGCGACGGCCCGAGGCCGTGGCTGGTCTGGGTGCACGGCGCCGGGCAGGGCGGCACGGAAGACTTGCTGCTATCCCGGATCGGCCGGATACATCACACGCTGGGGTTCAACGTCGCGATGCCGGTGCAACCCGGCCATGGCAGCCGGCGCCGGGAATGGCCGGCCTATCCGGACGTGGATCCCCTGGGCAACGTCGCGGGCATGATGCGGTCGGTCTCGGAGGTCCGCGCCGTGGTGCGCTGGGTGCAGCCGCAGGCCACCGCCGTTGTGGTGGCGGGGATTTCGATGGGCACCCCGGTGGCCGCGCTGGTTTCCCACCTCGAGAGGCAGATCGACGCGGTGGCGCTGTACACCCCGATCCTCGGGCTCAACGCGATGATCGCGCGGCACCTGGGACGCTGGGGGCAGTCGCGCGCGGGATTCCGCGAAGTGTTGGGCTCGCCGGAGGTCGCGAAGCTGACCTCAGTGATCGACCCGTTGCGGGCCGACCCGGCACCACCACCGCACCGTCGGCTGATCGTCGGGGCCTGGCACGACCGGATGGCAATGCGCGAGCCGGCGGTCGCGTTGCAGGAACGCTGGGGCGGCCAGTTGTTCTGGTACGACGGCAGCCACGTCGGTCACATATTTTCCCGGCGCGTGCAGGCGGTCACCGAGCGCTTTCTGAGTGGTGTGGCCGGCTGATGGCGGGAACGCGGACGGCCCGCGAAGTCGTCGAGCTCTACAACCTGGTGGTCTGGAACGAACGCGATTACGACCTGGCCGAGGAGTTGTTCGCCGACACCGTCATCCGGCACGAGGTCGGTGAGGCACACACCCTGACCCGCGAGCAGGCGGTCAACCGGATCAAGGACCTCTGGAAGATTTTCGACAAGTTGCGCTTCGACCTGAACATCGTGGTCGCCGGCGACGACGGCGAGCACGTGGCGCTCGTCTACGACTCGTCGATGACCACCAAGGACGGCACCGAAACCAACGTCGCCAGCATCGAGGTGTTCCGCGTCGTCGCCGGCAGGATCACCGAGGTGTGGAATTGCGGATATAAGCAAGGGGTTTGGAATTGAGCGAGCGCACGCTTGACGAACTGGGCTACTACCTGCTCGCCGGGGCCGGCGGCGAGGGGCCCGCGACGCTCATGGACGAGGCCCGCCGCGGCGAGGAGCTGGGCTTCGGCACCGCGTTCATCTCCGAGCGGTGGAACGTCAAGGAGGCCTCGTCGCTCGTCGGTGCGGCGTGCGCGGTGACCAGCCGGATGCAAATCGCCACCGCAGCAACCAATCACAACACTCGCCATCCGCTGATCACCGGATCGTGGGCGACCACCATGCATCGGCTCTCCGGCGGGCGATTCACCCTGGGGGTCGGCCGCGGCATCGCCGCGATCTACGGGGCGTTCGGCATCCCGGCCGTGACGACCGCGCAGATGGAGGACTGGGCCCAGGTCATGCGCCGGCTGTGGCACGGGGAGCTGATCTTCAACCACGACGGGCCGATGGGGAAGTACCCGATCCTGTTCTTGGACCCGGACTTCGACGAGGACATTCGCCTGGCGCTGGTGGCGTTCGGGCCGAACACGCTGGCGCTCGGCGGCCGCGTATTCGACGACGTCATCCTGCACACCTACTTCACCCCGGAGACGTTGCAGCGCTGCGTGGCGACGGTCAAGTCCGCCGCGGAGAAGGCCGGCCGTGACCCGGACAGCGTGCGGGTGTGGTCGTGCTTCGCCACGGTCGGCGATCATCTTCCCGAGCAGCTGCGGCTGAAGAAGACCGTGGCGCGCCTGGCCACGTATCTGCAGGGGTACGGCGATCTGCTGGTGCAGACCAACAAGTGGGATCCCGCTGTGCTGCAGCGGTTTCGGGAAGACTCGGTGGTGACGTCGATCGCCGGCGGGATCGACCACAAGGCCACGCCCGAGCAGATCGAGCACATAGCGACGCTGATCCCCGACGAGTGGCTGGAACCGTCGGCCACCGGGTCGGCACAGCAGTGCGTGGACCGCATCCGCAAGGAATTCGACTACGGGGCCGACGCGGTGATCATGCACGGGGCGACGCCCGACGAGCTCGAGCCCGTGGTTGCCGCCTACAGCGCGAGCAGACGCAAAAGCCCCTAAAAATGGCCCATTTTGGGGGCTTTTGTGTCTGCTCGCCGTAAAAACCCTAGGGCAGGATGACGGTCCGGCTGACCGGCTCGGCCGCGGCCTGACGACTGGACAGGCCGCGCAGCAGCGAATCCAGTAGGGCGTTACGGGTTTCGCGGGGATCGATGAGCTCGTCGAATCCCAGGTGTTCGGCCGAGCGATAGGACGCCTGCAACTCGGCGTCCCGCAGCTTCGCGGTGGTGTCCTCACCGGCATGCGTCGCCCGGCCCAGCGCCGCCGCGCTCATGGCGCCCATCGTCGCGCCCGGGTAGGCGAACGTCGCGCTCTGGTGATCGAAACCCAACAGCGACATCACCATTGAGCCGAATCCGTATGCCTTGCGCAGCGTGACGTGCAGCTTGATCGTGGTCGCCGCGGTCTGTGCGGCGAACATCCGCGCACCGGCGCGCAGCACGCCGCTGCGCTCGGAACGACTGCCGGGCAGCATGCCGGGGTTGTCGGCGAGGAACACGATGGGCAAGTGGAACGAGTCGGCCACCAGGATGAAATGCGCCGCCTTGTCCGCGGCGGCGGCGTCGATGGAGCCCGCGAGCACGTTGGGCTGATTCGCGACCACCGCGACCGGGTGCCCACCGAGATGGGCCAACGCGCAGATGATCGCCTTGCCGTACTGCGGCTGGACCTCGAACCAGTCCGGCCGGTCGAAGACCACGTCCAGAACCCCGCGCATGTCGTAGACGCGGCGGTTGTCGCGGGAGACGATGTCCAGCAGTTCGGGTGTCGCACGAGGCTGGCTGGCTTCGTCCGGCGGCAGCGGCGCCGGGTATGACCACGCGCTTGGCGGGAAATACGACAGGTACCGCCGGATGTCCGCGATGACGGCCTCGTCGTCCTCGGCCACGTTGTGGATCACTCCGCTCGGCAAGGCGGTGACGGGCCCGCCGAGGTCCTCCTTCGAAATCTCTTCTCCGGTCGACTCTTTGACGACCGGCGGCCCCGCCGTGAAGATCGCGCCCTGTGTGCTCATGATCCGGAAGTCGCAGACCGGCGCGACGAGAGCGCCATGCCCGGCCGACGGGCCCAGCACGGCGGCGACGGTCGGTACCCGGCCCGAGCACTGCGCCTGGGAGAGCAGGTCGGTCGGGGTGCGGCCGTAATGTCCACCGCCGGGACGAAAGCCGGCGCCTTCGAGCAGCATCACCAGGGGAATCTTGTCGCGCAGCGCCAGTTCGGCGATCCGGTAGCGCTTCGAGTTGCCGCCGGGTCCGATGCTGCCCGCCATGGTGGTGAAGTCCTCCGAGCCCAACATCACCGGCGAACCGTTGATCGAGCCGGAGCCGACGACCAGCCCGTCGGCCGCGATCTCGCCACCGACCAGCGTGCCGATCTCGCGGAAGGTCCCCGGGTCGACGAGCCGGTCGATGCGCGCCCGGGCGTCGAGCTTGCCCTTGCCGCGGTGCTTGTCCAGGCGTTCGGGTCCGCCCATGCCCCACGCGCGCCGCCGGCGACGGTCGAGGTCCTCGAGCGTCTCCTGCCAATCGGGGGGTTTTGTCATGCCTATGTCCTACCTCACGGGAGATCCGTCACGCGCCTGGTCCGATGGTGGCGACCCGCTCCGCCCGGCCACGCCGCGCTTGCGATCGCCACAACACCAGCAGGGTCACATACTGGATTGCTTACTGTAAAGTTACCCGCATGTCTGACGGCCCTCGCCTCAAGATCGACGGGGGCATCCCCAATCAGCTGGCTCGGGCCGCCGAGGCCGCCCGAGTCCTGGAAGAGCAGGGGTACGACGGGGGATGGACCCCGGAAACCAGTCACGACCCTTTCCTGCCGCTGCTGCTGGCCGCCGAGCACACGTCGCGGCTCGATGTCGGCACCAACATCGCCGTGGCGTTCGCCCGGAACCCGATGATCGTCGCGAATATCGGCTGGGACCTGCAGGCGTACTCGCGGGGCCGGTTCATTCTCGGCCTGGGCACCCAGATCCAGCCCCACATCGAGAAGCGGTTCAGCATGCCGTGGAGCCATCCGGCGCGCCGGATGCGGGAATTCGTCGCGGCGCTGCACGCGATCTGGACGGCGTGGCGTGACGGCACCAAGCTACGTTTCGAGGGCGACTTCTACACGCACAAGATCATGACCCCGATGTTCACGCCCGAGCCCCAGCCCTATCCGCCGCCGAAGGTTTTCGTGGCCGCGGTCGGTGAAGCGATGACCGAAATGTGCGGCGAGGTCGCCGACGGCCACCTGGGTCACCCGATGGTGTCGAAGCGGTACATCACCGAGGTCACCACCCCGGCGCTGCTGCGCGGGTTGCAACGAGCAGGCCGCGACCGCAAGGACATCGAGCTGTCGGCCGAAGTGCTGGTGGCCACCGGCGAAAATGACGCCGAGCTGCAGACGGCCACGGCCGCGGTGCGCAAGCAGATCGCCTTCTATGGATCGACTCCCGCCTACCGCAAGGTGCTGGAGCTGCACGGCTGGGGGGACCTGCACGAGGAGCTGAACCGGCTGTCCAAGCAGGGGGAGTGGGACGCCATGGCTTCATTGATCGACGACGAAATGCTGGCGACCTTCGCCGTCGTCGGCCCGGCCGGGGAAGTCGGTACCGCCCTGAAAGACCGCTGTGCGAACGTCGTCGATCGGGTCCTGCCGATCTTTATGACCGCCTCGCAAAACTGTATTAGCGCCGCAATGAAGGAGTTTCGCCAGTGAGCACGCCGACGATGGACGACGCCGCCAAGCTGTTGACGGATCCGTTGGCCTACACCGACGAGCCGCGGCTGCATGCGGCGCTGACCCACCTGCGGGCGAATGCCCCGGTGTCGTGGGTCGACGTGCCGAACTATAAGCCGTTCTGGGCGATCACCAAACACGCCGACATCATGGACATCGAGCGCGAGAACACGTTGTTCACCAACTGGCCGCGCCCGGTCCTGACGACGCGGGAGGGCGACGAGCAGGCGCTCGCCGTGGGCGTGCGAACCCTGATCCACCTCGACGATCCGCAGCACCGCGTGGTCCGCGCGATCGGCTCGGACTGGTTTCGCCCAAAGGCAATGCGGGCGTTGAAGGTTCGGGTCGACGAGTTGGCCAAGATCTATGTCGACAAGATGATGGCGGCAAGCCCCGAGTGCGACTTCGTCCAGCACGTCGCGGTCAACTACCCGCTCTACGTCATCATGTCGCTGCTGGGGCTGCCGGAGGCCGACTTTCCCCGCATGCTCAAACTGACCCAGGAGCTGTTCGGAAGCGAGGATTCCGAATTCAAACGCGGCACCACGAATGAGGATCAGCTGCCTGCGTTGTTCGACATGTTCGAATACTTCAACGGCGTGACGGCGGCCCGGCGCGAGCACCCGACCGAGGACCTGGCGTCGGCGATCGCCAACGCGCGCGTGGACGGCGAACCGCTCTCGGACATCGACACCGTCTCGTACTACCTCATCGTCGCCACTGCGGGACACGACACCACCAGCGCGACCATCTCGGGCGGCATGCAGGCGCTCATCGAGAACCCAGACCAGCGCGAGCGCCTGCGCGGCAACCTCGACTTGATGCCGCTGGCCACCGAGGAGATGATCCGCTGGGTCACCCCGGTCAAGGAGTTCATGCGCACCGCCGCGCGGGACACGACCGTGCGCGGAATCCCCATCGCCGCAGGCGATTCCCTGCTGCTGTCCTACGTCTCGGCCAACCGCGACGAGGACGTCTTCGACGACCCGTTTCGATTCGACGTCGGGCGCGACCCCAACAAACACGTGGCCTTCGGCTACGGCGTGCACTTCTGCATGGGCGCGGCGCTGGCCCGCATGGAGGTCAACAGCTTCTTCTCCGAGCTGCTGCCCCGACTGAAATCCATCGAGCTGACCGGCGATCCGGAACTAATGGCCACCACCTTCGTCGGCGGCCTCAAGCACCTGCCGGTGCGCTACTCGCTGACTCCCGGCTAGATGGCGGCCGCGATCTGCTTGAGCATCGCGGGCCCATGGTTGTCGGCGATCACCGCTGGCCCGTCCTTGTCCCAATAGCCGTTGACCAGAATTGCGATGCCCAGCGGTTCCTGGTTGGGACCCGGCGGAGTGAAGCCGATCCAGCCCGAACAGCCGCCCAGGGATGTCAGGCCGTCCTTCCAAATGATCTGTGGCGGGCCGGATTCGACTTGCCACGCCAGGCCCATGTTGGCCGGGCCGCGTTGGGTCTTCCCGCAGATGTCGACCGACAACGGCGTGGGCTGTACCGCCGTGGCGATGCCCTTGATCAGGGTCGGCGGTCCGTTCACCGCCCCCAGTTGCGCCAGCAGCCAGGTGTGCATGTCCGCCGCCGACGACTTGATGTCCGAGGCGGCGCCGGACGACACCTCTCGGCCGTTTGGAAACGCGCGCGCCACCGGGGCGCCGTCCGGGACGACCGTCATCGTGTCGGGCATGCCCAGCGGTCCGGCGATGCGATCACGCAGCAGCCCCGCGTACGACGCCCCCAGACCTGCGCACCCAGACGCGGCGACGGCGGCGTAGCCGAGCGTGACGAAACCAAGGTTCGAATAGACCCAGCAGCTTCCCGGCGGCGGGCCGTCATGGGTCCGCCACACATCCACCAGCCGGGGCGGCGGCGCGGAGGGGTCTTTGAGAAACAGGCCGACGCCGTCCTGCGGACCGGTGGAATCGCGCGCCAGACCAGAGGTGTGCTGGGCGAGCATTCGCGGAGTCATCTGCCGCATCGTCGCGCTCAGGTCGGCGGCATTGCCCAGGTAGCGGCCCAGATAGCGCTGCATGCCCGCGTCCCAGTCGAAGCAGTCCGGCCGCATCGCCGCGCCGTCCGCGAACAGCGTCGCGGTGAAGGTCTTGGTGATCGACCCGATCGAGAAAATCGTTCGCGGGGTGGGCGGCGTCCTTTCGGCCACCGTCCCGTACATATAGAAGCGGTTGAATTCGTGGTTCGGGTATGCGAACGCCACCGCGACTGCGTAGTCCGGGCCGGGGGCCTTGGATCGCAGATGGTCCAGCAGCGTTTGGGCGTGGTCGCCGATAATCCGGTCCAGGTCGGCTTGGGTCAGCCTGATCGGCCGGCTCCGGCTGTCCGGAATCGGGGTGGCGGTCTCGGTCGGCTCCGCGTGGGGCGGCGCCGACGGCGAACCACACGCGGCCAGCGTTCCGGCGACGCCGAGCATGCCGACATCGGCGGCCAGCCGCCCGAACTCGCGGCGTGAAATGCCGTTCATCTGGCTGCCTTTCCCCCTCCCGAAGGCTGAGCGAACCGCTTACCGATCCACAGTGGCGAATCACTCGTCCAGGGTCAATGGCGCTCACTACACTCCCCCGGGGAGGACTTGGCAATGACACGCAGGACGATCGTCATCACCGGCGCCAGTGACGGCGTCGGCGCCGCGGCGGCCCGCCGGTTACATCGGAGCGGCGAGAACGTTGTCGTGGTGGGACGGTCGCCGGGCAAGACCGCCGCGGTGGCCGCGGAGTTGGGCGCGGACCATTTCGTGGCCGATTTCGCCGACCTGTCCGAGGTGCGGGACCTGGCGGACAAAATCCGCTCCACCTACCCGCGTGTCGACGTGCTGGCCAACAATGCCGGCGGCATGTTCACCGAGGTCCATACGACCGCAGACGGTCACGAGATGACCTTTCAGGTCAACTACCTGGCACCGTTTCTGCTGACCACGCGGTTGATGGACGTGCTCGTCGATTCCCGCGCAACCGTCGTCAACACGACCAGCTCGTCACACAAGTTGCTTCCCCGCGTGAGTGTCATCGATCTGGAGAACACCGCCCGTCGCCGGCCGAGCACCGCCTACGCCATGACCAAGCTGGCAATCGTGTTGTTCACCAAGGAATTACACCGGCGGTACCACGCGGCGGGAGTGTCGTCCGCAACGTTTCACCCGGGCTATGTCAATACCAACTTCGGCGACGCATCCGGCTCGCGGCCCATCCTCTTCATGAAGTACCGCGTGCCGATCATCACCCGGTTTATCTCCAGCGCGGACGAGGGGGCCGACCAGCTGGTCTGGCTGGCGTCGAGCACCCCCGGGGTGGATTGGACGTCCGGCGAGTACTACGCGAAGCGCAAGATCGCCAAGGCCCACCGCGCGGCCTACGACGCCGACCTCGCGCGTGAGCTGTGGGATCGCACGGCGGCGAAGATCGCCTAGGTGGGGTCGCCGAGCGCCACGCCAGTGTGACTGTCGCTGTCGAGCGCCACGCTGGCGTGACGCTCGAGCTCGCACTGCACCGCGAAGTGCCATTGGCAGTTGCTGGTGGGACCAAAGTCATCAGTATGCGGCACGCCGCTCGATGAGCGGGAAAGTGACTCTGTCCCGCAGCATGATCGGTGCATGTACCACGCCAGCCGCCCGAATTCCGCTACGCAACCGATGATCACGCTAGCGCTCGACGAGCACCGCGGAAGGACATGCGCGAAGGTCGAACTGCGATGGGGTAGCGCGCATCTGGCCGGGTTAGGGGTCGCTTACCGGCACCCCGCCGACCGTCTGGTGCGCGAGGCCCGCGAGGAGTTGGCGACCGCGCGGGCGTTGTCGGACCTGGCGGACCAGGTTGTCGCGCTGTCCTCGGCCACCGCGACCGGTGGGCCCGGACCGCAATAATGCCACCGACCAGCGAGGAATAAAATCGGACTACGGTCCGCTTAGTCCTGCGAAGGCGTCGGGCAGGCCGCCGCCCCAACAGGAAAGACGGACAAACATGACTGCAACCGCAACGACGCAGGTCACTTCCGGCACGTGGGCGATCGACCCGGTGCACTCCTCGGTCAACTTCTGGGTACGCCATTTGATGGTCAGCAAGGTGCGAGGCAGCTTCGACAACTTCAGCGGAGCGATCGCCGTCGCGGAGGACGGCACACCCTCAGTGCACGCGGAGATCGCGGTGGATTCCGTCAACACCGGCAACGCCCAACGCGACGCTCACCTCAAGTCGACCGACTTCTTCGACGTCGACAAGTACCCGGTCGCGACATTTACGTCCACCTCGGTGGAGGCGAACGGCGACAGCTACGTTCTCCGCGGCGACCTGACCATCAAGGGCATTACCAAGCCGGTCGCCTTGGACCTCGAATTCTTCGGTGTCAATCCGGGCATGGGTCACGGCGAAGTCGCCGGCTTCGAGGCGTCGGTGGTGTTGAACCGCAAGGACTTCGGCATCGACATCGACCTGCCGCTGGAAACCGGGGGCGCCGTTGTCGGCGACAAGGTGACTGTCACACTCGAGATCGAGGCGATCAAGCAATCCTGACGCCGCCCTGGTGACGACGCCGGGCCGGAGTTCGCGTCGCATGATCGGCCCGGCGCGTCCAGAAGAAGTGTCTCGCATTCGAACTGCGGTGACGCTTAATCTGGGCGTATGCCGGGTATTCACCACGCCGCGATCTGCACCTCCGACGTCGAACGCTCGACCAAGTTCTGGCGCGACGGCCTGGGATTCGCCGAACTGTTCGACCACACCTTCACCGGGGACTGGCCAGAACTCTTCGGCGCCAAGACCGATCGGCTGCGCTCGATATTCCTCGGCGACCCGCAGGCCCCCGACACCGGGATCGTCGAGCTGGTCGTCTTCGACGGCGCCGACGACGGTTCAGCACCAGCGGGGCGACCGCGGCACGGGTTCTTCCTGCTCTCCCTGCAGCGCGAGGTCGACGAGACGCTTACCACGTTGGCGGCATTGGGTTTCGCCGACGGCGTCCGCCGCATCGGCGTGCCGGCCCCGGGCGGCAAGACCGTCCCGATGGCGGTGATCACCGCGCCCGACGGAGTCCTGGTCGAGCTGATCGGGTCCCCGCAGTGACGGCTCTGGTGACCGGCGGCGCGTCGGGCATCGGGCGCGAGGTCGCCGCGCGACTCCGCGAGGCGGGTCACGGCGCGGTGGTGTGGGACCTGTCCGGCGGTGACATCGCCTGTGACGTCAGCGATCCCGACGCGGTATCGGCGGCGATGGAACAAACCGTGCGCGACCACGGTGTCCCCACCCGGATGGTCACGTGCGCGGGAATCGGGGCGTCGGGCATGCTGCTCGAACAGCCACTCGCGGAATGGGAACGGGTGTTGGCCGTCAACCTCACCGGAACCTGGCTGACCATCCGCGCCGGGGCGCGGGCCATGATCGACGCCGGCGTGGGCGGCTCAATCGTCGCGGTGTCGAGCATCAGCGGCACGCTCGCCGACCGCGACATGGGCGCCTACTGCGTGTCCAAGGCCGGCGTGAACATGCTGGTGAAGGTCGCCGCCGCGGAATGGGGCGGGCACGGCATCCGGGTGAACGCCGTGGGCCCGGGCGTCACCCGCACACCGATGTTGGCGAAACCGGAGCAACTGCCGGGCTGGGTGGAAGGGCTGTCCGAGCGGACGGCGTTCGGCCGCCTCGGTGAGGCCGCCGACGTGGCCGGGGCGATCGTGGGTGTCCTGGAATTGCCTTGGGTGACAGGCCAAGTCGTGCACGCCGACGGCGGCCTGGCACTGCACAGCCCGATCGACGCATACGGTCAAACGCAGCGGGTGATGGGCGGCAAAGGCGAATAGTTGCGCCGAGAGGGTATTCAGGGTTTTGAGCGTGCGGTGGCGCCTTTCGACGTGTGCCCAGGGCGGGGTTTCGGCGATCTGCCCACCCAGGGCTCACATATGATGCCCACGATTCACAATCGATGTGTGGGCGGCACGGCCTAGCTGACCCCGTAATCGATGATGCCCCGGACGATCTTGCCGTTGAGCAGGTCGTCGTAGGCCTCGTTGATGTCGTCGAGGCGGTAGCGCCGGGTGATCATCTCGTCGAGCTGCAGCTGCCCGGTCTCGTAGAGCCTGGCCAGCCTGGCGATGTCCGCCCTGGGGTTGCACGAGCCGAATATGGTGCCGGCCAGCGTCTTGTTCATCAGGATGAAGTCCTGCAGGTCGATCTTGACCTGTCGGGTCAACTGTGAGGTCATCCCGGTGAGCACACACGTCCCGCCCTTGCGGGTGAGTTGCACCGCGTCGCGCACGTCCTCCGGGGTGATCAAGGACGGCGACACCACCACCGCGTCGGCCATCACCCCGTAGGTCAGGCCGCGCACCAGGTCCAAAGCCTCGGCCACGTTTGCGGCGCTGTGCGTCGCACCGAACTGTAATGCCGACTTCTGTTTGAACTCAACGGGATCCACCGCAACGATCTGTGCGGCGCCGTTGATCCGGGCGCCCTGGATCGCTCCGGTGCCGATGCCGCCGACGCCGATCACGACGACGGTGTCGCCGGCGCGCATGTTGGAGCGGTTCGCGACGGAACCGTAGCCCGTCGGGATGGCGCACGACAGCAGGGCGCTTGGCGCCAGCGGCAGGTGCGGCTCGATCTTGACGAGCGAATTCGTCGACACCACAGTGTGTTCCGCGAACGCGCCGACCTTGGCGATGTGGCCGAGGTTGCGGCCGTCGGAGGTGTGGTGGCGGAAGGTGCCGTCGGTCGGCATCCCCGGGACCATGGTGCCGATGCCGACGTCGCAGATGTATTCCATCCCCGTAGCGCACCAGCGGCACTGCCCGCACACCGCGACGAACGACATCACCACGTGGTCGCCGGGCTCGAAATCGGTTACGCCCTCGCCGACTTCGCGCACGATCCCCGACCCCTCATGCCCGCCGATCATGGGGAACATCGTCGGCAGGCCCATGGATCGCATCACCTCGTTGGGCGCCGACATGTCGCCCTTGAGGATGTGGTCGTCGGAGTGGCACAACCCGGCGGCGGCCAGCTGAACCAGGACTTCGCCCGCGCGTGGCGGGTCCAACTCGAATTCCTCGACGGACCACGGCCCGCCGACGTCGTGCAGGATCGCCGCCCGGCTTTTCATGCGGCCGGGGCGAAGGTGACCGGAAGCTTGTTCGGCGACCGGAAGGTGAGCCCGACGATCTTGGACTCCTGGCCGCTTCCGTCGTCTGGCACCAGGGCCAAATCCTTGACCCGGTCGAACAGGCTGTTCAGCATGACCCTGGTTTCCAGCCGGGCCAGGTGCATGCCGAGGCACATGTGGATGCCGGCGGCGAACGCGATGTGGGCGTGCCGGGGCCGGTGGATGTCGAACGTGTTCGGGTCGGGCCAACGGGTTTCGTCGCGGTTGGCCGAGCCCATACACATGTCGACCTGCGCGTCGGCCGGGATTGTCTTGCCGCCTATTTCGATTTCCTGGGTGGTGGTCCGCATGACCATCGTCAGCGGTGTCTCCACCCGCAGGCCCTCCTCGATGGCGGCCGGGATCAGCGACCGGTCCTGCTGCACCATCGCCAGCTGCTCGGGGTGCGTCAGCAGCAGGTACAGCAGGTTGCCCGAGGAGCGATACGTGGTCTCCAGGCCGGCCGGCAGCAGCAGCCGCAGGAACGCGATGATTGCCTCGTCGGTGAGCTTTTCGCCGTCGATCTCGGCCGCGACCAGGTCGCCGATGATGTCGTCGGTGAGCTTGTGGCGCCGCTGCTCAACCTGTTCGAGGAAGTAGCCCTGCAGCTCCGCCGCCGCGTTCAGCCCGGCCATGATGTCGGTCGGAATCGAGATCAGGTCGAGCGACAGCCGGCGGAACAGGTCGAGATCCTCAGGGGGGAGCCCGAGCAGCACGGAGATGATCCGGGTGGGAAATTCGAATGTCAGCGCCTTGACCAGGTCGGCGTGTCCGTCATTCTTGATTTCGTCGATCAGCCGATCGCACACCGGCCCGATCACCGACGGCTCCCACCGCTCCAGCGCGGTGGCCCGGAAGGCCTTGGCCACCAGGCTGCGGTGGTCGTGATGCTCCTTGCCGCCCATCGCCAGGATGGTGTGACCCATCACCAGTCCGATGGTCTTGTCGTAGCTCGCCGACGTGAAGACCCGGTCGTCACGAAACGCCTGAAACAGCCCGTCGTAGCCGAACAACACCCATTCGTCGTTCGGCCGCAGTTCCTCGGGCATCTGCGAGTGGTCGGCCAGGGAACCGTGCCAGACCGGATCGGTGCGCCTCATGTACTCGAAGAACGGGTAGGGGCTGGTTTCCCCGGTCAGGTCGAGGGTGACGGGCTGGCCGTCCGCATCCGTGCCGAGCGTCATTCGCGCTCCTCCTGAGCCACCGGTAAGGGCGGATATCTGTGCCGAGGGAATATGGCTATCATAGTATAAATAGCAACGAAGCCCAACGGCTTGTGGTCTTTACCGTAATGCGCACAGTATTGACCCGAGAAGGCGGTGATTCCCAGGTGCCCAACCGGCGATTCGTGTGCTCGCTTGACGAGCTGCCGCCCGGCGGGATGAAACTGGTCGACGTCGGCAAGTTCGGCGTGGGCGTGTACAACGTGCACGGTGAGCTTTACGCGATCGTCAACTACTGCTCACACGAGGGCGCACCCTTGTGCCTTGGCCTGATCGGCGGCACCAACGAATCGGCTCCCGAATCGCTCGATGGGATGCGCCGCGTTCGTGACGGTCAGATCGTTCGATGCCCTTGGCACAATTGGGAATTCGACGTCACCACCGGTCAAAACCTGGCCGACCCGCGGCGGCGCGTCCGCACCTACCAGGTGGACGTCACCGACGGTGAGGTGTACCTGACGGCATGACCCCCATGATCATCGACACCAACGTGCAACCGCACTTCCGCTACAACGCGGAGATACGCCGCTACCTCCCGGCCGCGCATCAGCTGCGCTCAATCCCGGATGTCGAGCAGCAGTGGTATCAGGCGCCGGGTGGCGACTACCGGGCGGACCTCTACGGCGAGCACTACCCTGGTTCGGATCCGGAAACGATGGCCCGGCACCTGTTCGACGACATGGGCGTCGATTACGCCATCCTGAACCCGCTGACCCGCGGCAACATCGCCGATTACCTGCTCAACAGCCGCATCTGCGCCGCGGTCAACGACTGGCTGCTGGATCGCTGGCTGGAGCCCGACACCACCGACCGTTTTCGGGGCACCATCCGGGTCAACCCCGAGGACGTCCGGGGCGCGGTGGCCGAGATCGAGCGCCTGGCCGGTCACCCCAAGCTGGTGCAGGTGGGTGTCCCGATGCAGTCGCGCGAGCCGTACGGCAAACCGATGTTCGAGCCGATCTGGGAGGCCGCCGCCGCGCACGGGCTGCCGGTTGCGGTGCACATCAACGGCGGCAACGGCGTCGACCACCCGCCCACCTTCGCCGGGCACGCGCACACCTACCCGGGGTACGCGGCGTTCATGCCGTTGAACTACTTCGTGCACCTGGCCACGCTCATCATCGAGGGTGTGTTCGGCCGCCACCCTGGCCTGAAGTTCGTGTTCGCCGACGGCGGCTACGACATCCTCACCCCGCTGATGTGGCGGCTGGACACGTTCTGGCTGTCGATGCGCGACCAGACACCCTGGGTGGACCGGTATCCCAGTGAATACCTGCCCGGCCACGTCCGGTTCTGCTCGTCGGCGTTCGACGGGCCGACCGAGACCGGCGCGATGCGGCGCTGGATGGACTTCACCGGCAAGTCCGACCTGCTGATGTACGGATCGAGCTACCCGCACTGGTCCACGTCGCCGCCGGAGGCGAGTGCGGCGGGGCTCGACGCCGAGCAACGCGACAAGGTGTTGTGGCGGAATGCCATTGAGCTGTACGGGCTTAAGGAGCGCGTCTGATGACAACGATCGAACGACTCGACTCGCCGACCGGTCAAGAGGACGAAATCGCGGTCACCATCGTCGACACCGACGTACACCCGCTGCCGGTCTCGGCCGACGTGCTCAAGTCCTACGCACCCGCCGAATGGGTGGACAAGATCTGGCCGACGGGCAACGCCGTCAGCCCCGTCCCGCATTTCTACGACACCCCCGATTCGTACAAGACGATGTCGTTGCGCCTCGACGCCGCGCCGCCGGGCGGCGGAGTCGCCGGCAGCGATCCGGATTTCGCGGCCAAGCAGTTGCTTCTCGATGCCGGTGTCAGCATCGCGACGCTCGAGCCGATGTGCGACGCGCAACTGCCGCAGGCCGAACACGTGCTCAAGTCGACCTACAACGACTGGCTCGCCGACGTCTGGCTGGACAAGTACAACTGGCACGGCCGCTGGCGCGGATCGATCAGCGTCAGCGCGCAGACGCCGGACCTGGCCGGCCGCGAGGTGGAACGGTGGGCGGGACATCCGTACATGACCCAGGTGCTGATGACGCCGCAGACGCGTGGGATCCCTTTCGGCAACCCGCATTTCGACCCGCTGTACGAGGCGGCCGCACGCAACGGCTTCCCGATAGCCACGCATTTGATGGGCCAGACGCCTTTCGAACTGATACCGCTGTACCCGGTCGGCAACCCCGCGCACTGGCACGACTTCTTCGCCTCGTGGCCGTTGCTGTACGTCTCGCACCTGATGAGCCTGGTGTTCGACGGCGCCTTCGATCGCCACCCGGACCTGCGGGTGGTCTTCGTCGAGGGCGGGTTCACCTGGGCGATGCCGGTGATGTCGCGGATGGACCGGATCTGGGAAGCGCGCCGCGGTGACCTGCCCCACGTCCGTCGCCGCCCGTCGGAATATGTGCGCGAACACGTCCGGTTCACCACCCAGCCGCTGGAAGACGCCGACACCGTGCAGTTCCGCGAGTACTTGGAGTTGATGGACCTCGGCGACAACCTGATGTTCTCGACGGACTACCCACACTGGAGCTACGACTCACCGACCTACGCGATCAACCGATTCCCCGCCGACCAACGGGAGCGGATCATGCGCGGCAACGCGACGGCGCTGTACGGGCTACCGGCGACCGTGAAGGCGCTCCCCGGAGAACGGTGACGAGGTGGCCGATCTGGCCGCCAGGCTGACCGCGTTGGTCGGCGAATACGACGAGAAGTGGTCGGCGCTGGACTTCGCCGGCGTCGCCAACCTGTGGGAGCGGCAGGACCCGCGGCCGATCTACATCGGTGACGAATACGCGGTGCCGCTGGTCGGCGCCGACGAGCTCGATCGGCACTGGGCCAGGATCGGCAGTCGGCTGAAGCGCGCCTCGATGTCGTCACGGTTGTGGTCCGCCGAGGGCTGGGCCGGGGGAGTGGCGCGTTGTGTTTTGCTGAGCCGATGGAGCTGCACCGGGCAAGAATCCGATGTTGCGCACACCGGTACCAGCTGGATCACGTGGTTGCTGACTTTTCGCGCCGATAGGTACCGCATCTTCCACCACATGGAATCGCAGGTCTACCTTGAAGATGGTTTCCCGGACGGAAGTTGAGGGGTATGACGCAGACCAACCTGACGCGGCCGCAAGGCCTAAGCCGGATCGACCCGGTGCTGCGTGACGCGGCGATCGAGCTGAGTGTTGTCGAGTTCCGCACCGAGACACTGCCCGCGGAGCGCAAAGAGGCCGACGCCCGGGCCGCCGAGCGGGCCGCGGCCGTCCAAACCGACGGTGTCGCCGTGGAATCGCGATCGATCGCCGGTCCGGACGGCCAACCGCTGGGCATTCGCCTGTATCGCGGCGGCGCGGGATCCCCGGCGCCCCTGGTGATATACGCCCACGGCGGCGGCTTCGTGACGGGAAACCTGGACACCGATCATGCGCAATGCGTGGAGCTGGCCCGCGCCGCCGGCTGCCTTCTGGTCTCGGTCGACTACCGGCTCGCACCCGAAAATCCGTGTCCGGCCGCGTTGGACGACGTGGATACGGCATTGCGCTACGCCGTGGACAACTGCGCCGAGCTCGACGTCGACCCCAGCCGCATCGCGGTGATGGGACGCGACGCCGGTGCGGCGCTGGTCGCGAGCCTGGCCCAGCGCGTGTTCGACGAGGAGGGCCCGCCGGTGCTGGTGCAGATCCTGCACCAGCCGATGCTCGATTCCGATGCGACCCCGTCGCGACGGGAGTTCCAGCGCACGCCGGGCCTCAACGGTCCTGCCGTGAGCCGGGCCTGGGGCCACTACCTCGGCCACACCACCGCGAGCGGTCAATACGTCCCCGCGCATCGGGCCAACCTCGAGGGGCTCCCACCCACGTTTATCAGTTGCTCGGAGATCGACCCGTGCCGTGACGAAGCCATCGCCTACGCCAACCGGCTACTGCGCGCCTACGTCCACACCGAATTGCACGTCATCGCAGCGACATTCAACGGCTTCGATTCTTTGGTTCCCGATTGGGTTGTCTCCGAGGAGAACCGGGCGCTGCACGCCCAGTCGCTGCGCCGGGTGTTCGCCATGTAGCGGCTGCGGTTAGACCGGTGTGAACTTGGTGATCAGCCACTTGTCGTTGATCCGGGACATGCGCACCAGGATGCTGCTGACCGCTACCGACGGCTGGGCGCTGTCCTTGGTCGTCGTGACTTGATCGACGAAGACCAGAACCCCCGCCGAGTCGGGGTGCAGTTCCGACACGGCGGCGCCGGTCACCTTGGCCTTGGTTTTCATCGACTTCTGCCTGGCCACCGGGGCCACCGTCTGCTGACTGAATTGGTCGAAGTACGTCAGGAAATCCCCGGCGAGGTGTGTCCTGGCGGCGGCGAAGTCCTGGTCGAGCGAGTCGGAGGAATACGACAGTACCGCGGTCGTTCCGTCCGTCGCGGCGTTGACCACCGTGCGCGCGACGCCGGCGTCGGTCTGTTGGTCCGGCCGGTACTGCTCGAAGTACAGCCACGTCGCCACGCCGCCCGAGATCAGTAGCAGCGCAACCAAAACCGCCGCAATGACCTTGCGGGCCCTGGGCGAGAGGGTGCGGCGGCGGCGCTCGATCGGCGCGGCGTCGTCGGAGCCGTCGTCGGTGGGCTCGTCGTCGTCGGCCACGTCGTCGGTGGGCTCGTCGTCGGTGGGCTTCTCGTTGATTGGCTCCTCGGCCACGGAGGTGTCGTCGACTTGGGCCGGCCCCTCGGTGGGTTCCGATGCGGCCGAATCGATGTCGCGCACGTCTTCGGTCACGGCACGTACTCAACTTTCGACATCTTGTATTTCCCGCCGACATCGGCGACCGTCACCCTGAGGCGCCAAATTCGCGGCGGCTCGTCCTTGCCCGGCGGTGAATTGGTGACTTGCGATGTCGCCGAAACCAATACCACCGCCGAGTTGTCGTTCATGGACTCAAGGGCGGCGGCGTGCACCGTTCCTTCCGTGACCGCCTTCGACTGGATGACCACCGATATGAAGTCGTTGGCCCGCTGCTGGAAATCGGCTTGGAATTCGCCGGTGGAGCTGTCGATCACGCGCTGGACATCGGCCTTGGCCTTGTTGAAGTCCAACGAAATCATGTTGAGGACGCCCTGCTTGGCCCCGGCGACGAACGCGGCTTCGCGCTGTTGGTGCCTGGTGGTGTCGCGATGTTGAATCACCATGTATGCGCTGGAGCCGACAAAGGCGATGATGCCGATGACGGCCGCAATCGCGGCGAGCAGCGGCATTCGCCGCCGCCATGCAGCTTGCTCGGTTACCGACTCGTCGTAGTCGTCCTCTTCGTATTCTTCGTCACCCTCGTAGTCGTCCTCGTAGTCGTCCTCGCCCTCGTGCTCGGCGTAATCCTCGTCCGCGTCGTCGTACTCGTCGGGATCCGGCAACCCGAGGGCCTCGCGTCGCAGCCGAGCGGCCCGGGCGCGGGCTAGGGCCGCGGCGGCACGCGCTTCGGCCGCGGCGGCCTCCGCCTCGGCTTCTTCGAGCAACGCCCTGGCGTCGGCCTCCGGTGCGGTCGAATGATCGGGCGTTTGGTTCGCGTCAGCCACCGCGATTACCGCTCGTGATGATCATTATCGATTGGACTCCGGTATCTCTTACCGTACTGCTCATTGCTAACATCGGAATCCACAGCGAACTCCGACGAGAACCGACCAGGCGGATGATCAACCACCCACGTTTCCTCTCGAATCTGCCGTCATCATGACCGCTGTCGACTCTCCCGAAAAGATACTCTTCGCGTCCACAACCCAGGCCTTTCTGCAAAAAGAAGCGCCGCTGAGTCGCGTCCGCGAGCTGCACGCCGCGGGACTGTCCTTCGACCCGGGGTGGTGGCGGCGCGCCGCCGAACTCGGGTGGACGGCCCTCCTCGTGCCGGAGGAGTTGGGCGGCGGCAGCGTGTCGGACAGCGGCGTGGTGGACCTGGCCATGGTCGCCGAGCAGCTCGGCAAGACGGTGGCGCCCGGGCCGCTGTATCCGGTCAGCGTCGTGCTCGTGGCGCTCGCCGAGTGCCCGGATCCGCAGGCGCACGCCGAGACCATCGAGTCGCTGATGTCCGGTGAAACCGTGGCGTCCTGGGCGGTTTGCGAGCCGGGTAGGGGCTGGGCTCCCCTGAATCCTGCGGTGGCGGCCACCCGGACCGAGTCCGGCTTCCGCATTGATGGTGCCAAGGACCGTGTCGAGGCCGGGGCGCAAAGTGGGGTGCTGTTGGTCGTGGCGCGATGCGATGACGGCGTTCGTCAGTTCCTGGTGCCGACAGACGCGCCGGGTGTCCGGATCACGCCGCAGCAGTCGGTCGACTTGGTCAAGCAATACGCCAAAGTCGATTTCGACGGCGTGGTCGTAGAACGGTCCGCCGCAGTCGGCGGCCCCGCCGAGGCCGCCGCGCTGATCGGGCGGCAGAGCCAGCTCGCCCAGGTGCTGCAGTGCGCCGAGGTGGTCGGCATTCTGCAAACGGTGTTCGACTTCACCGTCCAATGGGCGCTGGACAGGCATACATTCGGCCGGCCGCTGGCCTCCTACCAGGTCCTCAAGCACGGCTTCGCCGACATGAAGTTGTGGCTGGAAGCGTGTCGTGCGACCACGTCGGCGGCGGTTGCCGATGTCGCCGCGCGCTCGCCCAAGGCGGGCTTGTCGGCGAGTATCGCCAAGTCATACGTCGGCGAGGTGGCGGGCCGGATCGTGCAGGCCTGCGTTCAGATGCACGGCGGCATCGGTGTCACCTGGGAACACGACCTGCACCTCTACCTGAGGCGGGTCACGTTGTACCGCTCCATGTTCGGCACGCCCGAGGAACATAACCTGAGGGTGTACGACGCGGAAAGGGCGGCCCGATCGGTGACGAACTCCCGATGACGACCACCGAAACCGTCGCCGAATTCGCAGCCCGGGCCCGAGTGTGGTTGGCGGACAACCTACCCGCCATCGACCCCGAGAACCCGCCGCCCGCACCGCGCGACGACGAGCGATCCTGGAACAGGGCGCGCGAACTGCAAAAGCGGCTCTACGAGGGGGGATTCGCCGGTATCTGCTTTCCCCGCGAGTACGGTGGCCTAGGGCTGGACTATGAGTACCAGAAGGCATTCGACGCCGAATCCCTCGGCTACGAGATGCCGCTGATCCTGAACACCCCGACGTTCACCATCTGCTGCGCCACCCTGCTCGACACTGGAACTGAGGACCAGAAGAAGCGGCACATTGCGGCCGCCCTGCGCGGCGACGAAGTCCTGGTGCAACTGCTGTCCGAGCCCAGCGGCGGTTCGGACCTGGCCGGTGTCATCACCCGAGCCGAACGCCAAGGCGAGCGTTGGGTTATCAACGGCGCAAAAACCTGGAGCACAAGCGCTTTCGCCGCCGACTACGGATTGTGTCTGGCGCGCACCAACTGGGACGTGCCCAAGCACGAAGGCCTGACCATGTTCCTGGTGCCGATCGGCCATCCGGGAATCACGTTGCGGCGCATCACCATGCTGAGCGGGTCCACCGAGTTTTGCGAGGAGTTCCTGGACGGTGTGGACGTCGGCGATGACGCCGTCGTCGGTGAGGTCAACGGCGGCTGGGCGGTCGCCTCGCGCCAGCTGTACCACGAACGCCGGGCGGTGGGGCAGGGTTCGGAGTTCGCCAGTGGCGCCGGCCACGAAGGCGGGCACACAACGCCGGTCGACTACGTGGCGCTCGCCGAGAAGATGGGCCAGGCCGACAACGAACGCATCCAGGAGATCGCCGGCCGGGTGCTCGTGCAGCGCGCGGTCGGCGAGCAGCTGATCGATCACGTGTACCGCAACGTCCGGGACGGCGTACTGCCCCCGACCGCGGGGACCCTGATCCGGCTCTTTCACTCCGAGACGGTGACCATGGATATGGACGCCGCGATGGCGATCACGGGAAGCGCCGGTGTTGTGGGGGAATTCGGCGAAGGCCTCGAGGCGGGGCTACGGTACCTGTCCCGGCAGAACGTCGCCATCGGCGGCGGCACAACCGAGATGGCCCGCAACGTGATCGGCGAACGGGTGCTGGGATTCCCCCGGGAATACGCCGCCGACCGCGGGGTGCCGTTCAACCAGGTTCGGCACGGTCAGGGCCGCTGACCGGCGGGCGGTGTGCGTCGGCGAGAGCGTTAGCGGTCGCTGTTGTCCACGGGCAGTTGGACCAGCGACAAGACGTGATGCGCCGGGGTTCCGGGGGCCGCGATCAGCGTGAGGGCACCGCCCTGCGTGCGGGCCCGGTCGCGGGCGGCAGCCAGGGCGCTCACCCCTGCCGACCCGAGATGGGTCACCCCGCTGAGGTCGACCGTCAACGACGCTATGCCGGAACGGCTTTCGACGGCGATCTGTCGGTCCAGGGTAGCCGCGGTGGCCGCGTCGACGTCTCCGCTGACCACGATGCGGCCGGCCTCGCCGACCAAGGAGACGAATTCGGAGTTGACGGATGGTGGGCGGGTTGAGCGGCTGACGGTCGTGTCGGTGATGAAGTTCGCCGGCCGCGACAGTCGGTGCGTCAGGCTGGCCGTCGTCCCGCCGTCACCATGGGTGACCTGAGCCTTGTCCACCAACGCTTCGGCCATGGCCAGTCCCCGCCCGCGGCCTCCCTCACCCTCGCGGTGGTCCTTCCACCGCCCCTGGTCGACGACCGAGGCGTGCAGGTTGCCATCGCCGGCCAGCGCGGCCTCGACCACGATCCATTTCGAAAGCCGGTCGGAAACCGTTGTTGCGTACCCGTGCTCGATCGCGTTCTCGACGAACTCCGAAACCGCGTGGACGACGTCACAGATGTCGTCGAGGTCGGCGCCGATTTCCGACAGCCACTCACGAAGCTCGGCGCGGACCGCGCGTGCGGCATGAATAGTCGCGTCCAGCGTGATCCGCAGCGGTTCGGGCGGTGTGCGCCGTTGCGCCGCAAGCAATGTGACGTCGTCCTTGTAGCCCGTCGACCGGAGCAGCAATTCCAGTGTCTCCGAACAAATCCGGTCGATCGGCCGGCCCGGCGCACCGATGACGAAGCCGCGGTTGCCGGCGGCAATGTTCGCAGACAGCTCGGCGAACTCCGCGGTGCTGGCGCCCGGAGGTCGGCCGGGACGTTCGATCAGGCCGTCGGAATACAGCAGGACCGAGTCGCCCACCTCGAGGACCTCGGTGCGGACCGGGAATCCGGTGCCGCTGCCCAGGGGACCCGCGCCCGTCGGCTCCGCGTAGCGCGAGCCCGTGCCGGCGCTCACCAGCAGCGGCGGTGGGTGTCCCGCTGTGCAGTATTGGAGTTCGCCCGTGGCCAACTCGAGCGAAGCGACGCACAAGGTCGCCGATTTCGAGCCCGGGACCTGTTCGTGAAAGCGGTCGACCGCTTCGAGCGCTTCGACGATGTTGTGGCCCAAGGAAATCTGCATCCGCAGCGCGGTGCGCAATTGCGACATCGCCGCTGCGGCCTCGACGCCGTGCCCGACGACGTCACCCACGACAAGAACCAGCCGATCACCGAGGGCCATCGCGTCAAACCAGTCGCCGCCGGCCGCGGTGTCCTCGGCGGCGACGAGGTACTCCGCGGCGACGTCGGCGCCAGGAACTACAGGGACGGACGGGGCCAGCAACGCCTGCTGCATGATGGTTGCCGAGTCGCGGGCGTTGCGGTAGCGCTCGGACAGCTCCTCCATGCGCTCCTCGGCGGCCTCCCGCGCCCGCACCCGGGCGGTCACGTCGTCGAAGATGATCTGCACACCCTCGATGAATCCGTCGTCCCCGCGGCGAGGCGTGACGACGAAGTCGAAGTACCGTTCCTCGATTCCCGAGCCGTCATAGTTGGCCTGTAGCCGCCATTCCTTCCCGGTTTGCGGTTCGCCGGTCGCGTAGACCCGGTCGAACATTTGGTAAATCTGCTGGCTCTCCAGCTCGGGGAAGACCTCGCGCGCAAGCTTTCCCACCGGGTTGCCGGTCGGGTTGAATGCCCGGTAGGCCGCGTTGACCGCGATAAACCGGTGGTCGGGCCCTTTCAGGCCAACCAGCATGGCGGGAACATTCTCGAAGACGCGCCGAACCTCGTCGGGCACACCAACGGTGTTGTCCCAATCCTTTTCGGCGACCATTTGGCCGTCCCTTCCCGCGGAACCTCGCTATGCAGTCACACAACCGGGCCGAATGCATGGCGTTTGCACACGTAGATATTCAGATTAGCAACGCCTGTTAGGTACCCATTGCATCTGTTTGCTAACGGTTGTCCCGGCATGTCCCGTGGTTATGCCGGATGTCGACGGGTACCTCAGCTCACATGAGCGATCCCCGCCTGACCCGAATCGCGTCGACATGAGGGATCTGCTGCTGCAGTTCATCGACGGCTGGCGACCGGCGGCCTTTGCCGCACTCAAGGCGTTCGCGTTATTCATCACCGCAGCAACGGCTTTCCGGGTCATGTTGCGGCGCACCATCGCCGAGTTCACGCCGTTCGACTGGGTGACCGCCGTCGCGGTGGGCGCCATTGTCGGGCGAACCGCGACGGCCGCCGACACCTCGTGGTTGACCGGGGCGGCCGCCCTCGTCGCCTTGATCGCGGCGCACGACCTCGTCGCGCGGCTGCGGTTCACCCCGTGGGTGCGCCGTCTGGTAGACCCACCCGTGCGGGTGTTGATCCGCGACGGAGAACTCGATGAGGCGAACCTGAAACGTTGCCGGCTCACGCACTTGGACCTGGACGCGATCCTGCGCCAGCACGGCCACCAAAGACCCGCGGACGTTCGCCTCGCGGTGTTCGAGACCAGGGGCGTCGTCTCCATCATCGACGACGCCGACCGCTCAGGCTGAGACCGGCTTTTTCTCGGGCGAGGAGACCTTCATCAGCTTCATCAGGTTGCCACCCATGATCTTGGCGACATCCTCCTCGTCGAAGTCGGTCAGCTCGTCGACGAAGGAGATGGGGTCCTTCAGGCCCTCGGGGTGGGGCCAGTCCGATCCGAACAGCACCCGGTCGGTTCCCACCATCTTGACGATCTCGGTGAAGCGGTCCTCCCAGAACGGGGTGATGTACACGCAGCGCTTAAACGCCTCGATCGGGTTTTCGCTGAACGACTGTGGCATTTTCTTATAGACGCCCTTGAGGCCCTTGAAGAGGTCCGGCACCCAATCCGCGCCGTTTTCGATCGAAAGGATCCGCAATTCGGGGTTGCGTGACAGAGCGCCATGGCACACCAGCGCACCCATCGCGTCGATGATCGGTCGGTGGCCCATCACCAGGCTGCGGAAGGGGGTCGGCTTGAACGGCAGGAACTCGTCGCCCGGCTCCCACACGTTGGCGAACTCGGAGTAACCGCTGTCCGAGGCGTGCATCGACACGGGGATCCCGGCTTTGACGCAGGCCTGCCAGAACGGGTCAAACTCCTCGAGGCCGAACGACCGGCTGCCCTTGTAGCCGGGCACCGGCGCCGGGCGCACCAGCACCGTGCGGGCGCCGCGCTCCAATACCCATTCGAGTTCTTCGAGCGCACGCTCGACAATCGGCAGTGTGATCACAGGGGTGGCGAAGATGCGCCCCTCGTAGTTGAACGACCACTGCTCGTACATCCACTGGTTGAGCGCGTGGATGACGTCGTGGGTCATCTCGGGGTCGTCCTTCATGCGCTCCTCGACCAGGCTGGCCAGGGTCGGGAACATTAGGGCGTAGTCGATGCCCAGCTCGTCCATGACCTCCAGCCGCGCGCCCGGCTCGCGGAAGGCAGGGATGGCCTTCATCGGCTCGCCGAGGATCTCGCGGTAGCTCTTGCCCTGCGCGCCGTTGCGGAAGTAGTCCTCCTGGGCACCGGGCTTGGCGACCTTCTCGAACGTCGGGTTGGGGATGTATTCGCTGATGTGGCCGCGCACCACGATCTTCGTGCGGCCACGCACCTGCACATAGTCGATGACGTTCTTGCGCTTGTCCGGGAGGAACTTGGTCAGCGCCTCCTGCGGCTCGTACATGTGGTTGTCGGCGTCGAACACGGGGAAGGAAAGTTCGCGAGACGGCATGGCGATCTCCTTGCGGAAGTCTGTGGTTCTCAGTATCTGGTAACGACGTTACCACTTCTGCGCGGCGAGGAATACCGGGAGCTAAATGTCGGACTGGAGGCCGGTCGGCGTCGCCCCGTTGATGATTGCGAAATTCACGGTCGCCGTCGCGGCGAGCTCGTCGCCGTCGCCGTAGATGTCGACCTGCATGACCATCGCGCGCCGACCGGACCGCAGCATCCTGGGGACTGCGCGCGCGGCGCCCTGCCGAATGGGGCGCAGGTAGCGGATGAAGAGGTCGGCAGTGGTCATTGTGGTGCCTTGCTGCAGATACTCCAGCCCGAATTGCCCGCCCGCCACGTCGACAAGCGTGGCGATCAAGCCGCCCTGAAGGGCGCCGGACGTGTTGACGACATTGGGGCTGACCGGCATCGTCATCGCGAATTCGCCGTTGTGGATGCCCGGCCGCATTCCGATTTGCGCGAAGAGCTCACCCAAGGTGGGCGTGGCCGATTCCTCGTCGGTCTCCCGGATCCCCAGCGCGCGGCTGCAGTAGTCGTAGAGCTGGCCGGCGTCGATCGGCTTGCCGATCAATTCGGTGCCCAACCAGTGCAACCGTTGGGCGCCCATGATGGTCTGCATGACGATCGCGGCCGCGGCCCCGATATCGAGTCCCGGGTTGAAGACCCCTTCCGTGATTCCCTGCCCGACGATGTCGCGGATCAACTGATGCAACGGGGACAGCACTCGGGTGTAATCGCGGGGGCGCGTTTCCGCCAGATGCTGGTTGTACAGGCTCAACGCCCGGTTGAGGCTGTCCTGGGTGCTCGACTCGGGTTGTTGGCTGACGCGGTCGATCACCAGCTTCAGCGCGGCGGTGCTGTCCAGTCCGTTGATCTCGGCACGCCAGCCCTGCACCGATTGCGCGATGGTCCGGTCGAACAGCGCGAGGAGCAGTTCGTCCTTGCTGCTGAAGTGCTGGTAGAAGGCGCGAAGCGAGGTCTTGGAGCGCGCGACGACCTCCTGAACGGTGAAGTCGGTGCGTCCCGTTTCACCCAGGATCGCGACGGCTGTCTTGATGAAACGGTCGCCGCGCGTCACTTCGGCTTCCTCGGTCGGTTCAGCCATGAGAATGAGGTTACCGCGCATTGTGGGATATCCGGCGCTGGGTGAGTGGCCAGGCCGATATTGGACACCCGGGCTCACGCGCCAGCGCGACGGCGGCGGTCGGGATGTCTTGTTCGCTCGTGTCCTCCGGGAAGAGCGGCCGGGTTGTCGGCGACACGCGAAATCAGGCCGCGCGGCCTACCATCTGCTTATCGCCGATCGCGGGGCGATACCTCGTTCACGCGGGCTGCTGGAGGCAGTCGTATGTCGTTTCTGATCGCGGTCCCGGAAATGGTGACGGATGCGGCAACACAGTTGGCGGCCCTGGGCTCGGCGGTCAGCGCGGCCAACGCGGCGGCAGCGGCGTCCACCACGGGGGTACTGGGGGGCGGCGCTGATGAGGTGTCGGCGGCTATTGCGAAGCTGCTTTCCCAGCACGCGTTGGGCTATCAGGCATTAATCGCCGAGGCCGGAGCGTTTCATTCCAAGTATGTGCAGACGCTCAACGCGGGCGCCGCCGCCTATGCGAGCACCGAGACCGACGCACAGACACTGATCAGCTCCGTGCAGCGCCAGACCCAGCCGCTGCAGCAGACTGTGCTCAGCGCGGTCCAGCAGGTCAACCAGCAGACTCAGCCCGTTCGGCAAGTTCTGCTTGACGTCGTCAACGCGCCCACCGACTTTCTTTTCGGGCGTCCCCTGATCGGCAATGGTGTCAACGGCACGACGGACGCGCAAGGGATCGGGACGCCTGGCGGCCCCGGCGGGTTTTTGTACGGCAGTGGCGGCAGCGGTGGGAACAGCACCGCCACCGGAGCGCCCGGCGGTGCCGGCGGTCCGGCCGGGCTGATCGGCATCGGCGGAACCGGCGGGGGGGGGGGGGGGGGGGCGCCCGG
>NZ_LZKK01000139.1 GCF_001672815.1 Mycobacterium sp. E796 | reverse complement strand
CCGCCCAGTCCACGATGAGCGATTTAATAGCGAATGTGATAACAAATATTCAAGCCGGAATAGAGACATTGATAACGATGATTACATCTTTATTAATGTTGCTAGCGATTGTACCCTTTTTGCTACTGTTTCTTTTAAGTGTTGCTTTATACGGGCCATGGTGGCTTGTTTTGCTTAATGCCGGGCGTGGGTATTGAGATGACGCCCCCCTCAGCGCGGTCGGTGAGGTTCGCGCAGTCGGATCGACGCCCAACGAGTTGGTCGCGAGGGTTGGATTCTCCATCGTTCCTTCGCCGAACCTTTCACGTTCGTGGTCGGGCAGCGTCTAGCCGACGACGAGGCGTGTCTCGGCTTTGAAGGTGCCGTCGCGGTTGTCCCGGACGTGGACGCTGGTGGTGATGGCGATGTCCGGCCAGGGCCAAGAGGCAGGCCGCAACGCAGAGCGCGTCTGTTAGATCGGGAAGAACATCGGAATGGGAGTACCTGTTGCAATAAAAAGTAAAACTAGTGCTACCCAAGCGCCTATGATTACAAAAGTGCCGACCGTAACGAAAATGCTCCATAACGCCGGGTAGCCTTGAATAAATATCCAAAACTGGTAAAAGGCTGCGCCCAATATCTTGAGTAATTGGTCGAAAGCTGCGCTAACAATGTTGCCTAACTCGTATCGGACAGCCCCGACGGCGCTGCCAATCAAGTTCACAACCCCTCCCAAGGGCTTTAGCAACGACGCCATGTTGGCCGCCTCAGCGCTGGCGTAGGAGGCGGCACTCGCAGTCAGGTGCTGCACAAATTGCTCCTGAAACGCCGCCGCCTTCCCGGCCAGCGCGTGATAGTCCTGGGCGTAACCGGAGAACAGATGCGCGATCCCCGCCGACACCTCATCGGCGGCAGCGGGGCGCACGAAAAGTGTCGAGGGCCCCGCTGTCATATGCGCAGCGTTGACCGTTGAACCGATACCCGCCAAATCCGTTGCCGCTTGGCTAATCAGTTCTGGCGCAACGCTCACCGCAGACATTTCCGTCCCCCAATTGGTCCTGATCGACTCGTCTGTAGGACAGAAGTATTCGCGCGGACCCGCCGATGCGACTAGGGACTTTCGACCCGTCGTGTGCAGGTCAGGGGCGCG
>NZ_LZKK01000138.1 GCF_001672815.1 Mycobacterium sp. E796 | reverse complement strand
CGGCGGCGGCCGGCCTCGGAGGTGGGCAGTGATCGGGGGGATGAGGCTCCTTCGGCGTCGGGCCTGGCAGGGCTTGGTGCTGCTGGTGGCCGCGCTGGTGCTGAGCTCGTGCGGTTGGAAGGGGATCTCCAATGTGGCGATCCCGGGCGGCCCGGGCAGCGGCGGCGGGTCGTACACCCTCTACGTGCAGATGCCGGACACGCTCGCGATCAACGGCAACAGCAAGGTGATGGTCGCCGACGTGTTCGTCGGCTCCATCAAGGCGATCAACCTGAAGAACTGGGTGGCGACGCTGACGCTGGGCATCGACAAGAGCGTCAAGCTGCCCAAGAACGCCACCGCCAAGATCGGCCAGACCTCGCTGCTGGGCTCGCAGCACGTGGAGCTGGCCGCGCCGCCCAACCCGTCGCCGGAGCTGCTCAAGAACGGCGACACCATTCCGCTGAAGAACTCCTCGGCGTTCCCCACCACCGAGCAGACCCTGGCGAGCCTGTCGCTGATCCTGCGCGGTGGCGGCATCCCCAACCTGGAGGTGCTGCAGAACGAGGTCTTCAACATCTTCAACGGGCGGGGCAACCAGATCCGGGCCTTCCTGGGGAAGCTGGACACCTTCGTCACCCAGGTCAACCAGCAGCGCGATGACATCACCCACGCCATCGACTCCACCAACCGGCTGCTGGCGTACGTGGGTGGCCGGGCCGACGTGCTGGACCGGGTGCTGACCGACATCCCGCCGCTGATCAAGCATTTCGCCGACACCAAGCAGCTGCTGATCAACGCCGTGGACTCGGTGGGACGGCTCAGCCAGGCCGCCGATCAGTACCTCTCGGAGGCGAGGGGGCCCCTGCACCAGGACCTGCAGTCGCTGCAGTGCCCGCTCAGGGAGCTCGGCCGGGCGTCGCCGTATCTGATCGGAGCGCTGAAGCTGATCCTGACGCAGCCCTACGACATCGACACCATTCCGAAGCTGATGCGCGGTGACTACCAGAACATTTCGATCACGCTGGACGTCACCTGGAGCGCAATCGACAACGCGTTCCTGACGGGAACCGGGTTGTCGGGCGCGCTGCGGGCGCTCGAGCAGTCCTACGGGCGGGACCCGGAGTCGATGGTCCCGGACGTCCGCTACACGCCCAACCCGAACGACGCGCCCGGCGGGCCCTTGGTGGAAAGGGCGGACAGGAATTGCTGACTCCCTTCGTCCGACGACAACTGATCGCCTTCGGGATCCTGACGGTGATCTCGATACTCGTGCTCGGCATCTACTATCTGCAGGTTCCGAGCCTGATCGGCATCGGCCGCTACACGCTCAAGGCCGACCTGCCCGCCTCCGGCGGCCTGTACCCGACGGCCAACGTGACCTATCGCGGCATCACCATCGGCAAGGTCACCGACGTCGAGCCCACCGAGAACGGCGCCAAGGCGACGATGAGCATCGACAGCCGCTACAAGATCCCGGTCGACGCGGTCGCGAACGTGCACTCGGTGTCGGCGGTCGGTGAGCAGTACCTGGACCTGGTGTCCACCGGCAACCCGGGCAAGGACCTCGCCGACGGGCAGACCATCACCCACGGCACCGTGCCCAGCGAGATCGGGCCGGCGCTGGACACCGCCAACCGGGGTCTTGCCGTGTTGCCCAAGGAGAAGATCGGCCAGCTGCTCGACGAGACGGCGCAGGCAGTCGGCGGGCTGGGGCCGGCCCTGCAGCGGTTGGTCGACTCCACGCAGGCGATCGTCGGTGATTTCAAGACCAACATCACCAACGTCAACGACATCATCCAGAACTCCGGACCCGTCCTGGACAGCCAGGTGGAATCCAACGCCGCGATCGAGCGGTGGGCGCGCAACCTGAACAACCTGGCCGCGCAGGCCGCGCGGGAGGACAGTCATGTGCGCAGCGTGCTGCGCCAGGCCGCCCCGACCGCCGATCAGGTCAACGAGGTGTTCAACGACGTCCGCGACTCGCTGCCGCAGACGCTGGCGAACCTCGAGGTCGTGTTCGACCTGCTCAAGCGCTACCACACGGGCGTGGAGCAGGTCTTCGTGTTCCTGCCCCAGGGTGCCTCGATCGCGCAGACGGTGGCCGCGCCGTTCCCGAACCAGGCCGCGCTCGACCTGGCGTTGTCGATCAACCAGCCCCCGCCCTGCCTGACCGGCTTCATTCCGGCTGAGGAGTGGCGGTCGCCGGCGGACACCAACCTGGCGCCGTTGCCGTCGGGCACCTACTGCAAGATTCCGATGGAGACACCGGCCAACAGCGTGCGCGGTTCGCGCAACATTCCGTGTACCGACATCCCCGGCAAGCGGGCCGCCACACCGCGGGAATGCCGCGACCCCAGGCCCTACGTTCCGGCAGGTACCAACCCCTGGTACGGCGACCCGAACCAGATCCTGACCTGCCCCGCCCCTGCGGCGCGCTGCGATCAGTCGGTGCGCCCCGGCATGGTGATTCCGGCGCCGTCCGTTAACAACGGCCTCAACCCGGCTCCGTCGGACCGGGTGCCGGGCACGCCGCCGCCGACCAGCGACCCCTTGTCGCGCCCGGGAAGCGGCACGGTGCAGTGCAACGGCCAACAGCCCAACCCGTGTGTCTACACTCCGAGCGGGCCCCCCGCCGCCATCTACAGTCCGCAGAGCGGTGAGCTGGTGGGGCCCGATGGGGTGAAATACTCCGTCGAGAACTCGACGAAAACAGGAGACGACGGATGGAAGGAGATGCTGGCACCGGCCGGCTGAACCCCCCACCCATGCCGAGGTTTCGTCGACTGCGCAAGCCCTCCCAGAGATCAAGTCCCGAGATTCATCAGGAGCCGGCGGCTGCTGACGACGAGACGGCCACGCAGGTGACGGACGAGGAGTCGCCCGACGACGTGGAGTCTCCGGAAGCCACACCCGAACCCGAGTCCGAACCCGAATCCGCCGAGGCCGAAGCCGAATCCGCCGAGGCGCCCGCGGGCGTCGAACGTCGTCCGTCGCGTTTGGGGCGCGGGTGGCTCTCCGGCATCGCCGCGGCGCTGGTGCTGGCCGCCGCCGGCCTCGGGCTCGGTAGCTACTTCGCGATACTCCGTCACCACCAGAGCCAGGTCATCGCGCGCAACGACGCGGCCGCGCTCAAGGCGGCGGTGGATTGTGTGTCGGCGACCCAGGCGCCCGACACCAACGCCATGGTCCAGAGCGAACAGAAGATCATCGAGTGCGGCACCGACGCGTTCCGCTCCCAGGCGCTGCTGTACACCAACATGGTCGTCCAGGCCTATCAGGCCGCGAACGTTCACGTTCAGGTTGCCGATGTGCGTGCGGCGGTGGAGCGCAACAACGACGACGGCTCGGTCGACGTGCTGGTCGCGATGCGCGTCAAGGTCGCAAGCGATCAGTCGCAAAAGGAGACCGGCTACCGCCTGCGGGTGAAGATGGCATACGCCGAAGGGCAGTACCGGATTTCCAAGCTCGACCAGGTGACGAAGTGACGGTGGTGGTCGAGGAGATTCAGGCTCGGGCACACACCACGGCGGCCACACCGGAGTCTCCGCGGGATGCCTTGGCCCCCTGGCACGTTCGCGCGGCCGCGTTCGCCGTCGACGCCGTCCCGTGCGTCGCCGTCGCGGTGACCATGGCGTTGGTCGCCTGGACCGTGGATCAGCATCCGGTGTGGTGGTGGGCCTGCGTCTCGGTCGCCGGCCTCGCCATCCTGCTGATGTTGGTCAACCGGTTGCTGTTGCCGACCGTCACGGGCTGGAGCCTGGGACGCGGGTTGTTCGGAATCGGGGTGGTGCGCCGCGACGGCGCGGCCATCGGGCCGTGGGGATTGCTGCTGCGGGACCTGGCCCACCTGCTGGACACCGTGTCGGTGGTGGGATGGCTTTGGCCGCTGTGGGATTCGCAGCGCCGCACGTTCGCCGACATGCTGCTGGGCACCGAAGTGCGCCGCGTCGAATCCGACGAGGCGCTGCCCAAGTTGCGGCGCTGGACGGCGGTGGCCGTCCTGACCGCGGCGGTGGTGTGTGTCGCCGGCGCCGCGGTGAGCTACCTGGTGGTGTTCTCGCGCGACCGGGCCAGCGATCAAGCCAGGGCGGAGATCCAGGCGCAGGGGCCCAAGATGGTGGCGCAGATGTTGACGTACGACCCAAAGTCGTTGCGCGACGACTTCGCTCGGGCCCGGTCGCTGGCGACCGACAAGTACCGGGGTCAGCTGGCGGCGCAGCAGGACGTGGTCGAGAAGGGCAATCCTGTTGTCAACGAGTACTGGCCCACCGACGGGTCGGTCCAATCCGCCACGCCGGACCGGGCGACGATGCTGCTGTTCCTGCAGGGCCGGCGCGGCGTCGGGCCCGACGAGCGCGCGATCAGCGCCACCGTCCGGGTGGAATTCGCCAAAGGTGCGGACCAACATTGGCGCGTCGACGACCTCACGGTGCTGACCAGGCCGAAACCGCCCGGGAACGGAAAATGAGCCCCCGCCGCAAGTTCGAGCCGGGCGAGGAACCGCTGCTCGTTGAGCGGCCGGTGCCGCCGGGCCGGCCCTGGTGGCAGCCGGCGGCCGGCGTGGCCGCCGCGCTGCTGATGGTCGCGGCGATCGCGGCGTGCACCCTGATGCTGATCTCGCATCAATCGCGGGTGCGCACCGCCGCCAGGGAGCGCCAGGTGCTCAGCTATGTGTCGGGATTCATGGCGCAGTTCACGTCGATCGACCCGTACCATGCCAACGACTATGTGACGCGGGTAATGGCCCAGGCCACCGGCGAATTCGCCAAGCAGTACCACGAGAAGGCCAACGAAATCCTGCTGCAGGTGGCCCGGGCCGAGCCCGCGACCGGCACCGTGCTCGGCGCGGGCCTGGAACGGTGGAACGACGACGGCACCGCCACCGTGATGGTTGCCACCGACGTGACCTCCAAATCGCCGGACGAAAAGCAGGTATTCGACAACACCAATCGTTGGATGGCAACCGTCACGCAGGAAGGGAATCAGTGGAAGATCAGCAACCTGATACAGGTGATCTGACCGCCGACGCGGAGCCCGACGAAAGCGCCGAGCCGACAACTGAATCCGCAGCGAGCGAGGGCGAGGAGGCGGTCGAGACCAAGCCCGCGCGCCGCCCCCGGCGCAAGATCCTGGCCGGCAAGCGGCTCGCCATCTCCATCGCGGTGGCCGCCGTGC
>NZ_LZKK01000137.1 GCF_001672815.1 Mycobacterium sp. E796 | reverse complement strand
CACCGCGCACGGCCTGGCGGAACTGTCCGCACCGCTGGCCGACGACGCCACGATCCGGCTCTCCGCCGTCGCCGCGGCCCTTGCCGACGCCGCGCACAACCGCGCCACCGCGAAGGCCTCCGGGGTCCTCGGATCCCTGCCCAGCGGCTGGCGCAACCTGGCTTCGGGCTACCAGGTCAAGACCTACCGCGGCGACGGCGGAGAGCCGGATCGTGGCGTCGTCGGCCAGCGGTGCGGACAGTTCCGCCAGGCCGTGCGTGTCGAAGAACGCGGTGTCGGTGGCGCCGTCGAGGAACGCCGGATGGCGCAGGACGTTCACCAGCAGTTCGCGGTTGGTGCGCACGCCGTGCAGGCGGGCGCGGGCCAGCGCGTCGGCCAGCACCAGCGCGGCTTGCCGCCGCGTCGGGGCGTAGGAGATGACCTTGGCGAGCATCGGGTCGTAGTGGATCGAGACCACCGATCCGTCGACGATCCCGGAGTCCAGCCGGATCCCGGTCCGGTGGCCCAGCGCACCGAACTCGGCCCGGACCGCCGGCACGTCGATCGTGTGCACCGGTCCGGCCTGCGGCTGCCAGCCGTGCGCGGGGTCTTCGGCGTAGAGCCGGGCCTCGATCGAATACCCCTGGGCCGCAGGGGGGTCGGCCGGCAGGCGACCGCCGGCGGCGACGTCCAGCTGTAGCTCGACCAGGTCCAGCCCGGTGGTCTCCTCGGTGACCGGGTGCTCGACCTGCAGCCGGGTGTTCATCTCGAGGAAGTAGAACTCGCCGTCATCATCGGCGAGGAACTCGACCGTCCCGGCGCCGGTGTAGCCGATGGCGCCGGCGGCCAGCCGGGCCGCATCGAACAGCTTGGCGCGCATGCCCGGGGTGCGTTCGACCAGGGGTGAGGGCGCCTCCTCGATGATCTTCTGGTGGCGGCGCTGAATTGAGCATTCCCGTTCGCCCACCGCCCACACGGTGCCGTGGGTGTCGGCGAGGACCTGGACCTCGACGTGGTGCCCGGTCGGCAGGTAGCGCTCGCAGAACACGGTCGGGTCGCCGAACGCCGACTGGGCCTCGCGCCGCGCCGCCGCGACTTCGCCCGCCAGGGCAGACAATTCGCGCACCACCCGCATGCCGCGACCGCCGCCACCCGCCGACGCCTTGACCAGCACCGGCAGCTGAGCGTCCGTGACCGTGTCGGGGTCCAGCTCCTCGAGCACCGGAACGCCCGCGGCGGCCATCAGTTTCTTGGACTCGATCTTGGAGCCCATCGCGCGCACCGCGTCCACCGGCGGTCCGACCCAGGTCAGCCCCGCGCCCTGCACGGCGGCGGCGAATTCCGGGTTTTCCGAAAGGAATCCGTAGCCGGGATGGACCGCGTCGGCGCCGGCCGCGCGGGCCGCGGCGATGATCGTTTCCGCGTTCAGATAGTCGTTGGTGTTGAGCAGCCGCACCCGGGCGTCGGCCTCGGCGACGTGCGGGGAGGCGGCGTCGGGTTCGGTGTAGACGGCGACGGTGCCCAGGCCGAGCCGACGGCAGGTGGCGAACACCCGTCGGGCGATCTCGCCCCGGTTGGCGACCAGCACTCGAGTGACCATGGGGCTCACATCCGGAAGACGCCGAAGTTCGACGTCCCCTTGATCGGGCCATTGGCGATGGCGGACAAACACATTCCCAGCACGGTGCGGGTATCGCGGGGGTCGATCACGCCGTCGTCGTAGAGCATGCCGGAGAGCACCAGTGGGAGCGACTCGGCCTCGATCTGGCCCTCGACGGCGGCGCGCATCGCGGCGTCGGCCTCCTCGTCGACCTGTTGCCCGCGGGCTTCGGCGGCCGCCCGGGCCACGATCGACAGGACGCCGGCGAGTTGGGCGCCGCCCATCACCGCGGATTTGGCGCTGGGCCAGGCGAACAGGAATCGAGGGTCGTAGGCCCGGCCGCACATGCCGTAATGCCCGGCGCCATAGGATGCGCCGATGATCAGCGAGATGTGCGGCACGGTCGAGTTGGACACGGCGTTGATCATCATCGAGCCGTGCTTGATCATCCCGCCCTCTTCGTAGTCCTTGCCGACCATGTAGCCGGTGGTGTTGTGCAGGAACAACAATGGTGTGTCGGAGCGGTTCGCCAGTTGGATGAACTGGGTGGCCTTCTGGGACTCCTCGCTGAACAGCACCCCGCGCGCGTTGGCCAGAATTCCGAGCGGATAGCCGTGCAGCCGGGCCCAGCCGGTCACCAGCGACGACCCGTACATGGGCTTGAACTCGTCGAAATCCGAACCGTCGACGATGCGGGCGATCACCTCACGCGGGTCGAACGGGATGCGCAGGTCGGCCGGCACGATGCCGATCAGTTCCTCGGCGTCGAACAGCGGCTCGGTGATCGGCCCGGGCGCGGGTCCCTGTTTGACCCAGTTCAGCCGCGATACGATGCGCCGCCCGATGCGGATCGCGTCCAGCTCGTCGACGGCGAAGTAGTCCGCCAACCCCGAAGTGCGGGCGTGCATTTCGGCGCCGCCGAGCGACTCGTCGTCGGACTCTTCCCCGGTGGCCATCTTGACCAGCGGGGGACCGGCGAGGAACACCTTCGAGCGTTCCTTGATCATCACCACGTGGTCGGACATGCCGGGGATGTAGGCCCCGCCGGCGGTGGAGTTGCCGAAGACCAGCGCGATGGTCGGGATGCCGGCCGCCGAGAGCCGGGTCAGGTCCCGGAACATCTGCCCGCCGGGGATGAAGATCTCTTTCTGGGTGGGCAGGTCGGCCCCGCCGGATTCCACCAGCGAAATCACCGGAAGCCGGTTCTGGAACGCGATCTGGTTGGCGCGCAAGATCTTTCGCAACGTCCACGGGTTGCTGGTGCCGCCCTTGACGGTGGGGTCGTTGGCGACGATCAGGCATTCCACGCCCGAGACCACGCCGATGCCGGTGACCGTGCTGGCGCCGATCTGAAAGGCACTGCCGTACGCGGCCAGCGGGCTGAGCTCCAGGAACGGCGAGTCCGGGTCGACGAGCAGCTCGATGCGTTCCCGGGCGGTCAGCTTGCCGCGGGCGTGGTGCCGCTCGACGTACTTTGCGCCTCCGCCGGCGAGCGCCTTGGCGAGCTCGGCGTCGATCTCCTCGAGCCGTTCGGCCGCGGTCGACGCCGCGTCGGTGAAGGTCGTGGAGGTCGGGTCGAGGGTGGACTGCAGGATGGTCACAGCCACCGCCGACGATGCAGAGCGGAGCGATGAGGTGGGGGTGCCCCCAGCCGCGCAGCGGCGAGGGGGAGAGGCGGTGCAATCACGATTGGTACCCCAGGGTTTTGGCGGCCAGTGCGGTCAGGATCTCGGTGGTGCCTCCGCCGATGCCCAGGATCCGCATGTCCCGGTATTGGCGTTCGACTTCGGATTCGGCCATGTAGCCCATGCCGCCGAACAGCTGCACGGCCTGGTTGGCCACCCATTCGCCGGCCTCGACGGCGGTGTTCTTGGCGAAACACACCGACGCGATCAGGTTCGTCTCGCCCGCGAGCTCGCGCTCGACCACGTTGCGCGCATACACCCGCGCGACGTCGATGCGGCGGGCCATCTCGGCCAGCGTGTTCTGCACCGACTGCCGCGAGATCAGCGGGCGGCCGAATGTCTCCCGGTCGCGGCACCAGGCCACCGTGATGTCCAGGCACCGCTGGGCGCTCGAATACGCCTGCGCGGCAAGGCCGATCCGCTCGGACACGAACGCCTGGGCGATCTGGGCGAATCCGCTGTTCTCCGCGCCGACCAGGTTGGCCGCCGGCACCCGCACATCGGTATAGGACAGCTCGGCCGTGTCGGAGGACCGCCAGCCCATCTTGTCCAGCTTGCGGGTCACCTCGAAGCCGGGCGTTCCCTTCTCGACCACCAGCAGCGAAACCCCGGCGGCCCCAGGGCCTCCCGTGCGCACCGCGGTCACGACGTAGTCGGCGCGGACCCCGGAGGTGATGTAGGTTTTCGCCCCGTTGACGACGTAGTGGTCGCCGTCCAGCACCGCGCTGGTCCGCAGGTGCCCGACGTCGGACCCGCCGCCGGGCTCGGTGATGGCCAGCGAACCGATCTTCTCGCCGGCCAACGTGGGCCGGACAAAGGTGTCGATCAGTCGCGCGTCGCCCGAGGCGATCATGTGCGGTACCGCGATGCCGGAGGTGAACAGCGACGCGAACACGCCGCCGGGCGCGCCTGCCTGGTGCACCTCCTCGCAGATAACCACCGCGTCGGCGCCGTCGCCGCCCCCGCCGCCGGCCGACTCGGGAAAGCTCGCGCCCAGCAACCCGGCCGCCCCGGCCCGTCGGTGCAGATCGCGCGGCAGCTCGCCCGTGCGCTCCCACTCGTCGGCGTGCGGCAGGATCTCGCGTTCGGTGAACGAACGCACCGTCTTTCGCAGCTGTTCGCGCTCGGGGGTGGTCCAGATACTCATAGGAGGTTCTCCGGGATGTCGAGGTAGCGGCCGCGCAGCCATTCGCCCAGCCCCTTGGCCTGGGGATCGAATCGCGCGTTGTAGGCGACGCCCTGGCCCAGGATGCCGTCGATGACAAAGTTCACCGCGCGCAGGTTGGGCAGCACATGGCGGGTGACGTCGAAGTCGGCCGCCTCGGGCAGCAGCTCCTTGAGCTTCCCGACGGTCAGGGTGTGGACCAGCCAACGCCATTGGTCGTTGGTGCGCACCCAGACCCCGACGTTGGCCGACCCGCCCTTGTCGCCGCTGCGGGCCCCCGCGATGCGGCCCAGCGGCGTCCTGCGCACCGGACCGGCCGGCAACGGCTCGGGCAACGGCGGGGAGTCGGCGGGAGCCAGCTCCAAAGTGTCGCTGGCGCAAGGAATGTCGACACGGGCGCCGTCGGCGTGCACGGCGATGTGCGGGACCTCCTTGGCGTCGACGTAGCCCGGGGTGAACACGCCGTAGACCTGACCCTCGCCGGGCGGCGCCGTCACGTGGAAGCCGGGGTAACTGGCCAGCGCCAGTTCGACTGCCGCGGAAGAGAACTGGCGTCCCACGTTAGCGGGGTCGGGGTCGCGGACCACGCAGTGCAGCAAGGCGCTGGCGGCCTCTTCGGTGTCGGCGTCGGGTCGGTCGGTGCGCGCCAGCGACCACTGAAGCTCCGCCGGCTTCACCGTCAAAGCGGACTCGAGCTGGCGGCGCATCAGGTCCGCCTTGGCCTCGATGTCCAGGCCGGTCAGCACGAACGTCATGGCGTTGCGGAACCCGCCGATGCTGTTCAGCGACACCTTCAGCGTGGGCGGCGGCGGTTCGCCGCGGACGCCGCTGATGCGTACCCGGTCCGGGCCGTCCGCGCTCAGTTCGACGGTGTCCATGCGGGCGGTGACGTCGGGGTTGGCGTAGCGGGCGCCGGTGATCTCGTAAAGCAACTGCGCGGTGACGGTGTCGACGCTGACCAGGCCGCCGGTGCCGGGGTGCTTGGTGATGACCGAGGAGCCGTCGGCGTGCACCTCGGCCAGCGGGAAGCCGGCGTGGGTCAGGTCCGGGATCTCCGTGAAGAACGAGTAGTTGCCGCCGGTGGCCTGCACGCCGCATTCGATTACGTGGCCGGCGACGACGGCGCCGGCGAGCCGGTCGTAGTCGGTGGGGGCCCAGCCGAAGTGGGCCGCCGCCGCCCCGACGATCACCGAGGCGTCGGTGACCCGCCCGGTGACGACGACGTCGGCGCCGTCGTTCAGGCAGTCCACGATGCCCCACGCGCCCAGGTAGGCGTTGGCGGTCAGCGGCGTGCCCAGGCCCAGCTCCGCCGCGCGGGGCAACAGGTCGTCGCCCTCCACGTGCGCGATGCGGGCCGGGACGCCCAGGCGCTCGGCGAGCGCGCGGATCGCGTCGGCCAGGCCGGCGGGGTTCAGGCCGCCGGCGTTGGCGACGATCCGCACCCCGCGGTCGCGCGCCTCACCCAGGCAGTCCTCGAGCTGTGTCAGGAAGGTCTTGGCGTAGCCGCGCTCCGGGTGCTTCATCCGGTCGCGGCCCAGGATCAGCATGGTCAGTTCGGCCAGGTAGTCGCCGGTGAGGTAGTCGACGTCCCCGCCGGTGAGCATTTCGCGCATGGCCGAAAGCCGGTCGCCGTAGAAGCCCGAACAGTTCGCGATGCGGACAGCGCCGACGGCGCCAGAAGGCCCGGAAGCAGAGGCCATGCGTGTCCTCCATTCGTGGGCATATCGGTGACCGCGAACCAACCAACCACTCGGTAGGTTAGCGGGTACCCGCGGTGCCGCGTCAAGGACGCCCGGCCGACGGCCGGCGCCGTTTTGGAGACCAGCCAGGCCACCGACTATCCTGATAGGCAATCGTCGCACGTTCGGCCCGACCGGCCACGCCCCGCGACATGCCCCATCAAGCCCGAACGAGGAGTTAGGCCCGACCATGGCCACACCCAAGCGCAGGATGTCGCGCGCGAATACCCGAAGCCGGCGCTCGCAGTGGAAGGCCACGAAGACCGAACTCGTCGGCGTGAACGTCGCAGGCCAGAAGCACAAGGTGCCTCGCCGGCTGCTCAAGGCGGCCCGGCTCGGTCTCATCGATCTCGACAAGCGCTAATCTCGGCAAATACCCGGCGCGCCTCTCAGCCCGCTCTCAGGCGCTAGGACGAAACTGGTGGCCGTGCGCATACTTGTCGTCGACGACGATCGCGCGGTGCGCGAGTCGCTGCGCAGGTCGCTTTCGTTCAATGGCTATTCGGTGGAACTCGCCCACGACGGGGTCGAGGCCCTCGACATGATCTCCAGCGACCGGCCCGACGCCCTCGTCCTGGATGTGATGATGCCGCGGCTGGACGGCCTCGAGGTGTGCCGCCAGCTCCGCAGCACCGGCGACGACCTGCCGATCCTGGTGCTCACCGCTCGGGATTCGGTTTCCGAGCGGGTCGCGGGCCTGGACGCCGGCGCCGACGACTACCTGCCGAAGCCGTTCGCGCTCGAAGAGCTGCTGGCCCGCATGCGGGCGCTGCTGCGGCGCACCAAGCCCGACGATGCCGCCGAGTCGGTGGCCATGACGTTCTCCGACCTGAGCCTCGACCCGGTGACCCGCGAGGTCACCCGCGGCCAGCGCTGCATCAGCCTGACCCGCACCGAGTTCGCGTTGCTCGAGATGCTGATCGCCAACCCGCGCCGAGTGCTCACCCGCAGCCGCATCCTCGAGGAGGTCTGGGGATTCGACTTTCCCACCTCCGGCAACGCGCTGGAGGTCTACGTCGGCTACCTGCGCCGCAAAACCGAAGCCGATGGTGAGCCGCGACTGATCCATACTGTCCGAGGGGTGGGATACGTCCTTCGGGAGACGCCACCGTGATGAGCCACCACCAACGATGATCCGGCTCCGTCGGCGCCGGCGCGCACCGCTGCGCCCCACCAGCTCGTTGTCGCTGCGGTGGCGGGTGATGCTGCTGGCGATGTCGATGGTCGCGATGGTCGTCGTGCTGATGTCGTTCGCCGTGTACGCCGTGATCTCGGCCGCGCTCTACAACGACATCGACAACCAACTGCAGAGCCGGGCGCAGCTGCTGATCGCCAGCGGCTCGCTGGCCGCCGACCCGGGCAAGGCCATCGAGGGCACCGCGTACTCGGACGTCAACGCCATGCTGGTGAACCCGGGCCGCTCCATCTACACCGCCAACCAACCGGGCCAGATCCTGCCCGTCGGAACCGCCGAGAAGGCCGTAATCAACGGCGAACTGTTCATGTCCCGCCGCACCGCCTCGGACCAGCGAATCCTGGCCATCCACCTGCCCAACGGCAGTTCACTGCTGATCTCCAAGAGCCTCAAGCCCACCGAGGCGGTCATGACCAAGCTGCGCTGGGTGCTGCTGATGGTCGGCGGCGTCGGCGTCGCGGTCGCGGCGGTGGCCGGGGGCATGGTCACCCGCGCGGGGCTGCGTCCGGTGGCCCGGCTGACCGAAGCCGCCGAGCGGGTGGCGCGCACCGACGACCTGCGGCCCATCCCGGTGTTCGGCAGCGACGAATTGGCAAGGCTCACAGAGGCTTTCAACTTGATGCTGCGGGCGCTGGCCGAATCGCGGGAGCGGCAGGCGCGGCTGGTCACCGACGCCGGCCACGAATTGCGCACCCCACTGACCTCGCTGCGCACCAACGTCGAGCTGCTGATGGCCTCGATGGAACCGGGGGCGCCGCGGCTGCCCGAGCAGGAGATGGTCGACCTGCGCGCGGACGTGATCGCGCAGATCGAGGAATTGTCCACGCTGGTGGGCGATTTGGTCGACCTCACCCGCGACGACGCCAGTCAGGTGGTGCACGAGGTCGTCGACATGTCCGAGGTGATCGATCGCAGCCTGGAACGAGTCAGGCGGCGGCGCAACGACATTCGCTTCGACGTCGAGGCGATCGGCTGGCAGGTCTACGGCGACGCAGCGGGGCTGTCGCGCGCGGTGCTGAACCTGATGGACAACGCGGCGAAATGGAGCCCCTCCGGTGGGCGCGTCGGCATCAGGCTGCGGCAACTCGACCCGACGCACGCCGAGCTGGTGGTCTCCGACGAGGGTCCGGGCATCCCGGTGCACGAGCGCCGCCTGGTGTTCGAGCGCTTCTACCGGTCGACGACGGCGCGGGCGATGCCGGGCTCGGGGCTGGGGTTGGCGATCGTCAAAAAGGTGGTGCAAAGCCACGGCGGGTTGCTCCGCGTCGAGGACACCGTGCCGGGAGGCCAACCCCCGGGCACATCCATCTATGTGCTGCTTCCCGGCCGCCCGGTGCCGGTCTCGGGATACCCGCCGGCCGACGCCGACACTGCGATCCTTGGTGCGGAAGCGAATCTTGGTGCGGAAGCCGAGACAGAA
>NZ_LZKK01000136.1 GCF_001672815.1 Mycobacterium sp. E796 | reverse complement strand
TATCCGTACGCCAGCATTGGCGTCTGTGACATCGAGACCGCGTGCCCTGGTGACCGCGCCGCTGCGGGGGCCGGGGTTCGACAAGCTCCGGCAGCTGGCCGACGTGGTGTACGACCCCTGGATCGAGCAGACCCCGCTGCGGGTCTACAGCCCCGAGCAACTGGCCGAGCGGATCGCGGCCGAGTCCGCCGATATCGTTGTGGTGGAAGGCGACTCGGTGCGCGGCCCGGTGTTCGAGCAGGGCCTGATCGCAATAGCGTCCACCCGGGGCGACCCGAACAACGTGGACATCGACGGGGCCACCGCGGCCGGCATCCCGGTGCTGAACACCCCGGCCCCCGCAGCGGCGCGGTCACCAGGGCACGCGGTCTCGATGTCACAGACGCCAATGCTGGCGTACGGTGACGCCCGTGTCACGTGATGGCGTCACAATCGGCATCGACGTCGGCAGCACCGCCGTCAAGGCGGTGGCCGCCGACGCGGACGGCCGGGTGACGGCGCGGGTGCGCATTACGCACGAGTTGCGGGTGCCGGCGCCCGACCGGCTCGAGCACGACGCCGACGAGGCGTGGCGCCGGGGGCCGGTGGCCGCCCTGGCGCAGCTGGACCGCCCGGACGCGCGCGCGGTCGCCGTGTCGGCGATGGTGCCCTCGCTGACCGCCGTCGACGCCGCCGGCGCGCCGCTGACCCCCGGCCTGTTGTACGGCGACGGCAGGGGCCGGGTGCCCGGCTCGGACGACAAGCCGCTTCCGGCGCTGGGCGAGGCCGCCGAGTTCCTGCGCTGGACGGCGGCGCAGGCGCCCGGCGCGGCCGGATACTGGCCCGCGCCCGCGGTGGCCAACCACGCGTTGGCCGGCGAGGCGGTGATGGACGTCGCCACCGCCGCCACCAGCTACCCCCTGTACGACGGGACCGGCTGGGACCCGGCGGCCTGCGCCGACTGCGGCGCAAGCGTCGAGCAGATGCCGCGGGTGGAGACGATCGGCACGGCCGCGGGACAGCTCCCCGGAACGGACGCCGTGCTGGCGATCGGCGCCATCGATGCCCTGTGCGAACAGATCGTGGCCGGCGCCGACCGCGACGGGGACGTGCTGGTGCTGTGTGGCACCACGCTGATCGTGTGGAACACGATCGCCGAGGCGCGGCAGGTGCCCGGCCTGTGGACCATCCCGCACACCGCCCCGGGCAAGAGCCAGATCGGCGGCGCCAGCAACGCGGGCGGCCTGTTCCTCGGCTGGGTGGAGCGCCTGCTCGGACCGGGTGACCCGGGGACCGCCGATCCGCGGCGCGTGCCGGTGTGGTCGCCCTACATCCGCGGCGAGCGCACGCCGTTTCATGACCCGGATCGCCGGGCCGTGCTCGACGCCCTCGACCTCACCCACGACCCGGCCGCCGTGCGCCGGGCCGCCTACGAGGCCGCGGGCTTCGTCGTGCGTCAGCTCATCGAGCTGGGCGGCGCGCCGGTGGCGCGCATCGTCGCCTCCGGTGGCGGCACCCGGGTCGGGCCGTGGATGCAGGCCATCGCCGACGCCACCGGCCGGCCGGTGGAGGTGTCCGCGGTGGCCGAGGGCGCGGCGCTGGGGGCCGCGTTCCTGGGCCGGATGGCGGTCGGCCTGGAGACGTCGATCAACGACGCGGGCCGGTGGGCCCGCACCGAGCGCGTCGTCGAGCCCGACCCCGCCTGGGCGGAACCGACCGCCGAGCGCTACCAACGATTCCTGGAACTGTCTAGGCTGTGGCAATGACTGACCAGGACCGTAAAGCCACCCGTCGGGAGATCGCCGACGCCCTGTTGAAAGCCCTCGAGCGCCGGCACGAAATCGCCGACGTCGTGGTGGAGTCCGAGGACAAGGCCGCGGCGGTGGAGGCGATCGCCCGCCTGCTCGACACGTCCCACGTGGCCGCCGAGGCGGTGATGGGCATGTCGTTCGACCAACTGACCATCGACTCGCGGCGCAAGATCCTGGCCGAGCTGGAGGACCTCAACAAGCAGCTGAGCTTCACGCTTGGCGAGCGTCCCGCCAGCTCGGGGGAGACCCTCGAGCTTCGGCCGTTCTCCGCCGAGGCCGACCGCGACATCTTCGCCGCCCGCACCGAGGACGTCGGCGCCGCCGGCGACGGGTCCGGCGGGCCGGCGGGCAACCTCGACGACGAGATCCGCGCGGCGCTGGGGCGCGTCGGCGACGAGGAGGCCGCGTGGTTCGTGGCGGTCGACTCCGGCGAGAAGGTCGGCATGGTGTTCGGCGAGCTGGTCGGCGGCGAGGTGAACGTGCGGATCTGGATCCACCCGCAGCACCGCAAGAAGGGTTACGGCACCGCCGCGCTGCGCAAGTCGCGCACCGAGATGGCGTGGTGCTTCCCCGCCGTGCCGCTGGTGGTCCGGACGCCGCCGGCCAGGCCCAGCTAGACCGGGATCAAGCCAGCGTGGCGGTGACGGAGATGATGTTGCGCAGCTGCGACTCCTCGTCGTCGGGGAAGACGCGGCCGTAGTCGGCGAAGAACTCCCGCCGTGGCCGGGTGCTCACCTGCCAGCCCTTGCCGGTGAGGTAGTCGACGACGTTGCTGCGCTCGCCGTCGAAGAACAGCCCGGACAGGTCGATGTCGCAGCCGAGATTGGCCCACCGCTGGTTGAATTGCTGCGCGCGTTGGGACATGGTGCGGCCGGAGTCGCCGTGGTACTCGGTGGCCAGCTTGCTGCCGGGCGCGCTGAGCTCGGTGATGTTGTCGAAGAGCCGGTCCTGGGCGTCGGGCGGAAGGTACATCAGCAAGCCTTCAGCGCTCCACGACGTCGGTTGCGACGCGTCAAATCCGCTGCGGCGCAACGCTTCCGGCCAGTCGTCGCGCAGATCGACGGCGACGGTGCGCCGGTCCGCGGTCGGGGCGGCGCCCAGGTTGTCCATGGCGGCCGTCTTGAACTCGACGACCTTGGGCTGGTCGACCTCGTAGACCACGCTGCCGGGCGGCCAGGCCAGCCGGTAGGCGCGCACGTCGAGGCCGGCGGCCAGGATCACCGATTGGCGGATGCCGTCGCGTGCGGCGTTGAGGAAGAAATCGTCGAAGAAGCGGGTCCGAACCGCGATCGAGTCGGTCTCGAGTTGCAGGTCCCGTTCCCCGCCGTCGTCGGGGCCCGGGGCCACCTCGCCGTCGATCAGGCGGACGAAGAAGTCCAGGCCGACCGCGCGCACCAGCGGCGCCGCGAACGGGTCGTCGATGATCGCATCGGTCTCGGTGGTGGCCAGCGCGCGGGCGGCGGCGACCATCGTTGCCGTCGCGCCGACGCTGGAGGCCAGGTCCCAGGTGTCCTGATCGGTTCGCGTCATGGTGCTCCCACTTATTTAGCAAATGCAACGAGCCAAGCGATTCGAACTCTACGCCTCGAAGGGTGTTGGCAGGACCCGTCCCGATCAGCTGTTAGTCTCGTACACGGTTTGACGCGCGGCGCCGTACGTCCTGGCCTGCGGGTGTTAGGCGCGAGACGCAGGACGCAGGAGGAAGAGTGCTTTCGGCTTTCATCTCATCGCTGCGGACAGTCGACCTGAGACGGAAGATCCTCTTCACGCTTGGCATCGTCCTTCTCTATCGGGTCGGCGCCGCATTGCCCTCTCCGGGGGTGAACTACCCGAACGTGCAGCAGTGCATCAAGGAGGCCAGCGGCGGCGAGGCGGGGCAGATCTATTCGCTGATCAACCTGTTCTCCGGTGGCGCGCTGCTCAAGCTCACCGTGTTCGCCGTCGGCGTAATGCCCTACATCACGGCGAGCATCATCGTGCAGCTGCTGACCGTGGTCATCCCCCGCTTCGAGGAACTGCGCAAAGAGGGCCAGTCCGGCCAGGCGAAGATGACCCAGTACACCCGGTACCTGGCGATCGCGCTGGCCATCCTGCAGGCCACCAGCATCGTGGCGCTGGCCGCCAACGGCGGCCTGCTGCAGGGCTGCTCGCTGGACATCATCGCCGACCAGAAAATCTTCACGCTCGTCGTCATCGTGCTGGTGATGACGGCCGGTGCGGCCCTGGTCATGTGGATGGGCGAGCTGGTCACCGAGCGCGGCATCGGCAACGGCATGTCGCTGCTGATCTTCGTCGGCATCGCCGCGCGCATCCCGGCCGAGGGCAAGTCCATCCTGGACAGCCGCGGCGGGGTCATCTTCGCCGCCGTCTGCGGCGCCGCGCTGCTCATCATCGTCGGCGTGGTCTTCGTCGAGCAGGGCCAGCGCCGCATCCCGGTGCAATACGCCAAGCGCATGGTGGGCCGGCGGATGTACGGCGGAACGTCGACGTATTTGCCGCTGAAGGTCAACCAGGCCGGCGTTATTCCGGTCATCTTCGCGTCGTCGCTGATCTACATTCCGCACCTGATCACACAGCTGATCCGCAGCGGCAGCGGCGGCGTGGGCAACAGTTGGTGGGACAAGTTCGTCGGCAGCTACCTGTCGGACCCGAGCGATCCGGTCTACATCAGCATCTACTTCGGCCTCATCATCTTCTTCACGTACTTCTACGTGTCGATCACGTTCAACCCCGACGAGCGTGCCGACGAGATGAAGAAGTTCGGCGGCTTCATTCCGGGCATCCGGCCGGGCAAGCCGACGGCGGATTATCTGCGCTACGTGCTGAGCAGGATCACGCTGCCGGGCTCGATTTACCTGGGCGCCATTTCCGTGCTGCCCAATCTGTTCCTGCAGATCGGCAATGGCGGAGCGGTCCAGAATTTGCCGTTTGGCGGCACTGCGGTTTTGATCATGATTGGTGTCGGTTTGGATACGGTCAAACAAATCGAGAGCCAACTCATGCAGCGCAACTACGAAGGGTTCCTCAAGTGAGAGTGGTTTTGCTGGGACCGCCCGGGGCGGGCAAGGGTACGCAGGCCGAAAAGCTCGCCGAAAAGCTTGGCATCCCGCAAATCTCGACCGGGGAGCTCTTCCGCAACAACATCGAAAACGGGACCAAACTCGGCCTGAAGGCCAAGCGCTACCTCGACGCCGGCGACCTGGTGCCCTCCGAGCTGACCAACCAACTCGTCGACGACCGGCTCGACGACCCGGACGCGGCCAACGGTTTCATCCTGGACGGCTACCCGCGCTCCCTCGATCAGGCCAAGGCGCTGCACGAGATGCTCGAACGGCGCGGCACCGACATCGACGCCGTGGTCGAGTTCCGCGTCTCGCAGGACGAACTGCTGCAGCGGCTCAAGGGACGTGGCCGGGCCGATGACACCGACGACGTCATCCTCAACCGCATGAAGGTCTACCGCGACGAGACGGCGCCGCTGCTGGAGTACTACAGCAGCGAATTGAAGACGGTCGACGCGGTCGGCACGGTGGACGAGGTGTTCGCCCGCGCGCTGCGGGCGCTGGGCAAGTAATCATGAGCGCGCTGGCGCGGCTGCGGAGTCGCAGGGTCGTGCCGCAGCGCAGTCCCGGTGAGCTCGACGCGATGGCCGCGGCGGGCGCCGTGGTGGCCGCCGCGCTGCAGGCGGTCCGCGCGGCCGCGGTCGCGGGGGCGTCCACGCTCAGCCTCGATGAAATCGCCGAGTCGGTGATCCGCGAGGCGGGGGCGGTCCCGTCGTTCCTGGGCTATCACGGCTACCCCGCGTCCATCTGCGCCTCCGTCAACGACCGCGTGGTGCACGGCATCCCGTCCGCCGCCGAAGTACTTGGCCCTGGCGACCTGGTGTCCATCGACTGTGGCGCGGTGCTGGACGGCTGGCACGGCGACGCCGCCATCACGTTCGGGGTCGGGACGCTGGACGCGGCCGACGAAGCGCTGTGCGACGCGACGAGGGAATCGCTGCAGGCCGGCATCGCGGCGATGGTCGTCGGCAACCGGCTGACCGACGTGGCGCACGCCATCGAAACGGGCACCCGCGCCGCCGCGGCCCGCTACGGGCTCGAGTTCGGGATCGTGGAGGGCTACGGCGGCCACGGCATCGGCCGGCAAATGCACATGGACCCTTTCCTGCCCAACGAGGGCTCGCCCGGACGGGGGCCCCTGCTGGCCCCCGGCTCGGTGCTCGCGATCGAACCCATGCTGACGCTGGGAACCAGCAAAACCAGGGTGCTCGACGACGAATGGACCGTCACGACCGCCGACGGGTCGCGCGCGGCGCATTGGGAGCACACCGTCGCGGTGACCGAGACCGGCCCACGCATCCTGACCCTGAACTAGGGGGGGCATGAACTAAACGCCTGCTCGCCTCGTTTCAGATGGCAGGAGGTGATCGAGTGGCTCGTGTGGCCGGCACTCGGGGGGCGTCCGGGGCTGCTGAGGCCGCTCTGATGAAGGCGCTCTACGACGAACACGCCGCGGTCTTGTGGCGCTATGCACTCCGGTTGACGGGGGACGCCAGCCAGGCCGAGGACGTCGTCCAGGAGACGCTGTTGCGGGCCTGGCAACATCCGGAGGTCATCGGCGACACCGAGAGGTCGGCGCGGGCGTGGTTGTTCACCGTGGCGCGCAACATGATCATCGACGACCGACGCAGCGCCAGGTACCGCAACGTGGTCGGTTCGCTGGACGAATCGGGAGCGCCCGAACAATCGACGCCGGACGAGGTGAACGCGGCGCTGGACCGGCTGCTGATAGCCGAGGCCATGACGCAGTTGTCCGCCGAGCACCGGGCGGTGATCGAGCGGTCCTACTACCGCGGCTGGACGACCGCGCAGATTGCTACCGACCTCGAGATCGCCGAAGGAACCGTGAAGTCGCGACTACACTATGCCGTGCGCGCGTTGCGGCTCACTCTGCAGGAACTTGGAGTCACGCGATGACCATCCAGACGGTCGTCGGCTCCGAATGCTTGATGGGTGACAGGAGAAGGACGAGATGAGGACGCCGCTACGGGGCATCGGCCCGCCGGGTGACAACCCGTTTGACAAAGAGGTGTTGACCGTGGAAGACGATCACCGCTACGCGATGTGGGATGCCGCATACGTGTTGGGGTCGCTGTCGGCTTCCGACCGCCGCGAGTTCGAGGCGCACATGGCCGGCTGCCCGGCATGCCGGGAGGCCGTCGCCGATCTGAGCGGCGTGCCGGCCCTGCTGTCCCAGCTCGACGCCGAACAGGTGGCTGCGATGGACGAGTCCGGCCGCACCGTGACGGCGGCGCCGGAGATCTCGCCGGAGTTGTTGCCCTCGTTGCTCGCAACGGTGCGCTGGCGCCGGCGCCGCGCCCGGGTGGCGACGTGGGTGGCATCGTCGGCCGCGGCCGCGGTGCTGGGGATCGGCGTGCTGGTCGGGGTGCAGGGCCACTCGGCGCCCGCGCAGCAGGTGGCCGGCTCCTCCCAGCCGATGGCGCAGATCGGCACCACCCTGTTGGCCTCCTCGGTGCAGCTGTCCAGCCAGCACTGGGGGACGTCGATCAACCTGAAGTGTGTCTGCCTGGCTCCGCTGAACGCGCACCACGACACGCTGGCGATGGTCGTCGTGGGTCGCGACGGGAGCCAAACCCGGTTGGCAACGTGGGTGGCCGAACCCGGTCACACCGCCACGCCCGCGGGCAGCATCTCGACGCCGGTCGACCAGATCGCTGCGGTGCAAGTGGTTTCCGCCGACAGCGGGCAGGTTCTGCTGCAGCGTTCGCTCTAACCAGTTTGAAAAACCGACGCGCGGTGAACCCAAGTTCACCGTGCGTCGTGTTATAGGCATGCCTCGGAAGCAGCGGGTGGTCGACCACATCGTCGAGCGGCTCGCTTCGGCCGGCGTCGACCACATCTTCGGGGTCGACGGCGCCAACATCGAGGACCTCTACGACGCCGCGCACTTCCGCAGCGACATCACCGCCGTGTTGGCCAAGCACGAATTCTCCGCCGCCGCCATGGCCGACGGGTACAGCCGCAGCGGGGCCGGGCTGGGCTCCGGGCTCGGCGTGGTCGCGGCGACGTCAGGCGGTGGGGCGCTGAATCTTGTTGCCGCCCTTGGGGAGTCGCTGACGAGCCGAGTCCCGGTGCTGGCCCTGGTCGGTCAGACCCCCACCACCATGGACGGCCGGGGCAGCTTTCAGGACACCAGCGGCGAGAACGGCTCGCTGAACGCGCAGGCGTTGTTTTCCGCGGTGTCGGTGTCGTGCGAGCGGGTGCAGCGCCCCGCCGACGCCCCGGCGGCGCTGTCCAGGGCGATCGCCGCGGCGCGCACCGGCGGCCCGGCGGTGCTGTTGCTGCCCAAGGACATTCAGCAGGGCAGCGTGCTTTGCGGGCAGAATGGGTGGCCCACCGAGGAGCTGCGGCCCATCGGTAACCCGCATCCGATCGTCGGGCTGCTGCGCGACGCGAACGGCCCGGTCACCATCATCGTCGGCGAGCAGGTCGCCCGCGACAACGCCCGCGCCGAGCTGGAGGCCCTGCGCGCGGTGCTGCGGGCGCGGGTGGCGACCGTGCCCGACGCCAAGGACGTCGCCGGCACACCGGGTCTCGGGTCGTCGTCCGCGCTGGGGGTGACCGGTGTCATGGGCCACCCCGGTGTGGTCGAAGCGGTGGCCGGCAGCGCCGTGTGCCTGGTGGTCGGTACGCGCCTGTCGGTCACCGCGCGAACCGGGCTCGACGACGCCCTCGCGGCGGTGCGGACCGTCTCGATCGGCTCGGCGCCGCCGTACGTTCCGTGCACGCACGTCCACACCGACGACCTGCGCGGCTCGCTGCGCATGCTGACCCAGGCGCTGTCCAGGCCGGGTCGGCCGGCGAGGGTGCGGGTGCCCGACGCGGTGCAACACACCGAATTGTCCCCGCCGCCGTGCGACGGGCCCGGGGTGCGCTACCGGGATGCGATGACGGTGCTGGACCGCTGCCTGCCCGACGGCGCAGACATCGTCGTGGATGCCGGCAACACCGGCGCGGCGGCGATCCACTACCTGCCGGCCCGCCGGGACGGCAGGTTCGCGGTCGCGCTGGGCATGGGCGGCATGGGCTACAGCTTCGGCGCCGGCATCGGCATGGCGTTCGGCCGCGCGAACAGCGGGCGGCCCCCCGGGCGCACCGTGGTGGTGGCCGGGGACGGGGCATTCTTCATGCACGGCATGGAGGTGCACACCGCGTTGCAGTACCGGCTGCCGGTGACGTTCGTGGTCTTCAACAACAACGCCCACGCCATGTGCGTGACCCGCGAGCAGCTCTTCTATGACGACCTGTACAGCTACAACCGATTTCGGTCCAGCCGGCTGGGCGCCGGGCTGGCGGCAATGTTCCCGGGGCTGACGGCCGTCGACGTCGACGACCTCGATCACCTGGCTGCCTGGATGCGCGCGGTGCTAGCCACCGACGGGCCCGCCGTCGTCAGCGTGGAATGCGCCGCCGACGAGATGCCGCCGTTCGCACCGTTTTTGACGTCAATCGCAAAGGAGAACCGGACCGATGTCGCTGCCAGCGCTCGATGACATCCCCACGCCCCTCGACGGTGTGACCCGCATCGAAACCAGTCCCCGGGAAAAGGCCACCCCGATCATCATGGACATGATGCGCTCGGTCTACCCGCACGACCAGGTCTTCGGGGAGTACTGCACCGTCAACGATTACGTCGACTGCCCGCCGGACGAGTTGTTCGAGTACATGTCCGACACCCGCAGCCTCGAGGAGTGGACCTACAGCCTGCGCGGTTTCACCCCCACCGACGAACCCGGCCTGTGGCTGGCGTACGACCGGCTCGGCTCGGAGACCAAGATCTACACGCGGACCGTCGCCAACGAACAGGCGCGCACCGTCGACTACCACTGCGCGTGGGACCAGGGCAAGCACCTGTGGATGATCTACCTGATGCGGGTCGTCGACGCTCAGACGGTCCTGGACAAGCCGGGTTCGGTTGTGCTGTGGACGAATTGCCATCACCCGTTCTACGACGAAAACCCATACCCGGAGACCGCGCCGCCGCAGCGCCCGGTGTGGGTGGGCGATTTCTGGGACATGTTCGGCGCCGGCCACCTGCTGGAGCTGAAGAACCTCAAGGCCATCGCCGAGTACCGGCACCGCAACGGGTTACCGGTAACCCCGAAGTGGATGAGGTGAGCCATGACCAAGCCGAGCGTGAGCCTGATCGACCTCTCGACCTATCTGCCCGGTGAGCCGATCGGCGCCGAGTACTACGCACAATTCGCCGAATCCGACGACCTGCGCGACAATCTCATGTTCCGCGCCCCGAAGTTTCGCCATCACGTCGCACCGGGGGAAAGCTCGATCGACATGATCGAGCAGGCGGTGCAGGGCCTGATCGAGCGGCACGGCCCCGACGTCGTCGAGGGCGCCGACGTGCTGATCACCCACACCCAGGTGCCGGACATGGCGTTCTACGGGCAGGGGGGCGGCATCGCGCACCGGTTGGGCATGCGACCGTCCTGGGTGCTCGACCTGAACAACGGCGGCTGCGCGGCATTCGTGTTGGCGCTCAACGTGGCCCGCAAGCTGCTGTCGTCGGGCGAGGGGCACACCGCGCTGATCGCGATCGCGCAAAACGCCGCCGGGCAGTTCTTCGACCAGCCGACGATCCGCCGCAAGGCGCAGTCGGCGGTGCCCGGGGACGGGGCGGCGGCGGCCCTGGTCGCCGTGGGCGACCAGTCGCCGATCCTCGACGTCGAGTGCCGCACCTACGGCGAATACGCCGGCGAGATGACGCTGTCCTTCGACCCGCCCCGCAAGTGGTGGCAGGCCGGCCCCGGCGAGGGCTCGATCGGCTTCACCGAGAGCAAGATCACCAAGGTGCTGGCCCGCGGCAACCGCCAGGTGCCCGAGGTCGCGCTGGCGGTCTGTGATCGAATCGGACTGTCCGCCAAGGACATCGACCTGCTGGTCACCAACCAGCCCAACCGGGCGTTCCTGCGCAACTGGCGCGAGGCCCTCGAGCTGCCGCCCGAACGCCACCGCGACACCTTCGATCAGTGCGGCAACCTGTTCGGCGCCGGCATCCCGGTCAACCTCGACCACGCGATCTCCGACGGTCAGCTCGAGGCGGGCGACGTGGTGCTGATGGCCGCCTTCGCGCACGCCGGTGACTTCGCCGGCGCGGCCGCGGTGCGCTGGGGCGGACGGGGCTGATGCAACCCGTCCGCAGCCCCTTCGCCGACGACATCGACGAGGCGTTTCCCACCGCGATCGACCCGCTTGCGTTGTCGCTCAACGAGAATCCGTTCCCGCCGTTGCCGGCGGTGCGCTCGGCGTTGATCCGCTCGATCTACGCGGTCAACCGGTATCCGGAGTTCCTGCCCGAACGGCTGCGCGGGCTGATCGCCGGCCACGCCGGCGTGCCCGCCGAGCAGGTGGTGCTCGGCGCCGGCGCGACAGGCGTGGCGTTGCAGGCCCTGCACGCGCTGACCGCCCCGGGTGACAAGGTCGCGATGGCGTCGCCGACCTTCGACGGTTATCCGATCATCGCCCGGATGGCCCGGTTGCACCCGCTGCTCGTCCCCCTCGACGCGGAGGGCCACAACGACCTCGACGGGCTGGCCGATGCCGCGGGGGATGCCCGGGTGGTGGTGATATGCCGCCCGCACAACCCGACCGGCACGCTGGAGAGCGCGGACGAGGTGGCGCGGTTTTTGTGTCGGGTGCCGCGCGACACCGTCGTGCTGCTCGACGAGGCCTACATCGAGTTCGCCGCGCCCGAGCACCGCATCGACGTCGCGGCGCTGCTCGCGCGTTTTCCCAACGTCGTGGTGGTCCGGACGTTCTCCAAGGCCTACGGGCTGGCCGGGCTGCGCATCGGCTACGGCCTCGCGTCGCCCGAGCTGGCCGCCACCCTGTGGTCCCAGCAGTTGCCGTTCGGCATCGCGCTCACCAGTCTGCTTGCGGTCGCGGCGTCGTACGACGCCGAAGACCAGCTGCTGCAACGGATTCAGTCGATCAACGCCGAACGCCGCTATCTGCGGATGCGGCTGAGCGCGTTGGACATCTACACCACCGACGCCCACGCGAACTTCATGTACCTTCCATCGAGGGGTAGGCAGTGGCATGAGGTATTCGCGGACAGCGGGCTGCGTGTCCGCCACTACCCGGACGGCGGCGCGCGGATCACCGTGGGTAACCGCGCGTCGACCCTGGCGGTGCTGTCGGCAATAGGAAAGGTCCCGATTCGGTCCCAGATGCGGTAAGAAAGGGCGTGGCCGCATCGAGCCCGAAACGCGATCCGATCGCCGCGGCGCGGGCCAACTGGGAGCGCGCCGGGTGGGGCGACGTGTCGGAGGGCATGGTCGCCGTCACCTCGGTGATGCGCGCGCATCAGATCCTGCTGGCCCGCGTCGAGACCGCGCTGCGCCCCTACGACCTGAGCTTCTCCCGTTACGAGTTGTTGCGGCTGCTGGCGTTCAGCCGAACCGGCGCGCTGCCGATCACCAAGGCGTCGGATCGCCTGCAGGTGCACGTGACCAGCGTGACCCACGCCATCCGCCGGCTGGAGGCCGACGGGCTGGTGCAACGGGTGCCGCACCCCACCGACGGGCGTACGACGCTGGTGGCCATCACCGATCTTGGCCGCTCCACCGTCGAGGACGCCACCGTCACGCTCAACGAGCAGGTGTTCGCCGACATCGGAATGGACGCCGCCGAGGCGGCGGCGCTGGTGTCATCCATCGAAACGTTGCGCCGCAATGCGGGCGACTTCTGAGGATCCGCCTTCCGGCTCAGCCTTGAATTAACTCGAGCGCAGCATCTCGATGACGGCGCTGAAATCCTTGTCCGCGTGGGAGGCCGCGAATTTCGCGTAGATCTCCGCGGCGTGCGTGCCCAGCGGCGCGGCCGAACCGGTGGACGTGACGGCGTCCATCGCCAGGCCCAGGTCCTTGTTCATCAGCGCGGTCGCGAAACCGGGCTTGAAGTCGTTGTTGGCCGGCGAGGTCGGGACCGGGCCCGGCACCGGGCAGTTGGTGTGCACCGCCCAGCAGTTGCCGGTCGCGCCGGTGATGACGTCGAACAGCGACTGGGCGGACAGCCCGAGCTTCTCGGCCAGCACGAATGCCTCGCCGACGGCGATCTGCTGCACCGCCAGCACCATGTTGTTGCACACCTTGGCGGCCTGGCCCGCGCCGGCCGCGCCGCAGTGAATGACCTTGCCCGCCATGGGTTCCAACACCGGGCGGGCCCGCTGCACCGCGGACTCGTCGCCGCCCACCATGAACGCCAGCGTCCCGGCGACGGCGCCCTTCACCCCGCCGGAGACCGGCGCGTCCAGCTGCGCGATTCCGTGCCCCTCGGCCAGCGCGTGCACCTCGCGAGCGTCGCTGACGGAGATCGTGGAGCTGTCGATGAACAGCGCGCCCGCCCGCGCGGCGGGCAGGATGTCGGCGTAGCAGCGCTTTACGATTTCGCCGTTGGGCAGCATGGTGATCACCACGTCCGCGTCGGCCACCGCGTCGGCGGCGCTGTCGAACGCCTCGACGCCCGTGGCGACCGCGGCCTCCACCGCCGCCGGCACGGGATCGAATCCGCGCACGGTGTGACCGGCGGTGACCAGGTTCGCCGACATCGGGCCGCCCATGTGGCCCAATCCCAGGAACGCAATCCGGGTCATCTGTGAGCCTTTCTACGCGCTTGCCCTGAATCGGGCGGCCTCGGCGCGGCCGATGACCACCCGCATGATCTCGTTGGTGCCTTCCAGGATGCGATGCACCCGCAGGTCGCGGACGATCTTCTCCAGACCGTACTCGCGCAGATAGCCGTAGCCGCCGTGCAGTTGCAGGGCCTTGTCGGCCACCTCGAAGCAGGTGTCGGTGACGTAGCGCTTGGCCATCGCGCACAGCTCGACCTTGTCCGGGTCGTCGTCGTCCAACGCGCTTGCGGCCCGCCACAACATCATTCGCGACGTCTGCAGCCCGGTGGCCATGTCGGCCAGGGTGAACCGGACGGTCGGCTCGTCGAGCAGGGATTTGCCGAACGCGTGGCGCTCCCGCACGTAGGCGCCCGCCTTGTCGAAGGCGGCCTGCGCGCCGCCCAGCGAGCATGCCGCGATGTTGAGCCGACCGCCGTTGAGGCCGTTCATCGCGATGCCGAACCCGGCGCCCTCGCCCTCCGCGCCGCCCAGCATCGCGTCGGCGGGCACCCGCACCCCGTCGAGGATCACCTGCGCGGTGGGCTGGGCGTGCCAGCCCATCTTCTCCTCGAGCGCGCCGAAACTCAGCCCAGGAGAGTCTTTTTCGACGATGAAGGCGGAGATGCCGCGCGGGCCCTCGCCCCCGGTCCTGGCCATCACCACGTACACGTCCGAGGCCCCGGCGCCGGAGATGAACTGCTTGACTCCGTCGAGCACGTAGTCGCCACCCTGTCTGACCGCGCGGGTGCTCAGCGCGCTGGCGTCGGAGCCGGCGCCCGGCTCGGTGAGGCAGTAGCTGGCGATGGCGTCCATCGGCGCCAGCCGCGGGATCCACTCCTTGCGTTGTTCGGCGGTGCCGAAGCTGTCGATCATCCACGCGCACATGTTGTGGATGGACAGGAACGCGGCCGTGACGGGATCGGCGATCGCGAGTTGCTCGAAGATGCGGACCCCGTCGAGCCGGCGCAGCCCGCTGCCCCCGACGTCCTCGCGGCAGTAGATGGCCGCCATGCCCAGTTCGGCGGCCTCACGCAGCACGTCGGTCGGGAAGTGCTTGGTGGTGTCCCATTCCAGGGCGTGCGGGGCGAGGCGCTTGGCGGCGAACGCGGCCGCCGTCTCGGTGATAACCCGCTCGTCGTCGTTCAGGGTGAACATATCGCGGGTCTAATTCATTGTCGGGATGACGAATTCGGCGCCATCCTTGATGCCGGACGGCCACCGGGACGTGACGGTCTTGACCTTGGTGTAGAACTGGATCGACGCCGGCCCGTGCTGGTTCAGGTCGCCGAAGCCGGAGCGCTTCCAGCCGCCGAAGGTGTGGTAGGCCACCGGGACCGGGATCGGCACGTTGACGCCGACCATGCCCACCTGCACCCGGGACACGAAGTCGCGCGCGGTGTCACCGTCGCGGGTGAACACCGCCACGCCGTTGCCGTACTCGTGCTGAGAAGGAAGCGCCACTGCTTCTTCGTAGTTGTGCGCCCTTACGATGCACAGCACCGGCCCGAAGATCTCGTCGGTGTAGATCGACATGTCGGGTGTGACGTGGTCGAAAAGGGTTGGGCCGATGAAGAATCCGCCCTCGAGGTTGGCGTCTCCGAACGTCAGGTCGTCGCTGGCCCGCTCGCGCCCGTCGATCACCAGCTCGGCGCCGGCGGCCACGCCCTGGCCGATGTAGTCGCGCACCCGCGCCAGCGCGGCCTCGGTGACCAGCGGGCCGTAGTCGGCCTTGGGGTCCAGGCTGTGGCCCACGCGCAGGTTGTTGATCCGCTCGATCAGCCTGGCGCGCAACCGATCCGCAGTCTGCTCGCCGACCGGTACGGCGACGCTGATCGCCATACAGCGTTCGCCGGCGCTGCCATACCCGGCGCCGATCAGCGCGTCGACGGCCTGGTCGAGGTCGGCGTCGGGCATCACGATCATGTGGTTCTTGGCGCCGCCGAAGCACTGCGACCGCTTGTCGTTGGCCGCGGCCGTCGAATAGATGTAGTGCGCGATGTCCGAGCTGCCGACGAAACCCACGGCCTTGATGTCGGGGTGGTGCAGGATCGCGTCGACGGCCTCCTTGTCGCCGTGCACCACCTGGAACACGCCCGGCGGCAGGCCCGCCTCCAAGAACAGCTCGGCCAGGCGCACCGGGACCGACGGGTCACGCTCACTGGGCTTGAGCAAGAACGCGTTTCCGCACGCCAGCGCCGGCCCGGCCTTCCACAGCGGGATCATCGCCGGGAAGTTGAACGGCGTGATGCCCGCGACCACGCCCAAGGGCTGGCGCAACGAGTAGACGTCGATGCCCGGGCCGGCGCCCTCGCTGTACTCACCCTTGAGCAGGTGCGGGATCCCGACGCAGAACTCGATGACCTCGATGCCACGCTGGATGTCGCCCTTGGAGTCGGCCACCGTCTTGCCGTGCTCGAGGGACAGCAGCTCGGCGAGCTCGTCGCTGTTGGAGTTGACCAGTTCGATGAAGCGCATCATCACCCGCGCCCGTCGCTGCGGATTCCATGCCGCCCAATCCTTTTGGGCCTCGACGGCCGAGGCCACCGCGGCGTCGACGTCGGCCTTGCCGGCCATCGGAACCTTCGCCTGCACCTCGCCGGTGCTGGGGTTAAAGACGTCGGCGGTGCGGCTGGACTGGCCGGCGGTGCGCTTCCCATCGATGAAGTGGGGGATCTGTGTGGTCATGGTGCCCTCGAGTTGTCGTTACGCGCGAATACTTGCATATCCTAGTAACTCGGCTCGGGCGTTGGCAAGGCGCGCCTCACACCGGGTAGTTTCCGGCCTCCAGGTCCTCGAGCAGGCTCGGATGCGTGGGCTGCCAGCCGAATCTCTCCTGGGTCAACGCGCTCGAGGCCGGCTGGTCCAGGGCGTAGATGGCGCCGAGGGGCCCGAAATGCTCGGCGGGGACCGACGCCGCGGGGAGGCCGAGCTGGCGCCCGATGGCCTCGGCGAGGGCGCGCATCGGGTCGCCCTCGTCGCCGACGGCGTGCGCCACCGTCCCGGGATCGGCCTGTTCGAGGACCAGGCGGAAGAGCAGGGCGGCGTCGAGGACGTGCACGGCCGGCCAGCGCTGGGTGCCGTCGCCGACGTACCCGGACACCCCGGTCCCTCGGGCGGCCGCGACGAGCAGGGAGGCGAACCCGCAGGGCCCGCCTGCCCGGTGGACGGACCGGGGGAGGCGGACCACCGCCGACCGGACGTCATTGCCGGCCAGCTCCAGGGCGGCCCGCGCGTTGCGGCTGCGCCCGCCGATGAGTCCGTCGGTCGGCGCCGAGTCGCGCTCGGTGGCGACGCGGCCGGGGACGGGCGGCGTGCCCGAGGCCATGGCGAACGGCTTGCCGCTCCCCGCGAGGGCGGCGCCGAACGTCTCGACCGCGGCCGCCTCCTGGGCGACCGCCCTCTCGAAGTCGCCGAAGTGCAGGAAGGCGAGGTGGACCACCCCGTCGGACTCCTTCGCGCCGACGCGCAGGCTCTCGGGGTCGTCGAGGTCGCCGCGCAGCACGTCGGCCCCCAACGCGGCGGCGGCCCGGGCCGACGCGTCGGAGCGGGCCAGCGCCAGGACCTCGTGGCCCGCCCCGATGAGTTCGGGAACGACGGCCGAGCCGACCCCGCCGGTGGCACCCGTGACGAATACGCGCATGAGACACTCCTCAAGTGATGGGACCGATGTCCCATCACGCTACCACGGTGATGGGACAAAGGTCTCATCGCTACCATGACGGCATGCCCAGATGGGAACCCGATGCGCGTGCGCGCCTGGTCGAGGCCGCGCTGCACCTTTTCTCCGAGCAGGGCTACGACCGAACCACCGTCGCCGAGATCGCCGATCGGGCCGGCCTGACCAAGAGCACCTTCTTCCGGTATTTCCCCGACAAGCGGGAGGTTCTGGCGGCCGGTCAGGAGGCGTTGTCGCAACTGCTGACCGAGGGCATCGCCTCGGCGCCCGCGGACGCCACGCCGCTTGCCGCGGTCGCCGCCGGGCTGGAGCGTGCTTCCGGGGCGATGACCCCGCGCAATCGCGAGCTTGCTCCCCGGGTGAAGGCCGTCATCGCCTCCAGCGCCGAACTGCAGGAGCGCGATGCGCTCAAACAGGTCGGCCTCGCCGCGGCCATGGCGAACGCGCTGCGAGCGCGCGGCGTGCCGGATCGCGCGGCCGCCCTGGCCGCCGAGCTGGGTGGGCTGGCGTTCAAAGAGGCGTTCGCCGAATGGATTACGTCAGACGGTGACCGGAGCCTGGGCGAATTGGCGCGCGCGGCGCTGGACGAGATGCGCACCGCGGCGGCCGAAATCCGCTGAAGCGACCCCGGGCCGATTAGCCTTTAGCCCGTATGCGCACCATCGAGGCCGACTACCTGGTAGTCGGCGCGGGCGCCATGGGGATGGCGTTCATCGACACGCTGGTCACCGAAACCGAGGCACGCGTGGTGCTGGTGGACCGCCACCATCAGCCCGGCGGGCACTGGACCATGGCCTACCCGTTCGTGCGGCTGCATCAGCCGTCGGCGTTCTACGGCGTCAACTCGCTACCCCTGGGCAGCGACGCGATCGATCAAGTCGGCTGGAACCAAGGGCTTTACGAGTTGGCGACCGCGGGTGAGGTCTGCGCTTACTACGACCACGTCATGCGCCAGCGGTTCCTGCCCACCGGGCGCGTGGCCTACTTCCCGATGAGCGAATACTCCGGTGGCGGCCGGTTCAGGACGCTGGCCGGGACCGAGTACGCCGTCGACGTGACGCGCCGCGTCGTCGACGCGACCTACATGCGCGTCATGGTGCCCTCGATGCGCCCGCCGCCCTACCGGGTCGCGCCGGGCGTCGACTGCGTCGCGCCCAACGAGCTGCCCCGGCTGGCCGCCCGCCGCCGTTACGTCATCGTGGGAGCCGGCAAGACCGGCATCGACGCGTGCCTGTGGCTGCTGGGCCAGGGCATCGCGCCGGATCGCCTGACGTGGATCGTGCCGCGCGACTCGTGGTTGCTCGATCGCGCGACGCTGCAGCCGGGATCGGTGTTCGCCGACAAGATCAAGACCGCCGTCACCGCGCAGCTGCGTGCGATCCGGGACGCGGCGTCGGTCGACGACCTGTTCGTCCGCCTCGAGGAAGCCGGCGCGCTGCTGCGGATCGACCCGGCGATCCGCCCGACCATGTACCGCTGCGCAACCGTCACCCACGCCGAATTGGAGCAGCTGCGACGCATCAACGACGTGGTGCGCATGGGCCACCTGCTGCGCGCCGACGCCGGCGAGGCGGTCCTGGAGGGCGGCGCCGTGCCCGTGGACCCCTCGGCGTTGTACGTCGACTGCACCGCCGACGGCGCCGAGACACGGCCCGCCACAACGATTTTCGATGGCTCCGGCATCACGCTGCAGAGCGTGCGCGGGTGCCAGCAGGTGTTCAGCGCCGCGCTCGTCGCCCACGTCGAGGCCGCCTACCCCGACGACGCGGTGAAGAACGACCTGTGCGACCCGCTGCCGCATCCCGACACCGACCTCGACTGGCTGCGCATCACGCGGGCCTACTACCGCAATCAGCTGCGCTGGCTCGAGGACCCGGAGTTGACCGCCTGGCTCGCCGCGGCGCGCCTGGACGTCTTCGGGCGTCTGGTGGGCGACTCACTGGCGCCCGCGTCGGCGAAGCCGCGGGTGCGGGAGAGGGTCTTGGGCATGGCCAAGTCGGCCCTGGCGGCCGCCGCCGCGAAGCTGGACGAGCTGATGGCCTCGGAAGCCGACGTGCCCGCGTGTAACCCGGTCCGATATTGAATCGGTGAAGGAGGACCGTGGCGGCGCAAAACGACCCCCAGAAACCGCTAGTCCCGCGACCGCTGCGCGCGGTGCCCGACAGTGGTTATGAAAGCTATCCCGACTGGGAAGCGGTGTACTCCGACAACGCGTCCTGGGTGTACCGCACGCTGTTCGCGCGGGTGGGTAACCGCGCCGACGCCGAGGACCTCACCGCCGAGGTCTTTCTGGCGGCGCTGCGGCCACTGCGCCTGACCGCGACGGTCGGCGAGGTGCGCGCCTACCTGCGGGCCACGGCCAGGACGGTGCTGGCCGCACACTGGCGGGAGACCATGGGCCGGGAGATAACCTCGATCGACGACATCGAACAACCACCCGAGAGCGAGGAAGCGATCAGCACCGCGCCCCAGCGCGTCGCGCGGGTTCTCGACGGTCTGCCGGACCGGTATCGCCAGATTCTCGAAATTCGTTTCCTGCAAGGAAATTCGATCAAGGAGTCCGCGGCCGAGCTTGGGATCAGCGTCGCCAACGCCAAGGTGCTGCAGCACCGCGCCCTGCGGCTGGCGGCACAGGTCAACGATGGAGGGCAACGATGAACGCGCGAGGGCTGCGGCGCTATGTCGATGACCTGTTGCGGGGTCGCCGGCCGAAGCCGTTTGCGCCCGACGACTTCGAGGCCGCGCAGATCCGCACGGCGATCGACCTGCGGGCGGCGGGGACCGCGGACGCCGAGCCGCGCCAGGAGTTCCTCGCCGACCTGCACGGGCGCCTGGCGGAGCAGATGGACGGCGCGCCGGCGCCGGCCGCGCCCAAGCAGAGCGCGACGCGCCGACAGGTCATCGTGGGCACGTCGGCCGCCGCGGCCGCCGCGGCTGCCGCCGTTTCCATCGATCGCGCCCTGATCGGCAGCCCCACGCAGGGCCCGGCGGTCGCGGGTGAGCTGACGCCGAACGACGGGACCTGGCAGCGCGTCGCGTCGAGCGCGGACGTGCCCGACGGCGTGATGCATCCGTTCGACCTCGGCTCGGTCGCCGGGTTCGTCCACCGCGTCGACGGCAAACCCCAGGCCATCTCCGGCGTCTGCACACATCAGGGGTGCAAGCTGTGGTTCGACGCACAGAACGACGCGCTGCAATGCCCCTGCCACACCACGTCGTTCTCGCCCACCGGGCAGGTGCGCACCCACCAGTTGCCGATCGCGCCAAAGCCCTTGCCCGCGCTGCAGGTTCGCGAGGTCGACGGCGCAATCGAGGTGTTCGCCCCGCCGCGCCGCGACGTGTAACCCGCCGCCATATCTCTTGGCATGAACATCGCCAAGCTTCGAAAACATGTGGTCGCGGCGTCGGCCGTCGGTGTGTTGCTGGCCGGCTGCTCGTCGTCGCCGCCCGCCGCGCAGCCGCCGTCGGTGACCTTCGGATCGAATGCCAGCGGCACGCCCGGGATGCCGGGCATGAGCGGGATGCCCTCGGCGCCGGGTCCGCAGCCCGGCCCCGCGTCCGCGACGGGGTCGCCGGCCGCGGCCGCGGGCGATGCGGTCACCATCGACAACTTCGCCTTCGCGCCGGCCACGCTGACCGTCAAGGCGGGCAGCACCGTCACCTGGACCAACAAGGACGAGGAACCGCACACGGTCGCCGCCGCCGACGGGTCGTTCAAGTCGCCCGGAATGGGTACCGGCGCCACCTTTTCGCACACCTTTCCCACCGCGGGGAAGTTCGACTACGTCTGCTCGATTCACCCGATGATGCACGGCACCGTGGTGGTGACGGGATGAACGATCCGAACACCATGACCCGCCGGCAGCTGATCCGGCACTCGGCGTGGTTCGGCGCGGCGGTCGGCCTCGCCGTCGTCGGTGGTGAGGTCATCTCGCACGTCGCCGGGACGGCATCGGCCTCGCACACCAGCGCCCGGCCCACGCTGCGGTTCGCCCAGGTGAGCGACAGCCACATCGGTTTTTCCGGACCGCCCAACCCGGACGTCGCCGGCACCTTCGGCCACGCGATCGACCAGATCAACGGCCTTGGCTACGCACCGGACTTCGTCATCCACACCGGCGACCTCACCCACCTGTCGACCCCCGAGCAGTTCGACCAGGTCAAGCAGATGCTCACCAAAGTGCAGACGCCGCACGTCTTCACGGTGCCCGGCGAGCACGATTCCGTCGACGACGCGGGACAGAAGTACCGCAGCGTCTTCGGCGCCGGGACGCGGGGCGACGGGTGGTACAGCTTCGACATCGCGGGTGTCCACGTGATCGCGTTGGTGAACACTTTGAACCTCAAGAAGCTCGGGCACTTGGGTGTCGACCAGCTGGAGTTCGTCGAGAAGGACGTCGCGGGCTTGTCCAGCGACACACCCATCATCGTGTTCAGCCACATCCCGCTGTTCGCGATGTACCCGGACTGGGGCTGGGGCACCGACGACGCCACCCAGGCCCTGAGCTACCTGAGCCGGTTCTCGTCGGTGACATGCCTCAACGGCCATGTGCACCAACTGTTTTCCAAGACGGAAGGCAACGTGACGTTCTACAGCGGAACGACGACCGCCTACCCGTTGCCCCATCCCGGCGACGGGCCGGCGCCCAAGCCGATCACGCTGCCGGCGGGCAAGCTGCACGACGCCCTGGGGATCCGCGAGGTCAACTACACCAAGGGCCAGGCCGCCCTCGCACTGAAAGAGACCAAGCTGCAATGAAAATCTTCCTCCGGCTCGCGCTGGCCGCCTCCCTGGCGGTCAGCGCCTTCAGCCACGCCTACCTGTACGTCCATGGTTACCAGCACATTCCGATGATCGGCACCAGCTTCCTGATCCAGGCCAGCGTCTCGTTCTCGCTGGCCCTGCTTGTCGCCGTTGGCGGCCCCTGGTGGCTGGAATGGGCCGCCGCCGCGTTGGCCGGCGGCTCCCTGGTCGCCTTCGCGCTGTCGAGAACCGTTGGGCTCTTTGGCTTTACCGAGCACGGCTGGGACCCGGCGCCCCACGCGGTGCTCACCGTCGTCGCCGAGGCGCTGTGCGTGCTGCTGTGGGCGGCCACCGTGGTCGGGTCGCTACGGTCAAGGCGCAACGTCGGCGGGCGTATTCCAACGGTGGAGGCCAGCACCGCCGCGGCCTGAATTGGACCGGATCAGGACGGCTGATCGAAATAGATGGTCCCTTGACCGGTGGGGTCGTAGGAGAAATAGATCGGCATCTGCTTGAAGATGTAGTTTCCGGTGTTGAAGTTCCCCGGGGGCACAGCGGTCTGGGACACGGTGACCTGCATGGCGTTGGCGCCCAGTATCTCTGTGTACAGCGGTTGGGTGATGCCCTGGATGTTGACCTCAATCTTCGTTCCCTGCGGCAAGTAGTCGCCGGGGTTGTAGCCGGGGACGAAGTTCTGCGGGATGTGGCCGCCGTTGCCGCCGGTGTCGACGATCGCATCGATGAGTGTCTGCGGCTGCGCACCATTGACCGATATTTGCAAGGCGTTGGTGTACGGCGCCCCGGTCACGGAGGCGAACGGGGTGCCCGGGTTTGGACCGAACTGCACATAAGGCCGCGCCGCGCCCTCGTTGAACAGCACACCCTGATCGAGGACGCCCGGCAAATGCTGCGTTGGGCTGGTGACGAAATCCGGGTCGTGCGGCGTATTTGCCCCAACACCGAGCACGGCCTCGTTCGGAATCTGGGCCACTCCGTTGTGGACCTCCGCGGTGATCACACCGACGGTCATCGGCGCGGTGACCATCCCCTTGCCGAAATTCACCTGGGCCTGATAGGTGGTGTAGTAGTCGACGGTTGTGTCTTCGGGCGTGCCAAAGGTGTAGACGCCTTTCGCGCCGGCGGGGCCGAGGGACGCCTGATTGACCATGCTCTGCGGGAAGAGGGTGGCGGTGGAGCCGCTGTCGATCAACGCTTGCACGGTCGGCCCGTCGTCAACGGAGACCGAGATTGTTGGACGACCGGCGTCAACTCCGTTCAGCTGGACGATGGCGGCGCCGCCGTTGGCGCCGGCGGTGCCGGCGTGGCCCCACAATCCGATGCTGGAGCCGCTGGGACCGCCGAGACCGGACAAGACACCGCCGGTTCCACCGTCGCCGCCGTCACCGATCAATTGCCCCCCGGTTCCGCCGGCGCCGCCGTTGGCAAAGGCCCCACCCATTCCGCCGTGGCCTCCGTTGCCGAGCCAGTGCGCGTTGCCGCCGGCGCCGCCCGTGGCGTAGGGTCCGCCGATACCGCCGGCCCCGCCGCCGCCCCACAACAGGCCGCCGGTGCCCCCGGTTCCGCCGGCGCCGCCGATCGTGGTGACGTTGTTGGCGAACGTATAGGTCCCGCCTTGACCGCCGACGCCCCCGTTTCCGAAGAACAGTGCGTTGCCGCCGGTACCGCCGATTCCATGTTCCCCGCCGAGACCGCCAACGCCACCGTTGCCCCAGAGCAGCCCGCCGGTGCCCCCGGCTCCGCCGGACGCCCCGAATCCGCCCATTCCGCCGGTGCCGCCGGTGCCGATCAAACCGGCTGGGCCACCGGCGCCGCCCGCTACCCCGTCGGCCGTGCTGGCGCCGCCGTGACCGCCCTCGCCCCAAAGGATTCCGCCCGCGCCGCCCGCCGTTCCCACACCCTGGGCGTTGGTGGTGCCATCGACGCCGTCGCCGATCAGCGGGCGCCCCAGCACCATGTCGGTGGGCGTATTGATCACTGCCAGAACGCCTTCCTGGAACGCCTGCAGCTGGGCCAGGCTGTGGGCCTCGACGTCCAGGTAGGCCTGGGTGCCCGCGTTGAGGGTTTGCAGCAGCTGGGTGTGGAAAGCCGCGGCCTGACCGCTTAGCGCCTGATATGCCGCGCCGTGCTCAGAGAAGAACGCCGCGATGGTCGCCGACACCTCATCGCCGGCGGCCGCCGCGATCCCGGTCGTGGGCATCGCCGCGGCCGCGTGCGCCGCGTTGATTGTCGAGCCCAGGCCCTCCAAACTTGTTGCCGCGTCGGACATTACTGCGGGCACAGCGAAGACAAACGACATCAAACCCTCCACCAGGGATGCATGGCATTAAGTGGTCGCGGCCCGATGTGCGACATGCGGATAATAGCGACACGATGTCGCGAAATTGCTTATTTTCGAAGCGAATTCAAAGTTAATTCATGCGTCGAAAATCGTTGTCCCGGTACCGCCGGGGCTATAGGACAGGTAGATCGGATCCTGTAGGAAGGGCGCGATCCCGGTGTTGAATGTGCCCCCCAGGAAACTCGACACGACGTTCGTCTGTTGGGCGCCGACCGTCGTCGTATACAGCAACGTCCCGCCGGTGGTGTAGACCGAGATGGTCGTTCCGGCGGGCAGGTATCCGCCGACATTGGGCGGGTTGAGGGCAGTGGGGACGTCCCCGCCCAAACCCCCGGAATCGATGTACGCGTTGTTGGTCGTTTGGAGCGGGCCGTTATTGATCCGCACCTGCAGGGTGGTGACCGGCGCCCCGGTGACCGAGGCGTGGGCGGGAAGTGGGTTGGGGCCGAACTCCATTACGCTCGCGGGTTCGTCGATCAGCACGCCCTGACCGAAGGCGCCGGGCAACGCCGAGACGGGGCTGGTGCTCAATGGGCCGCCGGGATTGACCCCGACGCCCAGGATCGCCGGCAACTGCGACGTCGGATAGGCGGCACCGTTCAAGCTCGCGGAGGTGACGACGGCAACGCTGGTCGGCGCGGTGACGAGCCCGTTGCCGAAATTCACTGTCGTCGAATACGTTTTGAAGCTCTCGACGAGCTGGTTGCCGGGCTCGCCGTAGGTGACGCTGCCTTGCCCGGTTACGGCGCCGAGGCTCTGCAGATTCACGTCCTGCGGCGGGAGGATGAGGCCCCTGGACCCGGTGTCCAGGCGGATTCTTGGCCGGCAACGGCGGCAACGGTGGCAACAGCACCGCCACCGGCGCGCCCGGCGGCGCGGCCGGACCCGCGGGCTTTCTCGTCGGAAATGGCGGCAACGGCGGCACCGGTGGCCCCGCCGCGCTCGGCGGCGCCGGCGGCCGCGGCGGCCTGTTGTGGGGTGCCCGAACAGCGTGTCGGTG
>NZ_LZKK01000135.1 GCF_001672815.1 Mycobacterium sp. E796 | reverse complement strand
GCAGCGACAGCTCGACGTCGAGGCGGTCCGGGCCGGTTTCGCCGCCGTCACCAGCCCCGGCCGGCTGGAACGCCTGCGCAGCGCGCCCACGGTGTTCATCGACGCCGCCCACAACCCGGCCGGGGCGACGGCGCTGGCGCAGACGCTGGCCGGCGAGTTCGACTTCCGGTTCCTGGTCGGCGTGCTCAGCATCATGGCCGACAAGGACGTGGACGGCATCCTCGCCGCGCTGGAGCCTGCGTTCGATTCGGTCGTCGTGACCTATAACGGCTCGCCGCGCGCGCTGGACGTCGAGTCGCTGGCGCTGGCCGCCCGTGAGCGGTTCGGGCCCGATCGCGTGGCGACCGCGGAAAACCTGCGCGACGCCATCGACGTCGCGACCGCCCTGGTCGACGAGGCGGCCACGGAAATCGGTGCGGCGGAGTCGTTTTCGGGCACCGGGATCGTGGTCACCGGCTCGGTGGTCACCGCCGGGGCCGCGCGGACCCTGTTCGGTCGTGACCCGCAATGACAGATCAGAGTCCCGACCCTTGGAAGAGCTTCGGCGGCGTGATGGCCGCGACGCTGGTCCTGGAGGCGATCGTGGTGCTGCTGGCGATTCCGGTGGTGGGCGCCGTCGGCGGCGGGCTGAACGCCGCGTCGCTGGTCTATCTGATCGGCCTGGCCGTCGTTTTGATCCTGCTGGCCGGGCTGCAGCGCAGGCCGTGGGCGATCTGGGTGAACCTGGCCGTGCAGGTGGTGCTGCTCGCCGGTTTCGCCATCTATCCGGGGGTGGGATTCATCGGCGTGCTGTTCACCGGGCTGTGGGCGCTGATCGCGTACTTTAGGGCCGAGGTCCGGCGGCGTCAGTCGCCGCCAAGCTAGACGCGAACCGGTTCTGTACGCTGTCCGCCGTGACCGAACGGACCCTGGTACTGATCAAGCCTGACGCCGTCGAGCGGCATCTGATCGGCGAGATCATCGGCCGCATCGAGCGCAAAGGCCTCACCATCGCGGCGCTCGAGCTCCGGCACGTCAGCGAAGAGCTGGCCGGCCAGCACTACGCGGAACACGAAGGTAAGCCCTTCTTCGGATCGTTGCTGGAATTCATCACCTCGGGGCCGGTGGTGGCGGCGATCGTGGAGGGGCCGCGCGCGATCGCGGCGTTTCGGCAGGTCGCGGGCGGCACCGACCCGGTGGACAAGGCCACGCCCGGCACGATTCGGGGCGATTTCGGGCTGGAGACGCAGTTCAACCTGGTGCACGGGTCCGATTCGGAAGATTCCGCCAAGCGCGAGATCGCGCTCTGGTTTCCCGGAATCTAGCGCCGGGGGCGATCGGGGCCACACCGGGACCCCGACGGCGTTTGCTGGGGCGCGCGGATCGGGTGCGGGTGGGCACTGGAAGTGATGTGGGATACTGACAGCGGGTGAACGTCGCCGGACCGGCTTCGGACACCCGAATGAAGACTTGGACAAGCGCGACCATCGCGTCCCCCGCGATGTTGCGCCGCATGTCAGGCCTACATTCAGTACGGCGCCGAGTGAGTTCTACCTGAGCCGCTCGGGGCGAGACCATCACAAGCCTGGGAGAAGCGACCCGGGCCCATAGCGAAGCCCTCGCGTGGCCGCGTCGAAACGACGCGCCCGGGGGCTAAAGGAGAATACGTGGTAGACAGTGCACCGCCCACAGACTCGTCACGAGAGCCGGCCCGGAACGAGGACCTGCCCGACCGCCTGAGGGTCCACCAGCTGGCACGGGCGCTGGGAAGCACCAACAAAGAGGTGCTGGCGGCGCTCATTGCGATCGACGGCCGGGACCGCAACGTGCACTCCGGCGTGGACCGCGAGGACGCGATCAAGGTGCGCGAATTGCTCTTCGCCCAACCCCTGCCGAACATCCCGGGCTTCAGCAGCGCGGCCGCCGCACAACAACCCTTGCTGCTCGACGCCTCAAGTGCGGGAAGGGATTACATGCCGTTGTTCGTCGCGCCGCAGCCGGTCGAGATCGGCGGCGAGCGCGACATTGAGGACGATTCGGGCGACTCCGACGATTCCGACGGCGACGACGACGAACAGTCCGATCGGCCCGCCAATCGGCGGCGGCGCCGCGGCCGCCGGGGCCGGGGCCGCGGCCGCGGCGAACAGGGCGGCGCCGACGGCCAAGACATGGACGAGGACGCCGACTCCGAGGACACCGACGAGGACGACTCCGACGCCGGCGACGACGAGAACGGATCATCGGAGGCCGCCAGCCGGCGCCGCCGCCGGCGGCGACGGCGCAAGTCGGGGGCCGGGGACGACAGCGACGAGGCCCCGTCACCGGACGATCCGCCCAACACCGTCGTACACGAGCGCCCGCCGCGCAGCGGCAAGAACGGCGACGAGAACCTCAGTTCAAACGCCGAGATCAAGGGCATCGACGGCTCCACCCGGCTGGAGGCCAAGCGGCAACGCCGCCGCGACGGGCGCGACGCCGGGCGGCGCCGCCCGCCGGTGCTGACCGAGGCCGAGTTCCTGGCCCGCCGCGAGGCCGTCGAACGGATGATGGTCGTGCGCGACCGGGTCCGCACCGAGCCACCGCACCCCGGCGCGCGCTACACGCAGATCGCGGTGCTGGAAGACGGCATCGTCGTCGAGCACTTCGTGACCTCCGCCGCCTCCGCCTCGCTGGTGGGCAACATCTACCTCGGGATCGTGCAGAACGTGCTGCCCTCGATGGAGGCGGCCTTCGTCGACATCGGCCGCGGCCGCAACGGCGTGCTCTACGCCGGCGAGGTCAACTGGGAGGCCGCGGGACTGGGCGGGTCGGACCGCAAGATCGAACAGGCCCTCAAACCCGGCGATTACGTCGTCGTGCAGGTCAGCAAGGACCCGGTCGGCCACAAGGGCGCCCGGTTGACCACGCAGGTCTCACTGGCCGGCCGCTACCTGGTTTACGTGCCGGGCGCGTCGTCGACCGGGATCAGCCGCAAGCTGCCCGACACCGAACGCCAGCGGCTCAAGGAGATCCTGCGCGAGGTGGTGCCGTCCGACGCCGGGGTGATCATCCGCACCGCGTCCGAGGGAGTCAAAGAGGAGGACATCCGCAAGGACGTCACCCGGCTGCAGGAACGCTGGGAGCAGATCGAGGCCAAGGCCGCCGAAACCAAACAAAAAGCCGCCGGTGCCGCAGTGTCGCTCTACGAAGAGCCCGACGTGTTGGTCAAGGTCATCCGGGACCTGTTCAACGAGGACTTCGCCGGCCTGATCGTCTCCGGCGACGAGGCCTGGAACACGATCAACGAGTACGTGAATGCCGTTGCACCAGAACTGGTTTCGAAACTCACCAAGTACGAGCCCGCCACCGGGCCGGACGACTCGACCGGGCCGGACGTGTTCGCGGTGCACCGCATCGACGAACAGCTCGCCAAGGCGATGGACCGCAAGGTGTGGCTGCCGTCGGGCGGCACGCTGGTGATCGACCGCACCGAGGCGATGACGGTGATCGACGTCAACACCGGCAAGTTCACCGGATCCGGGGGCAACCTCGAGCAAACCGTCACCAAGAACAACCTGGAGGCGGCCGAGGAGATCGTGCGCCAGCTGCGGCTGCGCGACATCGGCGGCATTGTGGTCATCGACTTCATCGACATGGTGCTGGAGTCCAACCGCGACCTGGTGTTGCGCCGGCTGACCGAGTCGCTGGCCCGTGACCGCACCCGCCATCAGGTTTCCGAGGTGACGTCCCTGGGCCTGGTCCAACTGACCCGCAAGCGGCTGGGCACCGGGCTGATCGAGGCGTTCTCGTCGTCGTGCCCGAACTGCGGCGGCCGCGGCCTGCTGCTGCACAGCGACCCCGTGGATTCGGCCCCGTCCAACGGCCGGAAGTCCGAATCCGGTGGGCGTCGGGGCAGGCGGTCGAAGAAGAAGGGCGCCGAAGAGCCCGCGGTGGCCAAGGTGCTGCCGGCCCACACCCCCGGAGAGCACCCGATGTTCAAGGCGATGGCGGCCGGGGGGTCCGGGACGTCGGAGGCGGCCCAGGGTGACGGGGAGCCCGAGGAGACGGCCGAGGAAGTCATCGCCCAGGTCGACGGCGAGGCCGAAGTGCCGCCCGACGCGGCCGTGGCGGACGCCGACCGGGACGACTTCGAGGACAACGGCCAGGACTTTGGCGAGAGCGACAGCGACGAGGACGACGACGAGGACGACCTCGACGACGACGATGACGACCTCGATGACGAGGACCTCGACGTGGACGACGAGGACGACGAGGACGACGACGAGGACGACGAGGACCTCGACGACGACGACGAGGACACCAGCGCGGCCGGTAACGGGGGAGTGGGCTTCGGCCGCCCGCGCCGTCGTCGCGCGGCGGGCAGGCCGGCCGGCCCACCGATCCACGTGGACTGACCTGCGTCACCCGAGTGGTCGGGCGAGCCGGTTTGACCCTGTAGCCGCTGGTCACGTACCCTTGGACAGTTGTCGTCAGGCCAGACCGCTAAGACTTTGGCCGGCGACCGGCGGGACTCCCGGGTGACCGGCGCGGACCTGCACCCCAGACCCACCACGAACGAGCCGGTGGCACGCGCGCGAAGGAAAGAGGCAGGAGCAACGATGGCGACGTACGCAATCGTCAAGACCGGCGGCAAGCAGTACAAAGTCGCCGTCGGAGACGTCGTCAAGGTCGAGAAGCTGGACTCCGAGCCGGGCGCCAACGTGACGCTGCCGGTCGCCCTGGTCGTCGACGGCGCCAAGGTCACCAGCGACGCCGCCGCGCTGGCCAAGGTCGCGGTGACGGGAGAGGTGCTCGAGCACACCAAGGGCCCCAAGATCCGCATCCACAAGTTCAAGAACAAGACCGGCTACCACAAGCGACAGGGTCACCGTCAGCAGCTGACGGTCCTGAAGGTCACCGGGATCAAGTAGCGAGGACCACATGGCACACAAGAAGGGCGCTTCCAGCTCGCGCAACGGCCGCGACTCCGCCGCGCAGCGGCTGGGCGTGAAGCGGTTCGGCGGCCAGGTCGTGAAGGCAGGCGAGATCATCGTCCGCCAGCGCGGCACCAAGTTCCACCCCGGCGTCAACGTCGGGCGGGGCGGCGACGACACGCTGTTCGCCAAGGAATCCGGTGCCGTCGAGTTCGGGACCAAGCGCGGCCGCAAGACCGTCAGCATCGTCGCGGCCGGGCAGACCACCGACTAGGCGTTTTGCCCGGGCCCGGTCCGGGCGCTGCGTCCGGCTGCGGGCCCCGGCCCGCATCGGCGCCCGCGGTAGTTAAGAGGACCCCCGATGCCACGGTTTGTCGATCGCGTCGTCATTCACGCGCGCGCGGGTTCCGGCGGTAACGGCTGCGCGTCGGTCCACCGCGAGAAATTCAAGCCGCTCGGCGGCCCTGACGGCGGCAACGGCGGCCGCGGCGGCAGCATCGTGTTGGTCGTCGACCCGCAGGTGCACACCCTGCTGGACTTCCACTTTCACCCGCACGTCACCGCGCCCTCGGGCAAGCAGGGGATGGGCAACAACCGTGACGGCGCCGCCGGCGCCGACCTGGAGGTCAAAGTCCCCGACGGCACCGTCGTCCTCGACGAACGCGGCCGCCTGCTCGCCGACCTGGTGGGAGCCGGCACCCGCTTCGAGGCGGCCGCCGGTGGTCGCGGCGGCCTCGGCAACGCCGCGCTCGCATCGCGCGCCCGCAAGGCTCCCGGCTTCGCGCTGCTCGGCGAGCCGGGCCAAGCCCGCGACCTGACACTGGAGCTCAAGACCGTCGCCGACGTCGGCCTGATCGGCTTTCCCTCGGCCGGGAAATCCTCGCTGGTGTCCGCGATTTCGGCGGCCAAACCGAAGGTCGCCGACTACCCGTTCACCACGCTGGTGCCCAACCTCGGCGTCGTGTCGGCGGGCGAGCACACCTTCACCGTCGCCGACGTGCCCGGGCTGATCCCGGGGGCGTCGGAGGGGCGCGGCCTGGGCCTGGAATTCCTGCGCCACATCGAGCGATGCGCGGTGCTGGTGCATGTCGTCGACTGCGCCACCGCGGACCCCGGCCGCGACCCGATCTCCGACATCGACGCGCTGGAAGCCGAACTCGCCGCCTACACCCCGACCCTGCAGGGGGACGCGGTGCTGGGCGATCTGGCCGAACGGCCGCGAGCGGTGGTGCTCAACAAGATCGACGTACCCGAGGCTCGCGAGCTTGCCGAATTCGTCCGCGACGAGATCGCCGCGCGCGGCTGGCCGGTGTTTCTGGTGTCGACGATCAGCCGTGATGGGCTGCAGCCCTTGGTCTTTGGGCTCTGGCAGATGATCTCGGAGTACAACGCCGCGCGGCCCCAGATCGTGCCGCGCCGCCCGGTGATCCGGCCGCTGGCCGTCGACGACAGCGGCTTCACCGTCGAGCCGGACGGGGAGGGCGGGTTCGTCGTCACCGGCGCCCGGCCCGAGCGGTGGGTCGGCCAGACCAACTTCGACAACGACGAAGCGGTGGGTTACCTCGCCGACCGCCTGGCACGCCTCGGTGTCGAGGAGGAACTGCTGAGGCTAGGCGCCAGACCGGGCTGCGCCGTGACCATCGGCGAGATGACGTTCGACTGGGAGCCGCAAACGCCTGCGGGAGAACACGTTGCGCTGTCCGGCCGTGGCACCGACGCGCGGCTGGATCGCACCGAACGAGCCGGGGCCGCCGAGCGCAAGGAGGCCCGTCGTCAGCGCCGCCAACACGGTGACGATGAATGAGCGCCCACCGCGAAACCATCCGCACCGCGCGCAGCCTCGTGGTCAAGGTCGGCACCAACGCGCTGACCACGCCGTCCGGGGTGTTCGACGCCGGCCGGCTGGCCGGACTGGCCGACGCCATCGAGACGCGGATGAAGGCCGGCACCGACGTCGTCATCGTGTCGTCCGGTGCCATCGCCGCGGGCATCGAACCGCTCGGATTATCCCGTCGTCCAAAGGATTTGGCGACCAAGCAGGCCGCCGCCAGCGTCGGCCAGGTCGCGTTGGTCAACTCGTGGAGCGCGGCGTTCGCCCGCTACGGCCGCACGGTCGGGCAGGTGCTGCTGACGGCGCACGACATTTCGGTGCGGGCCTCGCACACCAACGCCCAGCGCACCCTGGACCGGCTGCGCGCCCTGCACGCGGTGGCGATCGTCAACGAAAACGACACGGTGGCCACCAACGAGATCCGGTTCGGCGACAACGACCGGCTCTCCGCGCTGGTGGCCCACCTGGTGGGCGCCGAGGCGCTGGTGCTGCTCTCCGACATTGACGGCCTCTATGACGCCGATCCGCGAAAAACTAAGGGCGCCAGGTTCATCCCAGAGGTGTCCGGGGCCGCGGACCTGGACGGCGTGGTCGCCGGCCCCGGCAGCGACCTGGGCACCGGCGGGATGGCGTCGAAGATGTCGTCGGCGCTGTTGGCCGCCGACGCCGGCGTCCCGGTGCTGCTGGCCGCGGCGACCGACGCTGCGACCGCGCTCAGCGACGCCTCGGGCGGAACGGTGTTCGCGCCGCGGCCGGTCCGGATGTCGGCGCGCCGGTTCTGGGTGCGTTACGCCGCCGAGGCCGCCGGTTCGCTGACGCTGGACGAGGGCGCGGTGCGCG
>NZ_LZKK01000134.1 GCF_001672815.1 Mycobacterium sp. E796 | reverse complement strand
CCGGGCGAAGCGGGTCGCCATCATCGGCGGTAGCCGGGCGAAGCGGGTCGCCATCATCGGGCACAGCGCTGGGCGTGCCAGACTGTCAGGCGTGGGCGCAATCACGCTGGACGGCAAGGCCACCCGGGACGAAATCTTCGTCGACCTCACCCGGCGGGTGGCCGCGCTGACGGCAGCGGGCCGCACCCCCGGCCTGGGCACCATCCTGGTCGGTGACGACCCCGGGTCGCAGGCCTACGTGCGCGGCAAACACGCGGACTGCGCCAAGGTCGGCATCACGTCGATCCGCCGCGACCTGCCCGCCGACATCACCACCGCCCAGCTCAACGAAACCATCGACGAGCTGAACGCCAACCCGGAGTGCACCGGCTACATCGTGCAGTTGCCGCTGCCGAAACAGCTGGACGAGAACGCGGCGCTGCAGCGCGTCGACCCGCGCAAGGACGCCGACGGGCTGCACCCGACCAACCTGGGCCGGCTGGTGCTGATGGATCCGGCGCCGCTGCCGTGCACCCCGCGCGGCATCGTGCACCTGCTGCGGCGCTACGACGTCGAGATCGCCGGCGCGCACGTGGTCGTCATCGGCCGCGGCGTGACGGTCGGGCGCCCCCTGGGCTTGCTGCTGACGCGCCGCTCGGAGAACGCCACGGTGACGTTGTGCCACACCAAGACTCGCGACCTGCCGGCGCTGACCAGGCAGGCGGACATCATCGTGGCCGCCGTGGGCGTGCCGCACATGCTGACGGCCGACATGGTCCGTCCCGGCGCCGCCGTCGTCGACGTCGGCGTCGGCCGGGTGGACGGCAAGCTCGCCGGCGACGTGCATCCCGACGTGTGGGAGGTGGCCGGTCATGTGTCGCCGAATCCCGGTGGCGTCGGGCCGCTTACCCGCGCGTTCCTGTTGACCAACGTCGTCGAGTTGGCCGAGGGGTAGCGTGCGCGCGATGCTGCGGGCCCAGTGGCCTATCCTGCTGGTCGAGCTGATCTTCGCGGCGGCATTTGTCTTGGCGGCGGCCAACTTCTGGCGCCGCGGCGCCCTGCTGATCGGCATCGGTGTCGGGGTGGCGGCGGTACTGCGGTTGGTGTTGTCCGACGAGCGGGCCGGCCTGCTGGTCGTCCGCAGCCGGGGGATCGATTTTTTGACCACCGCGACGGTGGCCGCGGCGATGGTCTATATCGCGTCGACGATCGACCCGCTGGGAACGCGCTAACCGGGCATTCCGGGGATCTGGTGGATGCCGGGGATACCACCGGGAATGCCGCCGGCCAGCCCGGGCAGGCCTCCGGGAATGCCGGCGGCCGGGTTGCCGCTGGCGATGTTGGCCATCTCCTGCGGGCAGTACGACTGAATCGCGATGGTGGTGAACAGCTTTGCCATCTGAGGTGACAGGCCCCGGTGGCTGACGGTGGCCGCGACGGCGGCGAAGTTCCCGCCCGGCTGGGCGAGCATCGGGCAGATCGACTCGCCGACCGACATCGCGTTGCCGGGTTCGCCGAAGTCGATGCCGGCGTGGTTCAACGCGTCGATGAAGGCGTCGTCGGCGGCCGGGTCCGCCTCGGCCGGGGCCGCGAAGGCGGCGGCCACGGTGAGCAGGGCCGCGGTCGCGGCCAGCAGGCGGATGGTCAGCGGCTGGTGACGAAACACCCAGATCCACCGCTGGGTCTCCGCTGTAAGTGCCTTCATGCCAACCTCCCCGTCTCTTGCCGGGTGCTCTGGGGGCACTCCAGTCACTTGTGGAACTCTGGTCTATTTCTGTCACGTTTACAACACGGTGCGATAAAGGTTTGCACAATAAGCGTTTCGTGAGGGGATCGCGCGCGCGACGTCGCTTATTGGGCCGCGAGGTGCCGCGGCAGGCGGCGGCGGATCGAGGCCACACTGTGACCTGACACTCGGGCGGAGGCCGGATTTTCAGTGGCGGTTTGGACCAGAATCCGGCCCATGACGACGAATCACAGGGGCATCTCGCGTCAGACGTTCATTCGCGGCGCCGTCGGAATGCTGGCCACCGGAGCGGTTTTCGGCAGCGCGCGCGCCGCAGCGGACCCCGCCGCCGGTTGGGGCGGCCTGGCGTCCTCCATCGGGGGCAACGTCTTGCTGCCCGCGAGCGGCGCCCAATTCTCCACGGGCAAGCAGGTTTTCAACTCGCTTTACAACAATTCCAATCCGGCGGCGGTGGTCAAGGTGTCGTCGCAGGCCGACGTGCAGAAGGCGGTCGCGTTCGCGACGGCCAACGGGCTCAAGATCGCCCCGCGCGGGGGCGGGCATTCGTACATCGGCGCGTCGAGTCCGAACGGCGCGATGGTCATCGACCTGCGCGGGCTGCCGGGAGGAGTGAACGTCGACGGTGCCGGCAATGCCACGGTCACGCCGGCGACCACGCTGTACGCGGTGCACCAAGGGCTGGCCGGCGCCGGGCGCGCGATCCCCACCGCCACCTACCCGAGCGTCGGCATCGGGGGACTGGCACTGGGTGGCGGGGTGGGCGCCGACTGCCGCCATGCGGGTTTGACCTGCGATGCCCTGCAGTCGGCCACGGTGGTGTTGCCCAGTGGCGACGTGGTCACCGCGTCCGCCAACGATCATCCGGATCTGTTCTGGGCGTTGCGCGGTGGCGGCGGTGGCAATTTCGGGGTCACGACGTCGATGACGTTCGCCACGTTCGCGACCGCCGACAGCGACGTCGTCCGGCTGGACTTCCCGCCGGCGTCGGCGGTGCAGGTGCTCGCCGGC